>CAYUCU010000001.1:0-109319 GCA_964443345.1 uncultured Chitinophaga sp.
CATTTCAGATCGGTGAGTTCGTTGGTGGCGATCATAAATCCGCTGACGGCCGTGTTGAAACTGAAACGTTCGGTATCGTTCTCTATTTTTTTGATGGTATTGTGCAGGACCTTCAGTTCTTCAGGGGTCGGCTCTTCATCTGTTACGATCAGGCCTTTTATATCATCAGCAAACAACCGCCAGAATTTTTTCAGGAAGCGGTGAACGCCTTCTATGCCTTTGGTATCCCAGGGTTTGCTCATTTCTACGGGGCCGAGGAACATTTCGTACATGCGGAAGGTGTCGGCGCCGTATTTGGCGACGAGGTCATCTGGGTTAACGGTGTTGTATTTTGACTTGGACATCTTTTCGACTTCGGAACCGCAGATGTATTTGCCGTCTTCTAAAATGAATTCGGCGTTAGCATATTCATCTCTCCATCTTTTAAATGCTGACATATCCAATTCAACTCCGTCAACAATATTAACATCAACATGAATATTAGAAATTCTAGTAAAAGCTGGCACGTCTGATTTCTTTATTCCAAGTTGATTATTAATTTCTCCATAAGCAGAAATCAACGATAAAGAATCACCTGAATTAATTTGATCAACAATTGATTTGGAAACAAAAATCTGTTTCCCCTTAATATGAGCATTTACATCTTCATCTCGAAATGAATAGTCTTCAAGCCTATATACAAATCTGCTACTCCCCTGTATCATCCCCTGGTTCACCAATCTTTTAAACGGCTCCTCAAAACCAATATGTCCCAGGTCATACAGCACTTTCGTCCACATGCGGCTATATAATAAGTGGCCTACGGCATGTTCTGTGCCACCGATGTAGAGGTCCACCTGGTTCCAGTAGTCGGATACTTTTCTGTCGCAGAAGGTTTCTTTGTTATCCGGGTCCATATAACGGAGGAAGTACCAACTGCTGCCGGCGTAACCGGGCATGGTGTTGGTTTCCCGCATACCACCGCCCTCACCCCCGGCCCCTCTCCGCTTGCGGAGAGGGGAGTTATTCTCCGCCTCCGCTATTTCTGCCAATTTCGCTTTGATCTTGTCTTTTGTTTTGTATGGATGTTTTATTACTTCTTCGTTAGTAAACCGGATGACCTCGAAACCAATATTGGTTAACACTTTAGTCCTTTCGGCATCATATACTTTTTGTTCTTCCGTATTATGATAGCCTCCGTCGACTTCAATAATCAATCTTTCCTGCAGGCTTACGAAATCAACTATATAGGATTCTATAGGATGCTGTCTGCGAAACTTAGCCCCCAGTTTGGAGCCTCGTACTAATTCCCAAAGTATTCCCTCTGCTTCTGTATGATCTTTCCTCATTGCCTTTGCCAGCTCGTATTGCTTTGGAGTATGTACAGCATATTTAGGGACTCTCGCCGCTCCCTTCTCCACCTGTGGAGAAGGGCCGGGGATGAGGGCCCAGTCCGTTATGTTGGCCAGCGGTCCTTCTCCATCCGGTCCAGGTTTGTAACTGTCCACATGAGGCAATTCTAATGGCAATTCACTTTCCGGCAGCGGATAAGCTATTCCGTCTTTCCAAACAATCGGAAACGGCTCACCCCAGTAGCGTTGGCGGCTGAAGGCGGCGTCACGCATTTTATAGTTCACTTTTCTTACACCAATGCCATTATCTTCTAATGCCTTTATGGCCACTTCAATCGCCTCTCTCATTACCAGGCCATCCAGGAAACCGGAATTTTCTAATACCGCATCTTTTGTCGGGTTGGCTTCTTCACCATTGAAATGTGAACCAATGATATTGGTAACAGGAATATTAAAGTGCTTTGCAAATTTCAGGTCCCTTTCATCACCGCAGGGTACCGCCATGATGGCGCCGGTGCCATAGCCTGCCAGTACATACTCACTTATCCAGATCGGAATTTCTCTGCCGCTAAAAGGATTGACAGCATAGGCCCCAGTAAATACCCCGGTGATCTTTTTCTCCGCCATTCGTTCTCTTTCGCTCCGGCTTTTTACATAGGTGATATAATCATCTACAGCTATTGCCTGTTCTTCACTCTTTATTGTATCCACCAATTCATGCTCCGGGGCTATTACCATAAAGTCCACACCGAAAATAGTGTCGGGACGGGTGGTGTAAACAACAAGCTTTGAGCTGTTAGCCGTTAGCTGCGAGCCGGGCTCGAAGCTCGAAGCTCGAAGCCCGAAGCTGATTTCAGCTCCGCTGCTTTTCCCTATCCAGTTTGTCTGCATTTCTTTCATGGCATCGCTGAAGTCAACGGTCTCCAATCCTTCCAGCAGGCGGTCAGCATATTCAGTGATGCGGAGGTACCATTGGCGCAATGTTTTTTTCACTACAGGGTGTCCGCCTCTTTCGCTTACACCATTCACCACTTCATCATTGGCCAGTACGGTTCCTAATGCTTCGCACCAGTTCACTTCGCCATAGCCGCAGAAGGCCAGGCGGGAATCCATGAGGATATCGGCTTGCTGCTTTTCGTCAAAGGCTTTCCACTCGTCTGCTGTAAAAGCTGCGAGCTGTGAGCTGCGAGCTGCGAGATTGCCTTCTGTTTCGAAAGTCTTTATTAATTCACTGATTGGTTTTGCTTTGTTCTCTTTTCTGTCGAAGTAGCTGTTGAACAGTTGCAGGAAGATCCATTGTGTCCATTTATAATAGTTGGGATCGCTGGTTTGCACTTCCCGGTCCCAATCGTAGCAGAAGCCGATATTATCGAGTTGTGCTTTGAATGTTTCAATGTTCTTTTTTGTAGTAACCGCAGGATGCTGACCGGTATCGAGTGCATATTGTTCGGCGGGCAGACCAAAACTATCAAAGCCCATCGGGTGCAGTACGTTGAAACCCTTCAGTCTTTTATAGCGGCTGTAGATATCAGAAGCAATATAGCCCAGCGGATGGCCTACATGCAGGCCGGCACCGCTTGGATAGGGAAACATATCCAGCACATAGCACTTGGGTTTGGACCCTTCGCCAGGCTCAGGATTATGAACCTTGTAGGCTTTTGATTCTTTCCATTGCGCTTGCCATTTCTTTTCTATATCCCTGAAGTTGTATTCCATATCCGCTTTTACTTCTTTTAATTTTATTTGGCCATCGTCCGGCCTGCCTGCCGGCAGGCAGGTTCGCTACTCATCGTTTGTTGCGTCGCATTTATCCACCGTAGCTTTAGCGAAGGCGGACACTTGTGCTGTATATCGCTATTGAGCAACCCACCCCATTTCATTACAGCAGTTGGTGTCCCTCCATTCGCCCCTCCGGGGAGGGGAAGTGTACTAAATTCTAAATGAGATTTACAAAATGCCCAGTAGAATTCCAGCAGCCGAAGAGTGGTTCTCTTTTATTCTTTCCCCAAAAGAATAAATGAGAACAGAACAAGTTCGCAACGAAGCTGATAGTAGTACTACAGCCGGGTTACTAAAATTTCTTTAACAATTCTTAAAGTTCAAATGGCAATATGAGTCAGTGCCAATCGTTTAAACCATGCCTACCGGCAGGCAGGTGGGCAGCAAAAATACTGATTGTAGCCCTAAACTGTTATTTTTGCCCGTCCTGCTTCCTTATTTAATAGAAGTATGACCATAATCCATTAACTGTAAAAGTTCATTTCATGTCTCAATCTGGCAAAGCATCTATCAAACGTGGCAAACCTTCCTATTTCATGTCCATTTTGGGCGTTACGCTGGTACTTTTCCTGTTAGGGATCATCGGCTGGCTGGTGATCAACGCTAATAAGCTGGGTGATCATTTCAAGGAAAGTGTGGAAGTGAATGTGTATCTCCGCGGCGATCTGAATCCAAAGGACAGTACGGCACTGGTACAATATATTGCCTCCAAGCCTTATGTAAGAAGCTATGTGTACACCACCAAGGAGATGGCGAAAAAGAAATACATCTCTGATGGAAATGAAAGCTGGGATAATATCCTTGCAGAAAACCCGCTGGACAACAGTGTGGACTTTAAAATAAAGAAAGATTACCTGAATGCGGATACGCTGAACAACATCAAAGCGGACCTGCTGCAAAATGTATATGTAAAGGAAGTGCACTACCCGGCCGCACTGGTAGGAGAAATGAATAAAAACATACGGATGATCAGTATCGTGCTGCTGATCGTTGCGCTGATCATCGCCTTTGTGGTCATTTTCCTTATTGATAATACGATACGGCTGGCCATGTTCAGCAACCGGTTCCTTATTAAGACCATGCAAATGGTTGGCGCCACCCGCATGTTCATCGCCCGGCCGCTTAATGTGCGGGCAGTGATCAATGGCGCCATCAGTGGCATCATTGCTGTGGTGGCAGTCTATTTGCTGGTGGTACTGGCAGAAAGCAAAGTGCCCGAAATGAAAGCCATTCATGATACCACGGGGCTTATTTTGTTGTTCGTCGGCCTGGTGGTGCTGGGTGTTGTCATTACGGTTTTCAGTACACACCGGAGTGTGATCAAGTATTTGAGGATGAGGTTGGATGATTTGTATTAGTCGGGAAGACGGCAAGTCCGAAAGACAGGAAGTCGGAAAGAAAGTTTTCCTGTAATTCGAAATTCACTGGTTGGATCAAGAGATTGTCTTCCGGACTTTCGGACTCCCGTCTTTCTGACTTGCCGTCTTCCCGACTTTCTGACTTACGGTCTTCCCGTCTTTCTGACTTGCCGTCTTCCCGACTTTCGGACTTTTCCCTATATTGCAGCTCCAAATTTTCAAACAATGAGTAACGAAAAAAAGGCCCCTTCCATTTTTAATAAAGAGAACTACCTGTGGATGCTGGCCGGCGTGGTGCTGATCGCTATCGGGATGTTCCTGATGTCGGGCGGAAAAAGCAATGTGAATCCTGCGGTGTTTGATAAAGATGCTGTTTATAGTCCCACCCGCATCACCATTGCTCCTATACTGATACTGGCCGGGCTGGTGCTGGAGATATTCGCCATTTTCAAAAAACCTAAAGAAACAGCTGCCTGACCGGGCGGAAACTGATATTCAATAAGGCAATCTGTAGCAAACGGGTTGCCTTTTTACTTGTACTGCGAAGTAGTATGTTGCACGTCTAATTAACCCTTTATGAGTATTCTTGATGCTATCATCATCGCTATAGTAGAAGGTCTTACTGAATTCTTACCCATTTCGTCCACGGGACATATGATCATTGCTGAAAAACTGCTGCATGTTCCCGATACGGAATTCACCAAACTTTTTACAGTGGGTATTCAACTGGGCGCCATTCTTTCTGTGATCGTATTGTACTGGAAAAAATTCATGTCGCCGCTTACAGCCGGAAAAAGCGGGATTCAATTTTACCTGAAGCTATTGGTAGCAGTGCTGCCGGCACTGGCACTGGGTTTTATTTTCTCCGAAAAGATAGATGCGCTGCTGGAAAGTTCGCTGGTAGTGGCCATCACAATGATCGCCGGCGGTATTGTATTATTGTTCATTGATACTGTATTTAATAAACCCGTGGTGGAAAAAGAAGAGCAGATCAGTTTTTCCAAAGCGTTTATCATCGGTACCTGGCAGTGTGTGGCGATGATACCGGGTGTAAGCCGCAGTGCGGCCAGCATTATCGGCGGTATGCAACAAAAACTGACCCGCAGCCTGGCAGCGGAATTTTCTTTTTTTCTCGCAGTGCCTACCATGGCAGCGGCCACGGGTTATAAATTGCTGAAAGGATATAAATCTATTTCCGGAGAAAATATAAAGTTATTTGCCATTGGCAATGTGGTGGCTTTTATTGTGGCGATGCTGGCCATTAAATTCTTTATCGGGTTTTTGCAGAAACATGGCTTTAAATTGTTTGGCTACTATCGTATCATCGGGGGTATTGTGCTGCTGGTATTGATAGCTACCGGGGTTATTAACCGGTAAAACATTTATCCCTATTTTTACTGAAAGCATCCATATGCAAACCGCTTCCAAAAAAGTAGTGAATGGTTGGGCCATGTACGACTGGGCCAATTCAGTATATAACTTAGTGATCACCTCCACCGTTTTCCCTGCCTATTTTGAAGGAATTACCGGCGATGATAATGAGAATACCAAACAGGATATGGTCACGTTCCTGGGAAGGGAATTCGTCAATACTTCTTTATATAATTATACGCTTGCCTTTAGTTTTTTGCTGGTAGCGATCATGCTGCCGCTGCTTTCTTCCATTGCTGATTATAAAGGAAATAAAAAGAGCTTTCTCCGTTTTTTTATGACGATGGGCAGTGTTGCCTGCAGTATGATGTTCTTTTTTGATCAGTCGAACCTGTGGCTGGGTATCTTGTGTATGATCTTTGCCTGTATCGGCAGTTGGGCAGGTTTGGTATTTTATAATTCCTACCTGCCGGAAATTGCAGCACCTGCAGACCGGGACCGTATCAGCGCCAAAGGGTTTGCATTTGGGTATATCGGTAGTGTGATCTTACAAGTAGTAAGTCTTGTGTTGATCTTAAAGAAAGATCTCTGGGGTATCACCGGCAGCTTTGCTTCACAACTTTCTTTTTTACTGGTAGGTATCTGGTGGTTTGTGTTTGGTAATTTTTCGCTGAACCGGATGCCAAAATCTATTCCGGCCGGCGAAGGGGTGCAAAAAAATATTTTAAGCAGTGGCTATAAGGAACTGCGAAAAGTAGCGAAGCAGCTTATACATATGCCGGTATTAAAACGATTCCTGCTATCGTTCTTTTTTATCAGCATGGGGGTGCAAACGGTAATGCTTGCTGCCACCCTGTACGGAAAAAGTGAATTGAAAATAGAAACCGACAGTCTTATCATTGCCATTCTTATCATACAACTGATAGCCATACCCGGCGCTTTTGCCATTGCGGCGCTTTCTAAAAAGACGAGCAACTTTTTTGCTTTGATGATCTGCATATTTGTATGGATAGGCATTTGCATTGGGGCCTATTTTATTCCCGCTAAGAATGCGATCGCCTTTTATGCACTGGCCGGAGTAGTGGGTTTTGTAATGGGAGGTATCCAATCCCTCAGCCGCTCCACCTATGCCAAACTAATGCCTGAAACGAAAGACACTGCTTCTTTCTTCAGTTTTTATGATGTGTCAGAAAAGATCGCTATTGTTATCGGTATGTTCAGTTTTGGTTTTATTACAGAGCTTACCGGATCGCAACGCAATTCCGTACTGGCATTGATGATATTCTTTATTGTGGCACTTATCTTTCTTTTATTTACCCAAAGTGCATTTAAAAAATTGAATGCCAAATGAAACTGTATTCGATAAACACCGGCTACTTCAAACTCGATGGTGGCGCCATGTTTGGCGTGGTACCTAAAAGCATGTGGAATAAGATCAACCCTGCTGATGAAAATAATTTATGCTCCTGGGCCCTGCGCTGCCTGCTGATAGAAGACGGCAATCGTTTGATCTTAGTGGATAATGGCAATGGCGATAAGCAGGATGCTAAATTTTTCAGCCACTATTACCTGCATGGTGATGATACGCTGGATAAATCGCTGGCCAGCTACGGTTTTCACCGGGATGATATCACGGATGTATTCTTAACGCATCTGCATTTTGATCATTGCGGCGGTTCTATCCTGCGGAAGGGAGATCAATTAGTTCCTGCATTTAGTAATGCAGTTTACTGGAGCAATAAAAAGCACTGGGACTGGGCCGTGTATCCCAACGAAAGAGAGAAGGCTTCTTTTTTAAAAGAAAATATTCTTCCTATTGAAGAAAGCGGCCGGTTGCAATTCGTAGCAATAGCTGGTGGTTTGGATGGCAGGCTGGGGCAAACCTCTTTTGCTGACAATATTTCCGTTCGCTTTGTGAGTGGCCATACAGAAAGTATGATGCTGCCCCAAATACAATACAAGGGAAAAACCATTGTATTCATGGCTGACCTTTTGCCTTCTGCCGGACATATCCCTATCCCTTATGTAATGGCGTATGATATGTTTCCGCTTACCACGATGAATGAAAAGAAGTCGTTTCTGAAAGAAGCTGCTGAAGGTGATTATATTCTTTTCTTTGAACACGACCCGTTGCATGAATGCTGCAACCTGCAGCAAACAGAAAAAGGTATCCGGGCAAAAGATCTTTTTAAACTTGACGAGATCTGAAAAGGCTGTTTTATTTCTTCTTTATAAGTGAGGTCAGCGGATGACGCAGGTTAGCATGACTCATCATATCGATCTTTACCTTACCCACCACTAAGGGGCTTTCTACCCTTACAGGGATATGATTAGCATCATCTGTTACCCATACCGTCATATTCTCGCCCCCTTCAAAGATCTGGCCTTTCAGCAACAGTGGTTTTATTTTCAGCGCCCTGAACTTTCCGTACTTGGTCTTTATTTCTTCCCTTCCTACAAACCGTATATACATATTAAATACTTCATTATCCAGGAACATGGAAAATGGGATCTTATCATCCGGCCGCAATTTGGAGAAATCAATGTTCCTGGCGTAATACATGGAGCTGACCACATCCTGCACACAAGCGGGCACTTTAAATACTCCATCAGTGGCTATTGCTGTGTTGGCCGTTTTATTAAAGGTGATGTTCTGGTATTTTTTATATCCGCCTTCATTTACATTGCGTACAAACTTCAGTGGCTGCATGGTGGCGGTATCGATATAGGATTCATATTTGTCCCGTACTTTATAGATCCAGTCATAAGAGCCGTTTGTTTTTCCCTCCCCGGTTACATGGTACACGGGCCGGTTATTGATCGTTTCCAGTTTGCTGGTGAACGTGGCATTGCCGGCATTCACATATATCCCGGCCACTGCATAGAATACAGTAAAAGAAACTTCTTCATCCACCTTGAAGGCCACATTCGTAATGCCGCAGAACGTATCCGGTGGCGTTGCCACTTTATTCGAAAATCCGAATAACAACAGGGCCAGTGGTGCAATAAGTCTAACTCTTTTCATGTGTCAATTGCTATTTTAGATATTTGATCCGATCGCTGTCGGGACTATTCGTCTTTTTCTATATATATCTTTTTCAAACTTAAGATCAATAAACTTCCTGCTATTGCCGGAATAACAAGGTTGATGAACCAGATACCGGCTGTGGCAAAAATGATCCCTGTGCTATTGGTGCTGAACAGGCCGATCAGTATCAACCCTACTTTGCCTCTCAACCCCAGTTCCGCAATGGCAAAGGTCGGGATCACTGCCATTACCAGGAACGAAACACTCACTGCCCAAAAAGCCTGCCACCACGAAAGCTCCACCCCAAATAAACTAAACAACAGGTAATACTGCACTATAAAAACCACAAAGCGCAACAGCGATAATGACAACAGCCGCAACAGTAAAGTTGCACGAATTTCCTCCAGCGCCTTTACCAGGTAAGTAAAGCGGCTGTTACCCGGTAAACGATCCACAAGGCGAATTAACCATGACAACCGAAAATAAAATAGTGTTAAAAACATAAAGGCTGCCAGTGTGCCATAGATGACCACCTTCATCCAGATGCCTGTGATCACATTACCTGACTCGATGTCAGTTCGAAGCACTACCAGTCCAATGCCTCCCATTAGTATTGTTACTATCAGCTGGCTGATGCTTCCCACAATAGTAAGTGAAATGGTGCGCAGCCGGTTGCCTTCATCCATATATAATACCCTGCCGAGATATTCGCCTACCCGGTTGGGTGTACTTACGGAAAAAGACACACCAGACAATACTGCTTTCAATGCTTTTAAAAAACTTACCTGCTGTACCGGTTTTACTGACAACCGCCATTTTACTGCTTCGATGGACCAGTTGACCACCATCAATACCACTACGGCCACCAGGTTCCATACCAGCGGACCATTGAATGATTCACGGATATGCAGCCAGGCACTTTCAAGGTTGGGTTGTTTTTTTACTTCCCGGTAAATGGACCAGGACAGCCAAACAAACAACAATGGCCCGAGGAAGTAATTGATGAAGATTTTGATATTTTTGTTTAGCTTCATTAACCTGCCTGCCGGCAGACAGGTCTGTAAAAATACACCCCAGCTTGCAAAAGCCTTCTAAAATAATCCTTGGTATCGATCCCGGCACAATAGTAATGGGCTATGGTTTGATAACCGTAAAAGGAAATGAAGTATCCCTGCTGGAGCTGGGTGTACTAAAACCCGGAAAGATCAAAGACGGGTATAAGAAGCTGCAACTTATTTTTAATACCGTCAGCGGATTGATCACCAAATACCAGCCTACTGATTTTGCCATTGAAGCGCCTTTCTTTGGAAAGAATGTTCAGAGTATGCTGAAGTTGGGCAGGGCCCAGGGTGTGGCGATTGCTGCTGCTATGCGACATGGATTAGAAGTAACAGAATATTCTCCCAAAAAAGTGAAACAATCCATAACCGGAAATGGTAATGCGGATAAACAACAGGTGATGAAAATGCTGCAGTCGTTGCTTCATTTCAAGGAAACGCCTAAACAATTGGATGCCACAGATGCATTGGCAGTGGCACTATGCCATCATTTTCAAAATAATTCTATTCTTACCAAAGCCGGTGGTGGAATGAAAGGATGGGATGATTTTATAAAAAAGAACCCGGGAAGGGTGACCCGCAAATGATCAGAGATGTGCCTTTATCTTTTCCTGAACTTTTTGTAAACTTTCTGCTGAAGCCTGTGGTTTGTGTTGGGTAAAATTCAGATCATTGGCAGAGTTGATAGGAATAAGATGAAGATGTGCATGCGGCACTTCCAGCCCGATAACGCTGATACCACACCGGTTACAGTCAAATGCTTTTTCAATAGCCTTTGCAACAGGTTTAGCAAACAGCAGCATTTCATTTAAATAATCATCAGGCAGATCAAAGAGTTTATCTGTTTCAATCTTCGGTACTACCAGCACATGCCCTTCCCGCAGCGGGAAAATATCCAGGAAGGCAAAGAACTTATCATTCTCCGCAATCTTATAAGAAGGTATTTCACCGGCTATGATTTTGGAGAAGATGGTCATACTACCAAAGATTTTTGCTTTTAGATTTGCGATTGAAGATTTTATCCGCCAAAGTTTCACTTTATTTTTTTAAAGTCTTCTAAAGCAATAAAAAAGTTCTGCGCTATGCAGAACTATCATCTGTCATCTCTCCACTATCCTCTATGCTGTTATTTCCTCGATCCTGAACTTCAATACACCAGCCGGTGCCTGCACTTCTGCAGTTTCGCCGATATGTTTTCCCAATATCCCTTTACCGATTGGTGAGGTCACGGAGATCTTACCTGCTTTCAGGTCTGCCTCTTTTTCGCTTACAATTTTATAGGTAACCTGTTTTTTAGTACCCAGGTTGGTCAGTGTTACTTTGGTAAGTATGGAGACTTTGCTGGTATCAATATTGGCTTCATCCATTACCCGGATAGTAGCCAATGATCCTTCATAAGCAGCAATTTTTGCTTCCAGGATACCCTGTGCTTCTTTGGCGGCATCATATTCCGCATTCTCTTTCAGGTCGCCTTTTTCTCTTGCTTCGGCAATAGCCCTGCTGGCAGCCGGGCGGTCGACCGATTTCATTTTCTGCAATTCCGCTTTCATTTGATCCAGCGTTTCCTGTGTCACATATTGAAGACCACTCATAATCACCTCCTTTGATAAAATAAAAAAAATAACAACGCCCCAGGGTTATCTGAAGCGTTGCAATATTGAACTGTAAAGATAGAAAACAATTTGTAAAAGAAAAGCCGGTAGCGAAAAATTAAATAACTTATTGTCTTACAAATTCATAAACACGGTCATTACTGAGTGAATATTGCTCTGCTTTTATCATTCTCCACCCGTTTTTGAAACTAAAATCATCAAAATCCCAATCTATAAATTTGTTTTGCTGAAAATTACGCAGGGTCAGCCTTAAATAACGCATACTTCGGGATTCCCAGTTACCGGAACCGCTGTTATAATAATTATTGTGATAATTATCTGCCCGCCAGTAACCGTTAAGTGTATCGGTACTGCTTATGTAAGAGGCATTGCCATTTTCATAGAATGTAAATATGCCGTCCTCAAACCCTGTTTGAAAATGGTCCCGGCCCAGGAACACCTTTCGGTAAGCATCATCCAGCCGCCAGTTGCCAATAAGGCGGTCTTCCACAGATTTTGAACAGGAGAAAAAAAGAACGGCAATAATGGGAGCAAGAAGTATAATTTTTCTCATAGCAAAATAAATTTAGTACTTATTTGCCGAAAGAATAATGCCGTAAAACACGGCCAGTTCCTATTTAACAAAGTTTTAGCCGGGTTATTACAGTCCGAGTTTGCGTAGTAATACTTCTGCCATTTTATAAAATGCTTCATGACTATAACCGGCTATATGCGGGGTAATAATAACCTGTGGCTGACCCAGCAACCAATTCAATAATTCTTTTTCGGTACCGGTATATGAATCCAATTTTTCATTTTCCAGTACATCCAGCCCGGCGCCTGCTATTTTATTTTCTTTTAATGCAGTGCATAGTTGTGGCAGGCTGACCACTTTGCCCCTGGCCGTATTTAAAAAATAAGGACGCCGTTCCAGTAAATTAAAAAAGGGTTCATCCGCCATATGAAACGTATCATCTGTCAATGGCACATGAAAACTGATCACATCTGCATACCGTGCTATTTGCTCCAAAGAAGCTTCCCTTATATACTCTTTACTGAAACCATACTTATATTTATCGTACGCCAGTACCGTTACTTCAAATGGTTGCAGCAGTTTTGCAAAACTGCTGCCGGCATTGCCAAAACCGATAATACCTACCGTTTTTCCATTTAATTCAGTGCCACGGTTCTCATCCCGCTTCCAAAGGCCTTTTTTTATTTCATTATTCGATGCTGTTATCTTATTGAGCAGGTTGAGCAGCAAACCGAGTGTGTGCTCTCCCACAGCATTCCGGTTTCCTTCGGGGCTGCTTACACATTTTATCCCTTTACTTTCTGCAAAAGCCACATCAATCATTTCCATTCCGCTGCCCAGCCGGCCGATCCACTTTAAGTGAGTGGCTTTTTCCAACAATTGCTGACCCACTTTTACACGGGTGGTGACTACGAGTCCTTCCATTGTTGCGGCATGGGCTTCCAGTTCTTCCTGGGTAATATCCGGTGCGTATACTACCTCATATCCTTTTTGCGTGAGGTGGTTTATCAGCAGCTCATGACATTTTCCTGTAATGATTACTTTTCTCATTTCATCCTGAACGTTAATCCGGCAAATTGTGCTACCGTAAGCTGTTCTGCTCTTTTGTTAAACAATTCGTCTTCCAATATCGCTGCATCAAATAAGCTTTTTACTGCATTGCGCAGTGTTTTTCTTCGCTGGTTAAATGCCGTTTTTACCAGCAGGAAAAAATCTTTTTCACTTCTCATGTCCATTTTTTCTTTTACCGGCAACAGCCGGACCACACCGCTTTTTACTTTTGGTGGCGGTTGAAACGATCCTTCCTGCACATCAAATAAATACTCCACTTTAAAAAAAGCCTGCACCAGCACACTCAGCACTCCATATGTTTTATTACCCTCTCCTGCTGCCACCCGCTGTGCCACTTCTTTTTGAAACATCCCCACTACGGTTTCCACATCCTCTTTCCATTCCAGCACCTTAAACAGTATTTGTGTGGAAATGTTGTAAGGAAAGTTCCCGACTATTGTAAACGGTCCGGTAAACGGTTTTTCTATATCCAAAAAACTCTGATGGATGATCTTGTCTTTTATACCCGGAAAAGTCTGTTCCAGGTAAACAACTTTCTCTTCATCCAGCTCCACGGCTTTGAAATGGATACCCGGTATTTGCAACAGGTATTTTGTCAATGCACCACCGCCCGGCCCTACTTCCAGTAATTGAGAGAATGGATACTGCTGTATGGATGCAATGATCTTCCGGCAAATATTCTCATCTTTTAAAAAGTGCTGGCCCAATGATTTTTTCAGCGTGTACATTACTGCAAATGTAACCGGAACCGGGCAGTGCATAAAACTAAAAGAGTTGCCGGAGCAACTCTTTTACATTGGATCTCTTTACTTCCCCACTGTAAACTTTTCAGTGTACAGCACACCTTCTGTATCACAAACAAGGAAATAAGTTCCCGGTGGCCATTTTGACGACTCTGCAAAAGACAGATGAGTAACCCCTATGTTCAATGTTAGTTTGGTTTGAAGCAATATTCTTCCTTTAATATCTAATACCCGGATACCGGCAGTTCCGGATACAGCTGATTGGATGTTGATCTGCAGCTGGTCAATCACAGGATTGGGTGCTATTCCCAGAGTAATTGATCGCAGGTTGCTTAATTCTACCGTTTCGATCTTGCTGTATTTTTCACTAAGTCCCTGGTTGTTTATAACCCGCAACCGGTAATACGACCTGCCTCTTTTTGGTGCATTATCATTGTATATATAATCCTGTACGCCTGGCAGGTTCCTGGCCGCAACAGCTCCAACAGGCAGCCAGTTGATCGCATCGGTACTTCTTTGTATTTCATAACTGCCAACACTGGCCTCTTCATCCGTTTGCCATTCCAGTTTTACATATTGATCATTTACCGGTGTGGCTTTAAACGAAAGCAGGTTTACGGGCAATAAGGTTTCTACGAATACCTGGTAATCCTCCACTTCTCCATTACTAAAGTAGCCGGAAGGAGTACTGGTGGTCATGCCGGTGGTGCCACGGATAATTCGTATTCTCAGGTAGGTCTTCTGTCCTACTGACAGCGGCGTATTAATATTCGCCCAGCTGAGCACTCTTGTTATTAAGGTAGGACCACCATGAGGCACTGTCAGAATTCTCCCTTCTCCGGGTTCAAAGGCTCCATTACCATTTATATCCAGCCAACCGGCCAGTGTGGCATTAGCACCTGTGTTATTATATATGGTTATAGAAGCATTGAAATTGGTTAAGGCTGTGTCCAGTACTTGCACAGTACTGATGGCATCTTCATCTGCACCATCTGCATCGGCATTGAAAGAAGCTGTTTTATTAAACTCCTGGTCCCAGGTGAGGCCTAAATGCAGGGCCGTATCTTTTTCGTGAAGGGCTGGTGCCAGCGGATCGGTGTCATAACTGGCAGGTGCATCTCCAAAATCACTTTTAGGGCGAAAACCTGTTGCATCTCCACAGAAGCCAGTCCAGTCCAATACAGTTGCCCCGGTAATATTTGTAGCGGCACCTGTAGTTCCGTTCATATTATACACGGCAATCTGGTCGTACACCCAATATCTTGTATTATCCCAGGTGATACCTGCCTGCCGGGGTGTGGGCCCACCCGTATAATAGTTATTGACAATTTGCTGAGTTTGCAGATCATAGTGTGTGTATCTCCTGGCGGCAGCGTTAGGTGAACCGGCAAAGTCCACCAGCAAGCCATCTGCAATAGTAAAATCATTCCAGTCGTGCAGGGAGGTGCCTGATCCATTATCGGATGGTGTGGCATATACCTGGCAGGCTTTAATAGCATTTCCGCCGGGCACATCAAACTCTATCCGCCAGATAATGGTCTCGCGGCCACCATTGTTGGCAGGAGTAAGATTTCCTTCCACGCCAAAGTACAGGTCATTATCATAAAAAGCACAGCCAGCCGATTCCACCCCCCTGTTGAAGGTGGGGATTCCCAGTGTGTTCACATTAGGCACTAATACAGATATTGTTTCCGCATCAAAATCAAACCGTTTAATGGTCTTATTGATAGCAGGGTTACTGGTAAAGTCAATTACATAATATAAGTCATGCTCTAAATGATCGTATCCCAATCCATTAATATACCTTGGAGAGGTGGCATCCTGGAAGATCATTTTTGCCTGGCCGGTAGCGGTATTGATCAGTGATACCGTGTTGGTATCCGATGTACCGATCACATAAGTGGGCTGCCCGGTGAAGGGACGGGAGGCGATAAAATAGTTGTTAGGAAATAAACCCACCACGCAAGCCGTAAGATCAGACAACCAAAAATCTCCTGCCACACCACTGAGGGCAACCGTTACTGTTTTTACCGGTCCTGCGATGGTTACGTTCACTGTAGCCAGGTTAGACGTATTGGCCTGGGCCACAGCCGGCGCCTGGCCTTGTGCATTGATAGTGCCCGAACCGGTGATGGCCACTGTACCTCCTGCTGGTTTTGTCATTGTGATCAGCAGTGGTGTAGCAAGCGCATTAACGGCAGTTACATTCACCCGCTGCTGGTTATCGATATCATATAAAGAAAATTGGAGGTTATTCACTTCACTGTCGAACGTGAAAGTGATGTTACCATTCGCATTGTATTGTACATCGGCACCGGTACCAAATGATCCTGCCTCACCGGTGTGTACGGTGTTTTCTCCAACGGTGGTGATAGTAGCGGGATAAAAGATCGCAACCCGGTTCACACCAATGGCGAATGCCTGTGTCTGGCTCATGGCAGCCGTTACAAAACCGCTGTAGTTACCAGTGGTAACCAGGTAGTCCATGTTATCCCAATTCAGGTTGGCCGTATTGCTTCCGGCAATACATTGTGAATAAGATGGTGTGGTGCCTGCAAGAATAAAAATAATTGCAAGTAATTTTTTGGTGGCCCGTAAGTATTTTTTAAGTAGCTTTTGTGTCATAGGCCTACGGATTAACGATTAGAAAATTACAACAGGGTAAATGCCTGTGCAAGGTAGATTCGACAAGTATATAAGGGTTTAAGCATACACAGCATAAACACTGGTAAAATGGGAAAAGATGAAGTTACCTTATCGTATAAAGTGCAGGGAAAGGTGAAGAAAGAAAGCAGCTTTGTAATGTAAACTTACTATACAGGATGCTAAACAGCAGAGTATCAGCCACAAAAAAGCCTCCCCTTTTCAGGGAAGGCCTGGCAGGAACTACCTGCAATAATAACCAGCTACCGAGTTTAATACACTACTTATTCTTGATTACTTTAAATGTTTGTATCTCACCGCCACTTTCCAGTTTCAACAGGTACATGCCCGGAGTGTAATTAGTAAGGCCATACAGGGTATAAATTCCGGAACCTGCTGTGACAGCATATTCTTCTTTTCGAAGAAGCGCACCAGCGCTGTTAAACACCCGGAGACTGATCTTCTGATCCTGCGCCACTGTATATTTCAGGACAACAAAATCCTGGAAGAAACTGCCGAGTATAGAGAAATTATTTTTAGACACTACTCTTATAAATACTACTGGTGAATATTTATAGCCTCCGTCAATATCTATCATTTTAAGGCGGTAATAATATTCTGCATTAGACGATCCTACAGGATCACTATGTGTATAATTGGTTTCGATCTGGCTGTTGCGGGATGCAATGGAAGCAACTGTATTATAATTGAAACCATTCGTACTTCTCTCCAGTTCATACCGGTCAAGGTCTTGTTCCTGCGCCACCCTCCAATGTAAGTTGTTATTGGTGCCGGCATTTGCGCCCCCAAAATCAAGCAGCCGTACCGGAAGTGTGGAACCTGTAAACAAGTCGCTGCGGAATACCCCTTTACCATGTGTGGCTGCCACTATCTTGTTATCAGAAGTGATTTGCAGGTCCATTACCAGTGTAGCATCTGTAAAGCCTGTATTGAAATCCACCCAGGAATTGCCTCTGTCGGAGCTTACATATACTCCAAAATCGCAACCGGCATAAATTATATTGGAACTGTTAGGATCAAATACAATAGCATTAAAAGGAACATCCGGTAATAGTGCCTGTGTTCTGCCACTACCACCTATACCACCCAGGGCTACCCAGGTAGGTGTAGCTGCGCCGGCATTACCTGTTACATAAACGTGAGCTGTTCCGAAACCTCCCAGCGTTACAAACACACTATCGTCATTTGTCGGGCTGATGGCAATATCCGTTACAAACCGGTCTGGCAGGTTGCTCTTTATACTGGTAAAAGGAGTGCTCCCTGTTGTTGTTCTCATCAGGTTGGGCTGTCCTGTTACGATCAGGCCGCTAACATCATTGTCCATTTGTGCAAATGGCGAAGTAGATATGAAAACCTTTCTCGCATTTACAGGGGATACAGCCATTGCTATAGCTGTTTTATTTTGTGCTTCAATATAATTAGTTGCTGTTGCTGCATTTGTTCTTACAGGGTCATTAGAAAAAGAAGCACCTCCGTCAACACTCAGGTGCAGGTTATCAGATGCGAGGTACACGGAATCATGAAATGATCTGGCAATGGCCAGTGGTGCCACAAAACCGGTGCGGGAGTCTGCATCGAATCCCCAATAGTTGGTAACAGCTCCGCCTCCGCTGCCTCCATTGGTTGATCTGTACACCTGTTTAGCATCGCGGCTTGCAAAGATCCTGTTATGGTCAACCGGGTCAATAGCACAGGTAGTACCGTCACCACCGGCCCAGCTTACCTGGTTCCATTGTGTTCCGTTATATAATACCTGGCCATTATCCTGCAATCCGCCAATCATTCTGTTGGGAGAGGTTATATTAGAAGAAACCCCGAGTGATGCGTAAAATTGAGTGGCATTCAGGCCATTATTAATGGCGGTAAAAGAAGCCCCCCCATTGGTGCTTTTGTACACGCCACCATCATTACACACATATATTCTGCCTCTTTGTACAGGGTCAAATTTTATATCATGATGATCGGCATGGATGCTGCCTACGGTGGTCCTGGTGGTATTGGATATCCGGTACCGGTACAATCCCACTCCGCCAAACATGATCGAATCGACAGCGAATGGATTAATGGCTACCGTATGTGCAAACCAAAATTGGTAAGAGCAATGGTTGGTAGTATTTGTTGCAGATGTTCCTGGTCCCACAGCCGCCCAGGTGGCGCCAAAATCGGTGGACCGGAAAACTTCCCTGTTTGAATTAGCAGTGCTGGAACTTCTTCCAATACTTGCTACCAGCTCTCCGGCACCCACATTGTCCAGCAATATAGACCCTTCAAATGTAGCCGGTAAGGCGGAAGCAATTTTTACCCAGGTAGGTGAAGCGTTATTACCATTTGTTGTGCGGTAAATACCTTTATCGGAGTTTACCATGTTTCCAACACCCACTACTATCTGGTTTGTATTAGTGGGATTAATAGCGATATCCTTTACATAGGTTTTCGCCAGTATCTGGCTCCAGCTGGTGCCATTATTTGTGGAGCGGTACAAACCATCGGTGGCACAGGCATAAATGGTATTGCTGGTAGTGGGATCGAATGCCAGCATCTGTATGGCAAACATTTGCGCTGTTGATTTGGTCATTACCTGTGTCCAGCTGGCACCGCCGTCGGTACTTTTAATAATACCAATTCCGTAAGTGCCCCGTGCTTTCCATACGTTGTAACCAATATTGGAAGTATCCACCCGGTACACTTCACCGGTTCCTGCATAGAGGATATTAGAGTTTGACGGGTCTACCAGGATAGAAGACACTCCCAGCACATGCATGCCGGTAGGTACAGAGGTCCAGTTGGCACCGGCATCTGTTGATTTCCAGATACCACCACTGGCAGAACCCACCCATAAGTTGTTGTTGTTATTGGGGTCGATGGCGATACATTTTATTCTGCCACCAATTCTTCCGAGACCATCGACAGATGGCCCGAGTGATGTCCAGTTGGAAAAGGAATTACCACGGCCCGCTGCAGCCTGCTGCTGCTTCACATTTGTGATCTGGTCCCAGGCCCGCTGGTATTTGTCATTTAAAAAATACGGCTCGGGATAGGCCCTGCCCTGGTACCACATAGCTAATTGCTTATCGGCACCAGATTCTTCCTCCTCTACTTCTTCTATTTCGTCCCTCTCGCCGTCTGTTTTGCCGGAGATCTCTTCTTGCGTTTCTTTAGTACTTGAAGTTTGCTGAGTAAGTGAGAAAAAGCAGATAGCGGCAATACATGCCATAGCTGCAATCAGCATCGCTGGTTTTTTCATGATAGTGGATTTTGATATTGGTTATTATTAAAAAGGCAGAGCCGGTATCACGGGCACTGCCGGTAGTTGCTTTGCTATTTATTGATGATTAATTTCTGTTGCAATACTTTAGTACCTGTTGTAAGCCGCACCATGTATGTACCTGCACTGATCGTTTCCGCCACGGGCAGTTCGATTGTATTGGAGCCGCTTTTCAGTTGCTTTTTCTGAGACAACACTTCCCTGCCCTGCATATTTAAGATCTGTATAGTTGCTTCTCCGGCCTCACTGGCTTCAATAAATAACCGGGCGAGGTCTTTTGCAGGATTTGGCGCTATAACAAAGCTGGCAGTAAACTCATCAAGGGTTATTTGTTTGATGGCGCTGAACCGGTTCATACCGGCGCTTTCAATGATGCGTACCCTGTAATAAGAAATTCCTTTTAACGGGTTAGCATCCACTGCATCATAGCTGAAGGTGCCGCTGGTACCGTTTGCATTTACAGTGGTCACTTTAGACCAATTGGTATTATCAGCACTTCTTTCCACATCATAGGAATACACATTGGCATCTTCAGTAACATTCCAGTTCAGCTTCACCTGCTTGTTTTCCAGTATGGCTTTGAAGTTTAAAAGTTGTGTGGTCAGCGGATAATTATCTACCGGCACCGCATAATCTTCCACTTCACCTTTTTCAAAATAACCGGTGGCATGGCTTGAGGTCATACTCGCCGCCGCTGCTGTGATGCGGATACGCAGGTACGTAGTAGCTCCTGCCAGTAATGGGGTAGTGACACTTGGCCAGTATAAATATCTTGTTTGTACAGATGAGCTCGGAGTGATCGGTCCGGCAGGAATATTGGTACCGGCCTCTGCAGCATCAAAAGTTCCGTTGCCATTAAAATCCAGCCAGGCAATCACTGTTGCATTAGCGCTGCTGTTATTATATAAAGAAACCTGTGCGAGGTAGGGCGATGTACCGGGTTGTAAAAATGGCACGGTTGCTACGCCATTATCGCTATCGGCTGTGCCGTTGGTCCCTCTCTTTAAAAACTCCCTGCTCCAGGAAGTGGATTCTACTGTGGTAGTGCCCAACCACATGGTATCTGCCCTTTCATGTACTGCGGGGCTTTCTATAGCCGGGTTTGCATAAGGATCGTAAGAAGCAGGTGCATCGCCAAAATCGCATTTAGGACGGAACGGATCAGAAGCATCACCGGCACCACCTGGCCAGGGGCCGCCGGTACCCAGCAGTGTAATATTTTGTGTTGCACCAAGGTTACCAGCTCCGTCGTAAGTGCCTATAGCAGAATTTGAACCTCCGTTTGCCCTGAAATAATACAGGTTCTGCGCCCAGTTCATCGCTATCTGGCCGTTCCAAAGAGCTGTTCCGGGATTATTATATACGTTAGTAACAGCACCTGTCATCATATCATAATGGTGAAATTTGGATTGCGAATAGTTACTGCTGTTCCGGGCAGTATTGGAGTTGATCACCACGCCATTTCTGATAATAAAATCACCCCAGTCATGTATGCTGGAGGGTGATGCACCGTTGGTAGAAGCATTGGTAGCAAATACCTGGTAGGCGCTTACAGGATTATTACTGCCATCAAAATCTATCCTCCAGATGATGGTTTCCCTGGTGGTGACGGTTCCGCTATTATTATGCGTTCCACCTTCCACACCAAAATATAAAGCGCCGTCATAAAAAGCACAGCCGGCTGATTCCACTCCCGAGTTAAAGGTGGGAATATTGAAGGCCGCACTAAGGTCTGCTATGATGGTGGAGGAGGTTTCTGTATTATAATCGTACCGCTTTATCAGTTTGTTGGTATAATCCACACTTACGTTTTCCGATATGTAGTATAAAAACCGGTTATACGGATCATACGCCAGGGAGTTTACATAAGTTTTGGCCGGGTCATTTAAAAAATGCCTGGCATTACCCGTGGCAGGATCAATCATGTAGATATCGTCATTATCCGGAGTTACCAGGAAATAATCGGGCATATTTTGCGTGGGGCCAACAAAAGGCCGGTTGTTGGCCAGCTGGTGATAGTTGGTAGGGAAACTTCCCGTAACACAGGCATTGATGTCTGAAAGCCAGAATACAGGGTCCGTTCCCGTAGCCGTACAGGAAATGGTGATTGTTTTAACAGGATTTGCTGCCGTACCGGCAACGGTAATTGTAACAGAGCCCCTGTTATCCGCATTGCCTAATGCAGTTCCTGCTCCGAGGTTGGTAAGATCGGAGATCACTTTATTTGGGGCACCGACAACGGTCAGAATAGTTCCTGCCTGGGTAGCTGCAGTTACGGTTAATGCTCCGCTTGCCGCATCAGCAGCGCTTACGGTCATTATACCGCCCAGGTCAATATCATAAAGAGTGAACGTAGCATTGCGCACCGGGTTATTAAAAGTAATGGTGATCGTTTGCCCGGCTACAGAAGTGTATTCAACATCCTCACCGGTATAGCCTGCCAGTTCACCGGTATGAGTTGCATTTTCTGCACTGGTTCCTGCTGCAGGATTGATCATCGCTGCGCTGCTGTTGGCTATAGTAAGATAATTGGAGCCAATGGCAAACCGCTGTGTTTGCTCGTTTGCATCTGAAACATAAGTATAGTTGGTGCCGCTGACACGATACCCATAAGGGGCCACGTTCAGGCCGGCATTATAATAATAATCAAGATTGTCCCAGTTCAACTGGGCCTGCGTGTACGATGCCGGACATTGGGCATCAATACGGGTAAAGGGTACTGCTGATAATGCTGCGAGCAGCAAAATGTAAAGCTTTTTCATAGCACAGAGTTTGGACACAGGTTTTTCGTTGATATGGATTTACGACCGAACTATCACTAACAGATCTTTTTTCTTGTCAATTCAAAGACTGCTACTGGTATTTCACACGCAAACATGAGAGTTTTTACTTAGAAATACAACCATATCGTAAAGTTTCATGAAGAATGAAGTAGTAGTACATAACCACATCGTAAAGAGCACATTTTTTCCCGGTGTTTTTACGGAAAATCGTAAAAGTAACACAGCCCGGAAATCACTATTTTTACTGCAATCTTTATAAATATGAGCCAACCCAAACCTGTTATTGGCATCTCCTGCGGCGACCTGAACGGTATCGGTATAGAAATCATCATCAAAACTTTTTCCGACAGCCGGTTGCTGGACCATTGCACTCCCGTAATTTTTGCTTCCAACAAAGCCCTCAATTTCTACCGGAAATCCGTACCGGAAATGAACATTAATTACTCAAGCACCAGGGAGTTTAACCGTATTAATCCCAAACAGGTCAATCTTTTTACCTGCTGGGAAGAAGAAGTGGCCATCACCCCCGGACAACTTACGGATGCAGGTGGAAAATATGCTGTTCTTTCGTTGCAAACGGCTGTTGCTGCATTAAAACAAAAACAGATCGACGGATTAGTGACCGCCCCGATAC
The DNA here is from genome assembly GCA_964443345.1 of uncultured Chitinophaga sp. Lineage (GTDB taxonomy): Bacteria > Bacteroidota > Bacteroidia > Chitinophagales > Chitinophagaceae > JJ008. Next base: position 23,213 of record CAYUCU010000001.1, read on the forward strand.
ATAAAAAAAATACCCAGTCGGCAGAATTTAATTTTACCGGGCATACCCCCTATCTCAAAAGCATATTTGAAGCAACCGATGTGGTAATGATGCTTTGTGCCGGTGATTTCCGGGTGGCGTTGGTAACTGAACATATTCCTGTTGGCGAAGTGGCCAAACATATCACCAAAGAAAAAATTGTCAGCAAACTCAGCATCATCCACCAAAGCCTTCAGAAAGATTTTGGCATCGATAAACCCCGTATTGCTGTGCTCGGATTAAATCCTCATGCCGGTGATGAAGGATTGATCGGGAATGAAGAAGAAACTATCATCAAACCCGCTATCAAAGAAGCCAAAAACAATAACATGCTGGTAGTGGGCCCTTATAGCGCCGATGCTTTTTTTGCCCGCCGTCATTTTGAAAAATTTGATGCGGTGCTGGCCATGTATCACGACCAGGGCCTTATCCCGTTCAAAGCATTGGCATCAGGTGAAGGAGTGAACTATACCGCCGGTTTACCTGCCGTAAGAACCTCACCAGACCATGGTGTGGCATTTGATATTGCCGGAAAAGATAAAGCCGACAACGCTTCTTTTTTAACCGCCCTGTTTGAATGTATTGATATCATCAACCGCCGCAATGGCTATGCAGACAACCGGAAAAATCCGTTGCGCAAAATGACTCCCGCCATCCTGGCCAATGCCAAAGATGAGATCATTGAAGAGTAACAGAAAGAAACAGCTCGTATGAAAATAGTTGTAACCCTCCTGCTGCTATGCGGCACTCTTGTTGCAAAGACGCAAACAGAAACTTCTATACGGAACCATTATACAGAAGTGAACAACCGAATTGCACAATCCATTGAGCAGGGTTTTGAAGGCCCTTTGTATAACAATCAATGGACAACCAATAAGAACGGAAAAAGCTGGCCTGCTGTGGGAAATTATACAGAAACCACCGACTTCTGGTATGACGATGACCCCAATCATCTTTCTGCTGCCGAAAGAAACCCAAAGAATGTATTGCTGAAAGTGACCATTTCCCGCAAGGCTTCATACTTAATGAGCAACGAAGAATTTCTGTACAAAGATGGTAAGCTCCTTTTCTATTATTTGCACGAAGGGGAGGAAGGGAATGAGTGGGAAACAAGGGTGTATTTCAACACGAAAGGCATTGCTTTTAAGACCAGCGTCAAAGCCAATGGAAAAGAGCTGACCGCAAAAGAGCTGACCACAGAAACCTATAAAGATCTTAAACCCAACCCGGTTGCCATACTCGCCAGCGGCAAAAAATACCAGGAGCTTTTTGTAAAAAGCATGTAATGGCTGTAACAGACCCGGCGTTCCGTTACTGACGGAACGCTTTTTTATTGCCGGCAGTGATGAACATCATGAACAAAAACCAATAACAGGCGTTAGTTTTAGCTAAATTTGCCTTACCAACCCGGTTGTTGATACAGCCTGGTTTTATATTAAAAATAATTGCATGCCTGTACAGGATTTCGAAAAAAGATTCCAGGAAAAGATCGATGGTGAGATAAAGATCGAACCCAAAGACTGGATGCCGGATGCCTACCGCAAAACCAACCTGCGGCAAATAAGTCAGCATGCCCATAGTGAAATAGTGGGCATGCTGCCCGAAGGCAACTGGATATCAAGAGCGCCATCTTTAAAAAGAAAAGCCATCCTGCTGGCCAAAGTACAGGATGAAGCGGGCCATGGATTATATCTCTATTCTGCAGCAGAAACACTGGGTATGACAAGGGAAGAAATGATCAACGACCTGCACAGCGGTAAAGCAAAGTATTCGTCCATCTTTAATTATCCCACATTAACCTGGGCTGATATGGGTGCCATTGGCTGGCTGGTGGACGGTGCAGCGATCATGAACCAGGTAATGCTTACCCGTACTTCCTACGGGCCCTACGCCCGGGCCATGGTTAGAATTTGTAAAGAAGAAAGTTTTCATCAACGCCAGGGTTTTGAAGCATTGCTTGTTCTTTCGAGAGGCAGTGCTGAACAAAAAGCCATGTGCCAGGATGCTATCAACCGGTGGTGGTGGCCTTCTCTCATGATGTTTGGTCCGAAGGATAGTGAAAGCACCAATAGCGATCAGAGCATGAAATGGAAGATCAAAAGAAAGACCAATGATGAGCTGCGGCAGAATTTTGTAGATATGATCGCAGAGCAAATAAAAATACTGGGCATGAAACTGCCGGATGAAAAATTAAAATGGAATGAAGAAAGAAGGCATTACGATTTTGGCGAAATAAACTGGGAAGAGTTCTGGCAGGTGGTAAAAGGGAATGGCCCGTGTAATAAACAACGGCTGGATGCAAGAAGAGCAGCATGGGAGAAAGGCGAGTGGGTACGGGAAGCGGCCGCTGTGTATGCTTCTAAAAAAAGAATTAAAAGCACAGCTGCCTGATCACAATTACTAATTAAGCAGTAACAATGAATAATTTCATCAGAAAATTTTACTACGGCGATATTCCCGAAGATAAAGGTGGCGGAAATGCCACTGGTAAATCATCGGGGCACGACTGGCCGCTTTGGGAAGTATTTATCAGAAGCAAACAGGGCCTTGATCATAAACATGCCGGCAGCCTGCATGCAGCTGATGCGCAAATGGCCATTGAAAATGCAAGAGATGTTTATACCCGTCGCATGGAAGGAGTAAGTATCTGGGTGGTGGAAAGCAAATACATCACTGCTTCTAATCCTGAAGAGGCTGGTGAATTGTACGAACCAGCTGTTGATAAGATATACCGCCATCCCACCTTTTATCAATTGCCCGATGAAGTGAATCATATGTGATCTGTGAGTGATAAATTAACTGAACACAAAATGAACAACCAACTGATCGATCATACCCTTCACCTTGCTGATAATTCTTTATTGCTCGGTCAGCGCAATGCAGAGTGGTGCGGCCATGGGCCCATACTGGAACAGGATATTGCCATCACCAATATTTCTTTAGACCTTATCGGGCAAGCCAGAAGTTTTTATCAATACGCCGCTTCCCTGATCAATGAATCGCCTGATAAACCAACTACCCCTGTTACAGAAGATTCATTGGCGTACCTGAGAACAGAAAGGGAATTTAAAAACTGCCTGCTGGTGGAACAACCCAATGGCGATTGGGCACAAACTATTCTCCGGCAGTTCTTATTCAGCAGTTACCAGTATTTACTGTACCAGCAACTGCAACAGCATACGGATGAAACACTTTCTGCCATTGCAGAAAAATCACTTAAAGAAGTAACCTATCATCTTCGCTGGAGCAGTGAGTGGGTGGTCCGGCTGGGTGATGGTACCGAAGAAAGTCACAACCGGATGCAGAAAGCCATCGCTGAACTATGGGGATACACCGGTGAATTGTTTATTCCTGTGTCGTATGAAAAAGAAATGATACCCGACCTGCCCTCTTTAAAAGAAAGCTGGCTCACAAAAGTGAAAACGGTGTTTGATGAAGCCACCTTATCAATACCTGAAAACATTTTCATGCAAACAGGTGGCAAAACAGGCATCCATACAGAACACCTCGGTTATATACTTACACAATTACAATATTTACAACGGACCTATCCCGGCTGTGAATGGTAGTTCCCTAAATCCTGAAAGGGACAGTAAAAAATGAAAACGTCAGCGATCGATAAAAAAATGCTCTTCGCCTACCTGGAAGAAATAAAAGACCCGGAGGTCCCGGTATTAAGCATTATCGATCTTGGCATTGTACGGGATATTAAAATGAACGGGGAAGAACTGGAGATCATCATTACCTCAACGTACACAGGTTGCCCGGCCATGGATATGATAACTGCTGCCATCCGGGTAGAACTGGCTACTTTAGGTTTTACAAAAATAAAGATCACCAAAGCCATCTCTCCCGCATGGACCACCGACTGGATGAGTGAGGAAGGAAAACGAAAGTTGCAGGAATATGGCATTGCCCCTCCGGACAAACGTTTTTCCATTCCTGCAGACGGAGTGGAATGTCCCCAATGTCATTCTCAAAACACCCGGCTGGTAAGTGAATTTGGCAGCACCGCCTGCAAAGCATTATACCAATGCGCTGATTGCAAAGAGCCGTTTGATTATTTCAAGTGCCATTAACAGGAAGCCGGCGCCGGTTACAATAGTTTTACTTTAAATTTTCCGGACGATATACTTGCCCCGCCACCATTGTTTCGAAAAGCGGTCCCGCTAAAAGTGCCCGTGCAAATTCTTGCCTGGTGGTCATAGCTGGTAATGGTTACTGTAAACCCGCTGCCCTGGTGGCTCATAAAAATATAAGAAGGTGTTACCCGCTCATAAAAATAAAAAGCATTATTATAAGTAGTGATGTTGGTGCGGTCCCGGTTCAGCGAATCTGTGATCAGGTAAACCGTCATTACCATGCCCGTGTCACCAGAACAGGATGAGGGACCAAAAAAAGTAAAGGCATTCCGGTCGGGGTTGCTAATGGCTGTATCTAAGGTGCCGCAAAGCACTGAGTTGCCTGATTTAAAGGTCCATTGTGATAATCCGGAACCGGTATTAGCAGTACAAGCCGGGCAGAGCGGAAATTCATTGACCGGAACGGGAACCCGGACAGTATCTGTGCTGATAACAGGTATCGCCCCGCCTTCATAGCTGTATTCTTTTTTACAGCTCCCTGCAAAAAAAACAAACAGCAGTAATAAGATAACAATTGTTTTGGGCATAACAAGATCAATGAGGCCGGAACCAATGCATAAGGAAAGACTTCTTTACTAAAGCTACAATTTTTCATACACACCGTACACAGGGATTTCCGCTGCTGGCTATGGACAAAACGGTAGTGGGTTAGTTTGAAAAAGATGAACCACACAGGCCATAGAACAGATAGAAATACACACATAGAAAGGCCTATGTGTGTATTTCTATGATAACTTCTTGTCTATCCCGTATACCCGGGACAAGTTGTGGTTCAAGAGCAGTTAAAGACAACTAATTTTCGAACTGACCCACTACCGGCAGAAAGGGCATTGTCATTTGTTTTGTATGTTTGTTTTATAAAAGAAACTATGCCTCCTGTACTTTTTGAATGTAACAATGCTGTTGGAGTGATTACACTGAACAGGCCCGATAAACTAAATTCGTTCAACAGGGAAATGGCATTACTGCTGCAGGATATTTTAGATTCCTGTAAAGATCCTTCCGTACGTTGTGTATATATTACCGGCGCCGGAAAAGGATTTAGCGCCGGCCAGGACCTGGCAGAAGTAGTGGACCCCCAAGGGCCCGGAATGCAGCGAATACTAAGTGAGCATTACAATCCTGTTATAACAAGAATAAAAAGATTGCAAAAACCGGTAGTAGCTGCAGTAAATGGTGTGGCAGCGGGGGCCGGGGCCAATATGGCACTTTGTTGTGATGTAGTGGTGGCCGCACAGTCGGCATCCTTCATCCAGGCCTTTTCCAAAATTGGATTGATCCCCGATAGCGGCGGCACCTATACACTGCCCCGGCTGATCGGTTGGCAAAAAGCTTCTGCCCTGATGATGCTCGGGGATAAAGTAGCTGCTGCCGATGCAGAAAGATTGGGAATGTTGTATAAAGTATTTCCTGATGAACTATTCAAAGAGGAGTCCATAAAGATCGCCACCACCTTAGCAGCAATGCCTACTAAAGGCCTGGCTTATACCAAACAGATACTGAGTTTATCTTTTACCAACAGCCTTGAAGAACAATTGCAGGAGGAAGATATCATACAGCAACGGGCTGCGGGTACGGCAGATTATAAAGAAGGGGTACGGGCCTTCCTGGAAAAACGACCCCCGGTTTTTAAAGGCGAATAAAATAATTAGTTACTACTAAATCAACAATGCCCGATGCCTATTGATAAAGACAACCTGGCCAAAGCAGTCGTTTCGCACATGATGGAACATGATCTCTTCAGTCAATGGCTGGGCATTGAAGTGCTGAACGTAAAGGAGGGTTACAGTAAAATAAAAATGACGGTGCGGCAGGAAATGATCAACGGGTTTGGGATCGTACACGGGGGTATCGCTTTTTCTTTGGCAGACAGTGCCTTTGCTTTTGCCTGTAACAACCGCAATGTTTTATCCGTAGCGCTGGACACTTCTGTTAATTTCCTTAAACCTGTTCATGTGGGTGATGTACTGACAGCAGAAGCAAACGAGTTACATAACGGGAAAAGCACGGGTCTTTATCATATCACTATCAGCAATCAAAAAGAACACCTGGTGGCACAATTCAAAGGGCTTTGTTACAGAACAGACAGATCCCTTATACCCGGTGAACCAATTTAATACTGCTAATCTTAGTCCTCCATGCTTTACGAATTCAAAGGGATCAGGCCGGTTGTTCATGAAACAGCATTCGTTCATCCGCAGGCGGTGGTTACCGGTAATGTGCTCATCGGAAAAGATTGCTATATCGGGCCGGGAGCAGCTGTAAGGGGCGACTGGGGACAGATCATTATCGAAGACGGATGCAATGTGCAGGAAAACTGTACCATACATATGTTTCCCGGGGTAACGGTCGTATTAAAAGAAGGGTCACATATAGGGCATGGCGCCATCATTCACGGAGCGGTGATCGGTAAGAATTGTCTTGTAGGTATGAACAGTGTTATTATGGACAATGTGCAGTTGGGCGATGAATGTATTGTGGGTGCTCTTACATTCATTAAAGAGGGGGAGATAATTCCTTCCCGGAGCATGGTGGTGGGAAATCCAGCCCGGATCATCAAAGAAGTAAGTAATGAAATGATGGCCTGGAAAACGGAAGGCACCCGGCTTTACCAGCAACTTCCGGCAGAATTGTGGAATAGTCTTTTGCTTTGTGAACCCTTGCGACAGGCCTCGGAAGCACATTCTCTTACAAGCAGCAGCTATAAGCCCTTTAAAGAAAGCTGATCATTTGCTTTAACTATATATGACAGGCTTTGTATTTAAGGAAAAGGGCTTCGTTAATTGGTCTTGTTCAATGTTTTATAGCTTACTTCGTATCATATTTTAACAAGGTGCGTTTGTAAAATGTATGCAATAGTATTTTTTCGATTTTCATTTTTATGTGGACAAGTATGTTTTAAAAAAAAAAATTGTTCTGGCTTGCATAAATTCCGGTTTTATTATACTTTTGGATTTCGTACCGTCCAACCTTTGAAATCCTGCCAATTTTTTAGCAACCAGACACAATCCCAATTTCCTCTCTAAAGCTTGCCATTCTCAGCATCCTCTTGATGACCAAATCATCCCGTTTCCTTCTAAACCACCCAGTTTAGTATTTTTTTTGTTAACTATAAACCCTAAGAGCATGAAAAAGTGTTATTTACCCTTTTTGGCAGGATTACTGTTTACCTGCCTTATTTCCCAGGCACAGCCCACACAACCACCGGCACCAATTGCTTGCAACACAAACAGTTGCACTCCGCCGGTTTCTGAAACCTGTACTGGCAATTCTACTGTAATCTCCAATTTTAGCGGAGCCACACTGCGTTCCGGAAGCCCTACGTCATTACCAGCTGTTTACAGCTTTTACAACGTAGCCACCGTAAGCGGCCAGCAGGTCAATGCTACGGTTACCATCGTATCACAGTCAAACTGCTCCATGACTGCCGCCAATTTCAGCATTGATGATGATGCTGCAACTGATCAGTCTGGTAACAGCATTGCCAGTTTTTTTGCGCCACGCATCACACCCTCTTCTAATCTTACCACCACCGATCAGAGAGGATATGTTCAGTTTACCATCCGGTTTTTCCTGGAAAATGGAACAGCGGGTCAGCAATACCCGGGAGACTATACCACGGTTCCACCCGGAGGCGGCCTTTCAGGTCTTAACTATATACATTATGATATAGACGGAAGTACAGTAGGCGCCGGTGGCTGGTTCAGAGAAACCGGTGTGATACAAAATGTAGTCGGTTCTACTATTAATGCCGACGCTTCTACGGAACTCGTTTCATATACCTATACAGATGGTGTAGGCTGGAAAGGTTTTGCAGGATCAGCTTGTGAAAGAACAGGGGTGTCCCGTTGCTCACAGGTAACGGCAGCAGCTGCGTATTCTACTCCACAAGCATTGGTAACCATCCGCATGGGATATGATTATAATTATAATGGCACCAATTTTAACTCACAGCCTACCCGCCAGTTTGGTTCCCGGTTTGGATGCTTTACTTTTCCACAGCTATTCCCTTTGCCTGTTAAGCTGATAAGTTTCACCGGCAACTATAAAGCCAACCATACTTATTTGAATTGGGTGGCTGAAAACCAGGTCAATTTTTCTGCTTATGAAATTGAGAGAAGTTCAAACGGAACTGATTTCTATAGTATAGGTGTAAAAGAAAGGCAAGGAAACGGACTTGAAAAACAACAATACCAGTACACCGATGATCTCACTTTTGCCAGCGGCCCCGTCTTTTTCTATCGCCTGAAGATGATTGATGTGGATGGTCGTTATGATTATAGTAATGTGATCATGGTACGCAAAGACGGAATTAAATCAGGTGGGTTGGTGATAAGCCCTAACCCTGTTATCAGCGGAACTACTGCAACAGTCCGTTTTGAATCGCAATTAAACGGTTCAGTAGAACTGAAAGTGATCGACCTGTCGGGCAAAGTAGTGCTGAAACAACATAACACAGTGTATGAAGGCACCAACAGTGTGGCCATTGCTAACCTGGACCGCCTGCTGCCCGGTATGTATATTTTACAAATGAGCAATGGCAGCACCATTGAGAAGACAAAACTTTCAATTGCACGTTAAGTAATAATTCGACAGTATAAACACTGCCTGTCTGTTTAAGGGTGGTTCCAAACCGGGACCACCCTTTACCCTACCCTTAAAAATTTTCTTTTGAGCCTCTGGCTCACAGCGTTTACTTTAAGAATGCTCAGGGTTTTATACCTTACCCCTCTTGCTTTTCTAAGCGGAGGGGTTTATTTTTTCCGGCTTATCTGCCACTTACAAAAAACCTTTTTTTTGCCTCACAGAAAATCGTAACTTAATCTTTCCAATTTTCGATAAAACATAAAACCTTAGTGTATGAGAAAACGTTTACCCTCTGTATCTCTCCTATTTGGAGCCCTTTTAGTATCCGCCCTTTCCTTTTCCCAGCAAGCTGACCGTGTTGGCTACGCCATTACCGATGTGCAGCAGCAAAATGGCAATTGGGTGTACCTGCGCATTTTTAATATGGAATCAGGCGGGCTCAGCGGCCCCTTGCTGAACGGCGTGGCAGAAAAACAACTTGTGTATGATGCGGCGACAAAAAAACCGCTCGAATCTTTTTCAACCACCATCGCCGACAGGGGCTTCAACCCCCGCCCCGCTTTCAACAGTGGTGTGGCGGCATTGGCATTTGATAAAAGAAATAACCGTCTTTGGTTCACTCCCATGTTCATCGATCAGCTCCGGTATATTGATCTGAAGACAATGAACATTTATTATGTAACCGACAACTCACTTACCGGCAGTACCGTAAAGTCAGGCGACCAGGGCAATATCGTTACCCGTATGGTGATCGCTTCGGATGGTAATGGTTATGCTATGACCAATGATGCGATGCACCTGGTACAATTTACCACTGGCAAAAAAACAAAGATCACCAATCTTGGTTCTATCGTGGATGACCAGGCCAATAAGGAAGTGTCCATTCATAATTCCTGCAGCAGTTTTGGTGGTGATATGATCGCTGATGATGATGGCAACATCTATGCTTTTTCTGCCCGCAACCATGTGTTCAGGATCAATATCGAAACAAAAGTGGCCACCCACCTCGGTGTGATCAGCGGACTGCCCAATGGCTTTACAGTAAATGGCGCCGCGGTGAACCACGAGAATAAAGTAATAGTGGCCAGCGCCATGGAGTCAGCCTCTTACTATTTTGTAGATATGAAATCACTCGCTGCCACTCCGTATAAAATTGAAGGCACTGTATGGCATAGCTCCGACCTGGCCAGCAGCAACCTGCTCAATTCCGGAACAAAAGCCAAAGGCCCTGTTACAGATGTAATAGGCCGTAATGTGACACCCGGCAGCGATAAGATCAGCATTTATCCCAACCCGGTTACCAATAACCAGTTTGCTATCCAGTTCACACAAATGGATGCCGGTACCTATACTGTATTTGTTACAGATGTAACAGGCCGCCAGGTAGTACAACAACAAGTAAACCTGGGTGGTGATAATCAAACCCAACTGATCAAACTGAGCGCCGGAACTAGCAAAGGCGTTTACCTGGTGAAAGTAACTGACCAAACCAGCAAGACAGTCTACTCGACTAAAGTGATCTTGCAATAAGTTTTTTAGCCACGAATAGCACGAATAAGAAAATAAAATAAAAGACCCCGGATAATCCGGGGTCTTTTATTTTATTTGTATTCAATTGTATTCATTTGTGCTATTCGTGTCATTCGTGGCCAACCCCTTTGCAGAAGGCAAATAGTTTGTATTTAATTGCATTTATTTACCTGTCCGCAGGCAGGCTCATACTATTCGTGTCATTCGTGGCTAACCCCTATTTCCCCGCCTCCTTCTTCCAAACCGTCTTTACCAACTTTGCAGCATCTGCAAAACCCGGGCACTTACCATCCCCCTTTCCGGTAAGTCCGCCAGATGCAGCGCAGAGTAGTACACAATCAGCGTCGTACAGGCTATTGAACTGATCGCAGCAATCTTCTGTAATAAGGTAAACGCTTTTCCCATTATACAAATACTCATCCACCTGCAGGGGCAATGTGCGGGGCGGCGCTTCTTTTATCCTTTTATCAATAAGCGTTCTTATACAGACCGGAACAGAATCTTTCAGGGTTTCTGGTGCAGCAGAAGAGCCTGCTTTACGGCCACACTCACAACTATATAAGAGCCAGAGCATATTTGCCAATAAAAAGTACTTCATAACAGCGGGTTGATATTTGTTAAGTTTGCAGTTCACAGCCCCAAAACCGGGCCATCATTTGCGCTATTTTATTACCGGCGGATGCCACACTTAAAATAGCACATCATAAATATACAGTTTTGGAAAAAAGCAATTTCGTAGACCAGATACGCATTTTTTGTCGCAGCGGACATGGAGGAGCAGGCAACAAACATTTTCAGCGCAATAAATTCACGGCAATGGGCGGGCCCGATGGCGGCGATGGCGGCCGTGGTGCCAATATTGTCTTAAAAGGCAACAGTAACCTGTGGACATTGCTGCATTTACGCTACTATAAAAATGTGCTGGCCGAAGATGGTGAAAAAGGCGGCGGCAACAACTGCCATGGTCGTGATGGAAAAGACATTATCATAGAAGTGCCGCTGGGCACCATTGCAAGAGATGAAGAAACCGGCGCACAAGAAGTGGAAATACTGGAGAATGGGCAGGAAGTGGTCTGGATACCCGGTGGCAAAGGCGGTTTGGGTAATTCACATTTTGCCACTCCTACTAACCAGGCGCCGGAGTATGCACAGCCTGGTCTTCCGGGACTGGAAGGATGGAAGGTGCTGGAACTAAAAGTGCTGGCAGATGTGGGGCTTGTTGGTTTTCCCAATGCCGGTAAATCCACCCTGCTCTCCGTGATAACAGCAGCCAAACCAAAAATCGCTAATTATGCTTTTACCACCATTACGCCTAACCTGGGCATGGTGGAATACAGAGACGGTAAAAGCTTTTGCATAGCCGATCTGCCCGGAATTATTGAGGGTGCTGCAGAAGGAAAAGGATTAGGTCATCGCTTTTTGCGGCATATCGAACGAAACCCGGTACTGCTGTTTCTTATTCCTGCCGACAGCGATAATCACAAAAAAGAGTTTGACATTTTAGTAAACGAACTGGAGCAATACAACCCCGAATTGCTGAATAAAGAATTCATCATCGCCATCAGCAAAAGCGATATGCTGGATGATGAGTTGAAAGAAGCCATAGAAAAAGAATTACCTGCCAACATTCCTCATCTCTTCATTTCATCCATTACGAATAAAGGACTGGTGGAACTGAAAGACCTGCTTTGGGATGTGCTGAATAAACCTGCAGAAGTGTAGCGTTAACCACTTTTCGAACGCCTTGTGGGAAACGATTACCAATACTACAAACTTAATAGTCCCTTCACTTGCAGGTAACATCACCTGCGCACCTTTGCACTGTCAAAAAACGATAGGCTGTCATATAATAGTTTGTAACCAAATACTCATTATATGAAGACGTTTCCATTAAACCTTATCCGGAAATTCTTACCATTGATCCTGTTTTTTTCTTTCGGTACAGTACATGCACAGGACTCCCTGAAAAATGATGACCGGTCAAGCATCCAGTACAGCGGAGTTGAAAATGACCATTTTGTATTTTATGTAAAAGTGGACAACCTGCAGAAGGAAAAGATGAATTGTGTGCTGACTGATGAAAACAGGAATGTATTGTTCGAAGAATCTTTTTCTGTACAAAAATTTGAGAAGAAATTTTTAGTGCCTAAAGAGAATGTGAAGGACCTTACCTTTCGTATCAACGGGAAGAAGTACCATTACAACCGGAATTTCAGCATCATTACCCGGATCATTGAAGAAGTGACGGTAAAAGAGATCAGATGATGGAGTTAGTAATTAACGGGGGTTGCCTGGAACAGGGCGACCCCTTTGTTGTTTCCGGATGTAAAAAATGAAATTTTAAGCCCGGCCCAGTTAAATTGCTGTGCAAAGGGTCAAGTTTTAAGCAATTAGCTCCTACAATGGTGCAAAAAGAGAGGAACTTGCTCCTCGGAGCACCAACGTAGCTCCTCAAACACCAAATTATCTCCCGGAAGGGAAAAATAAGCCCTTAATTTATCCGGCCGGCTTGTTTTGAGCTGCTATTTTGTCAGTTTTTGGAATAAATTGCCCTTCCCGGAGATAAATTGGTCTTCGGAGGAGAAAGCTCCTCTCTTATTGCATCATTTTTCAATTTCTGAACATTGAAATTGGATCTCCAAATATAAAATGACGCTGATTTTTCAATCCCGTTCACCTGACGGGCATCATTTGGCAACCCCTGTTTTTTACAGTACGTTTGTCCCATTAAAAATTCCACATATGAAGAAATTATTGCTAACGATTGTACTGTCAATTTCATTTATTGCCCGGTCCATGGCGGACGAGGGCATGTGGCTGCCCCTGTTGCTGGGCCAGCAGGTCTATAATGATATGGTGAAAAAAGGATTGAAGCTCACCAAAGAACAGTTGTATAATATTAATAAACCATCTCTTAAAGATGCCATCCTCATTTTTGGAGGAGGTTGCACCGGCGAAATTGTGAGCAGCGAAGGACTGATCTTTACCAACCACCACTGCGGATATGATGCCATCGCCTCTGCCAGCACCATGGAACATAACTACCTGCAAAATGGTTTCTATGCCCGCAATAAAGGAGAAGAGATACCCACTACATTGACTGTTCAGTTTTTATTACGCATTGAAGAGGTCACCAAAGAAGTGATGGACTCCCTCCAGGGATTATCCGGCACAGACAGGGTACAACGCCAGGCAGCAGTGCTGGCCGCTATCAATAAAAGAATGAGTGATGCCACACAGAATATTGAAGTGCGGGTGAGCTCTTTATTTAAGGGCAACCAGTTCCTTGCATTTGTTTACCAGCGCTATACAGATGTACGGCTGGTAGGCACCCCTCCCGAAAGTGTGGGCAAGTTTGGCGGTGATACCGACAACTGGGAATGGCCCCGCCACACCGGTGATTTTTCCGTATTCAGAGTGTATGCAGATGCTGCCGGCAAACCGGCCAAATATGCTTCCACCAATACGCCGTTGAAACCCAAATGGTACCTGCCTGTTTCTTTAAAGCCCCTGAAAGATGGAGACTTCTCCATGATATGGGGTTACCCGGGCAGTACTAACCGGTATGAAAGTTCGTACGGTATCAAATTAGCCACAGATATCAATAATCCAACGCTGGTGAAGTTGCGTGATGTGCGATTGAAATACATGTTTGAAGAAATGAAAAAAGATCCGGCTGTAAAATTGCAGCTCGCTTCTTCATATGCAGGTATTGCCAACTATTGGAAATTTTATGATGGAGAAACAAAGCAATTGCTGAAATATGATGTGCTGGGCCAAAAACAAAAAGCAGAGGAAAAATTCATTGCCTGGTCAAAAGACAAGACCGGCCTGGGCGGACTGTTTACCGATTGGGGCAAAGCGTACGACGCCTGGAGGCCTTATGCCAAACACCGCCAGTACATCAATGAAGGTATTGCCGGCTCACCATTGATCTCTTTTGCAGGTTCCCTGTTGCAACTGGAAGCAGCGCTGGTAAAAACCGGTGCCGCACAGGCAGATATCAAGAAAGCCGTTGATGCAGCTGTTAAAGCAAGGACCGCTTTCCTGGAAGGAGAAAACAAAGCGTCTGATCAGAATATTGTTGCAGCCGTTACCCGTATGTTTTATGAAGATGTGGACAAAGAGCAGCACCCTGTTGGTTTCTACGGCACGTTGAAAAATACGTATGGCCCTTTGAATGATGATGCTACCTACAAAAAATATGCAACAGACATTTTCAGCAAGACCATGATCTTTGATGATACTAAATGGAATGCCTTTGTGGCCAACCCGGATGCCGTTACCCTGCAAACAGATCCGGCATTTGCACATGCCAGCACCTTCTTTACCAATTATACATCCAAGTATGGTCCGTACTTTCAGCAGTTCACAACAAAGAATGCCGAATTCGGAAGGTTGTACCTGAAAGGTATTATGGATATGGACCCTGCAAAAGCAAAAATGATGTACCCGGATGCTACGTTTACCATGCGGGTGAGTTATGGCAATGTAAAAAGCTACCGTCCGAGAGATGCCGTGTTTTATGATTATGTAACTACGTCAAAAGGATTGCTGGAAAAATACAAAGCCGGAGATTATGAATTTGACCTTCCCGCCAACCAGGTCGAATTGCTGAAGAAAAAGGATTTTGGCCAGTATATGGACCCTACCCGTAAAGAACTGGTTATCGGCTTTATCACCACCAATGATATTACAGGTGGCAACTCCGGTTCGCCGGTGATCAACAGCCGGGGCGAATTGATCGGTCTTGCCTTCGATGGCAACTATGAAGCGCTGAGCCATAAGCTGGCATTTGATAAAGACCTTAACCGTACTATTTGTGTGGACATCCGCTATGTGCTGTGGTGCATCGATAAATTAGGCGGTGGCGCTAATATTATTAAGGAGTTGAAGCTGATGAAATAATTTTTTTGATCTTTGGTGAAAGCCATCCCGGCAAGCAGCCGGGGTGGCTTTCTTGTTTTAATCAACCAATTAATTGTGTAACATTGCAAACAGATTTACGGTTGAAAAAAAGTTGTCCCATATTAGCTGTATTATTTTTCATTTGCCTGCATACCCATGCACAGCAACCACTGTTCAGTATCGCTACCAGTGTGGATATACAGCGGAGTTTTAAAAAGGAGCAGCAATTCTGGGCTGTTGGCCATACTACCATTGCTAATTTTCACCTGGCACCAAAGAACGGGATCTATGTATGGTTCTGTTATTATTCAGATGGGATTTTTAAAAATCAACTGGTGGCTACTGCAAAGCTGCCTTCCACTACCCCGCAGCAAATAAATTATGTGAACAATGCTAAAATGCGGTTCAAACAATTTTCAGTTGGCTGGAAGCATTACCTGAAAGGAACACCTGATACAGAAACAAAATGGAATTTATATGGCTATGCCGGATTGGGATTATTGCTCGGCCGGGTGATCAACACCCATTCGGTACCAACAGACACCGCCCGGTATAATGTTCCGGTAAGAAGTGGCAAGGCGAATTTCAAACGCCTTACATTGGACATTGGGCTGGGATATGAACATCCTATCGGTGGCGATTTTTATTTATACACCGAAGGCAAGGCATGGATACCTACTACTGATTATCCCAGCGAATTTATTTTTGTAAATGCTAAAGCTCCTGTAGCCGTCATGGTGGCATTTGGCATCCGGCTGCTTTTTTAATTTCCCTACTGCATTTTTACATCAAAGCGGCCCTCTGTTATGGCAAGAGGTTCCGGGCTGTTGTATAAATTCAGCGCATTGAATTGAAAAGTGCCGGAGATGATCATTGCAGAAACATCAAAACGGGTGATCGTGACGCTGCCGGTACTGGTGGCAGAGGTGATCCACTCATTCTGAGGGGTAAGATTCCTTTTTACATAATATCCGTAGTATTCGGATGAAGAGGGGTAGGGCACTGTTTTATTAAGAAGATAGGTTCCGGGGCCTGTTACACCCTTCAGATAGATCTCAAACTCAGTCTCATTGGGTGAAGAAGAGAAATTGCGTGCATTTATATAAACGTCGCCACCGGGTAATAACCGTGCATCAAGAATATCATTGGCGGGGATCGGGCCAAAACCCTGGGGCACCCAGAAAGCGCCATTTATTTTGGCGCCAAATGTATTCGCACCGGTTTGTGTGGCCGGTGGTAATTCCTCAACGTCCTTTTTGCAGGATGATACCAGTACAAAAAAGCATATGGCTGTGATAAGATTTCTTTTCATAAAGTAGGTTCGATGTTAATTAAACGTTTTAAATAAGGTATTTGGTATGCCCCGGGCCAAATGATGGCAAAAAAGAAGCCACAGTTGTATCAAACTTCCTTTTACCTTTAAATTTCATATCATAGTTGCTTATGAACCCACAACTTACCATCCGCAATATTGAACTGTATAAGTTCTCCATCCCGCTGATCGAACCATTTATTACTTCGCTGGGGCAGGATGATGCTGCGGAAAATGTGCTGGTAAAAATATACACGGAACAGGGAATTACCGGCTTTGGCGAATGCAGCCCCTATATGCCCATTAATGGTGAAAGCCAGGACACCTGTTTTTTAGTGGGCCAGTATTTTGCAAAAGCATTGAAGGGTAAAAATTCCCTGGATATTGAAGCCTGTATCCAACTGATGGATTCCATCATTTATGCCAACACCAGTATCAAAAGTGCTTTTGACATGGCGTTGTATGATATTGCTTCGCAACATGCCGGTATGCCTTTATATAAATTTACCGGCGGTGAAAACAACAAAACGATCATCACCGATTATACGGTGAGCATCGGCGATCCCGACAAGATGGCGGCCGATGCCGTAAAAATAAAAGCACAGGGTTACCCTGCTATAAAAGTAAAACTGGGAAAGAACGGAGCGACAGATATAGAACGAATGAAAAAGATCCGTGCAGCCGTAGGTAATGAAATTCCTTTGCGCATAGATGCCAACCAGGGCTGGGCGGTGGAAGAAGCTATTGAAACCTTACAGGCATTAGCCCCGTTACACATTCAGCATTGCGAAGAACCAATTGCCCGCTGGAACTTTATGCAATTACCAAGGGTAAAAAAAGAAAGCCCCATTCCCATAATGGCAGATGAATGTTGCGGTGATGACCATGATGCCGAACGCCTGATACAATTGAATGCCTGTGATTACTTTAATATCAAACTGGGAAAATCGGGCGGCCTTTTCAAAGCATTGAAAATGGTACGAATGGCAGAGAAAGCTGGCATCCACTTACAGGTAGGTGCTATGCTGGAATCAAGGCTGGCGATGACCGCCTTTGCACATTTTGCCTTATGCAGCCCCAATATTGAGCATTATGATTTTGATACCGCCCTTATGTTTTCTGAAGACCCGGTTACCGGTGGCATCCTTTATGAAAAGAATGGAGTGGTAAAAGTGCCGGAAGTGCCGGGCCTGGGAGCAACGATTGATGAAAGCTGGTTGAAAAAAATGGAGAAGATCACTATCTGATCCCCTCAACGATGAATGAACAGATACCAGGTTACATGATACCCCTCCGGATTGAAAAAAATACCTATCTCCCCCTTTTCCATGTAACGATTGCTGAAGAGCCGCCAAACGTAGTATTGGTGGAAAAACTCCGGAGTGTATCGCCGCTCAGGACATAAGATGTTTTCAATTCCTTTCCTTCCCAGTTTGGGAAAAAAGCGTACGATACTTTGTAGGTGATGGTATGATTTTTCTCATCAATACTATAGGTGCCAAAATGAGAGTTGGTGCCTTGTACCAATGCCTTGTTTTCCTCTGGTGTAGCTGTGTTTTTATTATTGGAAGCAACTTTGGGCCTCTCTGCTTTTAATATTTGAATGGCATAATCCCCCTCCTTTCCAAATATAAGTAAGCCAACGGGGGTTTCTCCATAAGGATAAGAGCGGCTGCTGTCTGCACTTACATTCTCTACAGATACCAGTGACCATACGCCAACAAACTTTTTAGATTGCGACCATGCCATAACAGAGGCTGCCAGCAACAACAGTAACAAAACTGATCTTTTCATAATTGCGCTTTATTTATTGATCTATAATAATAATTCATGCCTGGTAAAATGTAAATGGAATCCTTATTTCCAGAAACTGGTCTCCAGTACTTCCCTCATTGCTTTGTGACCGGCCCTGCTCCATTTAAAAATGTTGCGTAACCGGTGAAAAAGCAACCGCTTCTTTTTTACAGGCCCCGGCTTCAGCATTTGTGCTGCCGGTGCTGTCAATAGTTTTTCTTTTATGGTAGTATCACATTGCATAGCTCATTTTGTATCTAAGATGGTATAGCAATATTATACCTATACATTACTTCATTACTTGTACATTTTTACACTTATTCTGTAACTTGCCGGCATGGCACCGGAAAACTTATACAAGCCTTTTGAAGTAGAATACAAAGAACTCACAAGCTATCCCCGGTCAAAACGGACAAAAAACTTCTTTGAGCTTATCTATATCGTGGATGGCACCGGTATTCAGTTCATCAACAAGAACCAGTTCAACTACCGCAAGGGGAATCTATTTCTTATTACACCACAGGATGTTCATTCATTTGAAGTATTGACTGTTTCCAAATTCTTTTTCCTCCGATTCAGCGAATACTATGTGAAAAAAAACATTTCAAAAGACAAAGAAGCTGTAAAACATATGGAATATATTCTGCAAAATGCCAGCCACCGGCCCGGGTGCATATTGAAAAACAAAGTGGATAAGCCCCTGATCGCTTCGCTGGTAGAAAGCATAATACAGGAACATACCAACCAGCAGATCTATTACAATAAGATAATTGAACAGGTAGTGAATACGATCATTACGGTGGTGGCAAGAAATATAGCATTGAAACTTCCAAAGAATATTAAAGAGAATACTGGCGAGCCGGTACTTGAGATATTAAATTATATACAGGAAAATATTTTTGAACCAGGTATGCTTAAAGCGGAAAAGATGAGCAGAAAATTCGGGATATCGCTCCCCTACTTTGGCCGTTATTTTAAAAAGCAAACCGGGGAAACACTGCAGCAATACATTTCAAATTATAAGATCCGGCTGGTGGAAACAAGATTACTGCACAGCGACATGCGGATCAACGAGATCGTGTATGAACTTAATTATACCGATGAAAGTCATTTGAACAGGGCCTTCAGAAAAAGCAAAGGTGTTAGTCCTTCAGAATACAGAAGAATGTATGCAGGCAGTAAGAGGTGAGTTATTCCTTTTTGGTAATGAGTTGTCTGCCCATCAAAGTTATTTTGACCTTAACTGGATTGAGAAGAAGACCGGAAACAATTAATCATCCTTTTTAAAAAAGGAGGATCAGCAATTTGTCCGTATCAATCTGCCAGTACTTTCACCATAATATTCTTGTAATACACTTTACTTTTCGGGTCATGGCCCTGCAGGGCAAATGTGCCCGATGAAAGAAGGCGGTCTTCAAGCCCTTTCCCCCTTTGCACATTATCCGGCTCTGTATAATCAACTACCTGTTTCCCGTTGATCTTTACAGTTACTTTTTTTCCTTTTACTTTAATGTGGATAGTAAACCATTCATTATCCTTTGCATACACTTCTTTGATGTCCTGTATAGCATACAGGCTGCCGGTACGGCGCCAGTCTGTGTGAGAATTATTTACCTGGACCTCGTATCCTTTTTTCGGCCACGAACTTTCCTGGTATTGAGTATGAAAATAAATTCCGGAATTGGAACCGGGTGTTGTCATTACATCTGCTTTGAACTCAAAATTTGTAAACGAATGCTCCTGCACCGGGCCATCATAATAAAGATGGGCTACATCACCATTTACCGCAATTGTTCCGTTCTCGATGGAGAAGCTCTGTTTATTCGCTCCCACTTTCCATCCATTAAGTGTCTGGCCATCAAATAAAGAAACCCAGCCTGCATTGTCTTGTTGCTTTGCATGGCTGAATGAAAGAAGCGCAATGATAACAGCAAAAATTGCCAGCTTATACATAGATGTGTTTTTTAAGTAGTCAACTATTTGATCTTCTCCTTCGGTCGTTTCTCTTTCACTACAGGCGCATTATCCTTCCACCGCCACAAGTGCACACAAGCATAGGTACGGTAAGGGCTCCATTTTTTGGAGTACCGCAGCATGTCTTCTTTCAGTTTTTTCTTATCACTATTGTCCAGTTTATACAATTGGATCATGGCATTCTGTATGCCCAGGTCATCCACAGCAAACACATCTTCACGGCCCAGGGCAAACATCAGCAGCATTTCCACCGTCCATCTCCCTACCCCTTTAATTACAACCAGGTATTCGATCACTTCCTCATTGCTCATTTTCGCCAGCTTTTTTGCATCCATACCAAACTCAATCTCAAATTGCGCCACATTTTTTATATAACTCACCTTGGCATTGCTTAATCCTATTGCCCGCAATGTTTCAGAAGGAGTGTCCAGTATTTGCTGTGGTGCCGGTTCTTTGCCTCCATATAAAGCAATGAATCGTTTGTAGATCACATCCGCCACTTTAGTGGAAAGCTGCTGGCTCATGATGGAGGCACAGAGATAAGTGCAGATATTCTTCCGCTTCTTTAATTGATGGGGCGTACCGGCTTCTATCAGCTTCTTTAGTTTCTTGTCTTTGGAAAGATGGGAGATGTAGTGCATACAACTAAGATAACCAGTATCTCTAAATCAGTAGCGGCCACTGGTCATTTTTTCCTTCAGGCTTCTGCCCATATTTTAAACTCTGCCACCCGTTCACGGCTAATTACGATGTCTTCCGATTGCCCGGCTCCTTTCACTGCCAGTTTCAGCCGGCTGTTGAAGTAGGGTTTCACCTGCTGTATGGCTTCAATATGTACAATAAAGCGTCGGTTAAGCCGGAAATAATATTCCGGATCCAATTGTTCTTCCAATTTTTCCATGGTGTGATCCACCAGGTAGCGGTTGCCTTCCCTGTCCACCAGGTGCACTATCTTATTATCTGCCTGGAAGTAGGCAATATTATCGTTATCAATAAAGAAAAGCCGCTGCCCCACTTTACCCAGAAACCGTTTCTTGTATCGGCCACGCTGCCATTCAGGCAACAGGCGGTTAAAATCAACTGCAGAAAAGGTGACGGCCAGTGTTTTGAGTTTATTCATTGCAACAGCCAATGATTCGAGTGAAACTGGTTTTAAGATATAATCAATACTGAACATTTTGAATGCATCAAGGGCATATTGATCGTAGGCTGTAGTAAATATCACCGGCTTGTTATACGTAACCTGTTTGAATATCTCAAAGCTATGCCCGTCAGACAAGTGAATATCCAGTAATAACAGGTCCGGATATGCATGCTGCTTCAGGTATTGCACTGTTTCTTCAATACTTTCCAGGCAGGCTACTACTTCCACTGTTGAATCGTACTCCCTGAGCAGGGTTTGCAATCTCTCAGTTGCGAGTTTTTCATCTTCAATTATTACTACACGCATGGTAAATCAGTTTAGGTTTAATAATGGCAGGGTTACTTCAAACATTTCATCGGTTACTCTCACCACCACATTTCTGCCGCTGATAAGTTCATAGCGCTTCATTATATTCTGCAACCCTATTTTGGTAGAGGGCTCTTCAATTAATTTTCTGGGTTGTAAGTTGTTCGTTACGATCAGCGTTTGATTGCCATTGGCATGAATATCAATATGCAGGGGCCTTTGGCTGGATATGATATTATGCTTGATCGCATTCTCAATAAGCATCTGCAAAGACGCCGGCACTACATGACAGTTCTTATAATGCTCAGGAATGGCAATTTTTACCTGCAATCCGTTATCAAACCGTTTGCGAAGCAGAAATATATACGGTTGAATAAATTCGAGTTCAGAACTCAATGGCACCAGTTCTTTTTGCTGGTTATTTAATATATACCGGTACACTTTTGAAAACTCTTCTATAAAATGATTGGCTTCCGGGTTGTTTTTGATCACCATGCTGGAAAGCACATTCAGGTTATTGAAAAGAAAATGGGGATTGATCTGGCTCTTGATCAGTTGTACCTGCGCCTCCTCATTATTGCGGCGGAGCTCTTCCGCTTCCGACCATTGTCGGCGGTATTCCCGGAAGAAAAACAGTATCGCATTTACCAGGTGAAGAAACAAATTGATTAATGTAGCGTAAATAATATTCAGCTTCAGCGGGTTCCAGTTTTGCTGCCAGTTGTATCCGTAAATCATAGTGCCTACCAGGTACACCATCAATACGGCAGCGGCCAACCCGATAATATTACCCGTTATAAAAAAGAAACCAAGAAAGCGGAATTTATTTTTAGCCGTAAGAAATTTTTTCTTCATGTAAGGCTTTATCAGCCGGTTGCCTTCCCAGGTTAATACCGTGACTCCAAAAACAGTGAGCAAGGCATAATACCAGGTTATTTCGATATTAAAATAGTAATAAACATTACAAAGCGCTGTATTCATAAAGGCATACAGGGCCAGTAATGTCATGAATAAATACCTGTATCGGTGATGAAACAACATTTTATTAATTTGAAAAATCAGTCCCGATGCTACATCGGGACTGATAATGATTTATATAGGAATCATTCGTTTCAAGTATGCTATGGCAACAGCACCCTGTCTATCAGGTGTACAACACCATTCCTGCACACAATGTTCGTGGCGGTAATATTTGATTTGTTTCCGCCATTCCCATTACCCAATATGGAAGGTCCGCCACCGGCTCCGTTGGTCAGATTGGTAGTAGTATTTCCACCGGCAAGCATTGCTAATGAACCGTTTGTAAGATCGGAGGAAAAAGCCCTGCCGCCTACCACATGGTACCTCAACACCGCCAACAAGGTGCCAATAGGAATCTGGTTGATATCTGTAAGAGATAATACGCCAAGCAACTGTGTAAATGCTGCATTGGTGGGAGCAAAAACAGTGAGTTTAGCCGTGCTTAAAGTACCTGCCAAAGAAGGATCACCACCGGGTGCAGTAGTAGCACGGGTCACCGCTTTTACCAATGAATCCAGTCCGCTGGCACTTGCTGTTTCTACAATGTTACCAACTGGTGGATTTAATACCCGACCTATAACATGCACTACGCCATTATCAGCCGCCACATCTGCTGTATTTACCTTGATACCATTGATATATACACCGCTGGCATTTTTGGTAACAAAAACGGAATCCCCTCCGGCGGTTATTACTTTAGCATTGGGGCCAGCGGGTACATCTGCTGCTAAAATTTTAGCTCCCACTGTGTGATACAGTAAAATTGACTGCACCTGCGTTGGTGTCAGTGAATTTAATACTGTGCTGGTAATACCAGAAGCTGCAAATGCAGCATTGTCCGGAGCAAATACAGTGTATGGGCCTGCTCCACTCAGCGTTCCCTGCAGGTTGGCCTTAATAACCGCACTTTCAAGGGTGCTGAAATTATCATTCTTTACCACTACATCAGTAATTGTATTAGTAACGACAGGATCATCGTCATTTTTATCACAACTGCTGACTAAAATTGGTAAACTAATTACTGCGAGAAGCGCAGCTTTGCTAATAAAATGTTTGAGTTCCATAATTGATTTGATTTTGTTTAATAGAATAACAACGGCTTAAGGAAATGGGTGCCGTACCGGGAGTGAATTGTTGGTAAATGGGAGTTAGATGCAGATCAGGCGGAGTAAACCTGTTTAACGACAGCTCCGGAACATAATAAAAAACCCGTCCTGCCTGAGGCGGGACGGGCAAACAATATTGATATGGTTCTTACTCCATACTCCAGCTCATTTCGCCGCCTTTTTCATCCTTCAGGCTGATACCAAGCGCTACCAGCTGGTTCCGTATCTTATCAGAAGTGGCAAAATCTTTTTTCTCCTTTGCCGTTTTCCGGATATCGATCAGCAATTGCATCACGCCCTGCAGCCGGGAGTTTTCAGCTTCATTCACCGATCGCAACCCAAGTATGTCTTCCGTATAGATCTTTAACTGCTTTTGCAGTAATGTAAATGTTGCTTCACTCACTGCAGCCACAGGTATGGTTTTATCTTTCATGGAATTGATCACCGGTACTAATTCAAACATACTTGCCAGCACTTTGGCGGTGTTAAAATCATCATTCATGAATTCATCCAGCTCCGTCACCAACTGCTTCACTTTTGCATCCAGTTCTGCATCAAAAGCGCCGGCTTCTTCTGCATAGGTCAACACCTTCAGTTTTTCATACGCATCCCATAACCGTTTCAATCCTTTCTCTGCGGCCTGTAATGCATCGTTGCTAAAATCCAGCGTGCTGCGGTATTGCGTTTGCAAAATAAAGAACCGTATCACCATCGGGTGAAAAGCTTTGGCCAGCAACGGATGATCGCCACTGAACAGTTCCGTCAGCTTGACCACATTATTATAGCTCTTACCCATCTTCCGGCCGTTGATAGTGATCATATTATTATGGACCCAGTAGCGCACCGGCGCTGTATGATTGCAGATGGTACTTTGCGCTATCTCACTTTCATGATGTGGAAATAACAGGTCCATTCCGCCGCCGTGTATATCAAATTCTGCCCCGAGATACTTGGTGGCCATCGCCGAGCACTCAATATGCCAGCCGGGAAAACCAACTCCCCAGGGGCTTTTCCACCGCATGATATGCTCTGGTGCTGCATTTTTCCAAAGGGCAAAATCAGCGGTGTCTCTTTTTTCTTCTTGCCCCTCCAGCTCACGGGTGGTTTCTAGCAAGTCTTCGATCACTCTTCCGCTCAATTTGCCATAGTCGTGTGTGGCGGCATATTTTTTTACATCAAAATAAACAGATCCATTTACGGCATAGGCATATCCTGCTTCGATGATCTTTTCTATCATGCCGATCTGCTCCACAATATGCCCGGTGGCTGTTGGTTCAATGGTAGGCGGTACGGTATTGAATTTATCCATTGCCCAATGAAACAGGTTGGTATATTTCTGTACCAGTTCCATTGGTTCCAGTTTTTCCAATACCGCTTTCTTTGATATCTTATCTTCTGCCTCTCTTCCTTCTTCTTCAAAATGCCCGGCATCAGTAATGTTTCGCACATAGCGGACCTTGTTGCCCAGGTGGGTGAGGTACCGGTAGATCACATCAAAGGTGATATAGGGTCTTGCATGACCCAGGTGACTTTCGCCACTTACGGTAGGTCCGCACACATACATGCCCACATGCCCGGGTGTGATGGTGGTGAACACTTCTTTTTGTCTTGTAAGGGAATTATATACTTTCAGTTGACTCATAACAGGCTTTATTTATCTGTACCGCCATAGAATGATCACCGGCGAAAACAGGCGGGACAAAGATGAAGAAAAATAGTTTAGGAAACAGGGTGCCGCCATAAAGGGGAACAGGGTGACTCAGCAACCCAGGTGGAAACAACAACAGGTATGGTATCTGTTTTTCAGCATTAAAACGAAGATATTGTTTTTAGTTTATTTTTTCAACTCCACATCTGCTACCAGCATATAATGGTCCGACAGGTTTTTGACCACCCTGTTGAACTGCTTTACCCTGAATTTTTT
The DNA here is from genome assembly GCA_964443345.1 of uncultured Chitinophaga sp. GTDB lineage: Bacteria > Bacteroidota > Bacteroidia > Chitinophagales > Chitinophagaceae > JJ008. The sequence continues at coordinate 48,978 of CAYUCU010000001.1, forward strand.
ATCTGCAAAAATGCAATCGATCCGCAATGTGGGGGAAATAGCTGAAAAAGACCTGCCGATACCAAACCCTTTTTTCAAAAAAGCATCCTGCATATTACCTCTTACTTTAAAGTAGGTATACGAATTGGGCACATCATTCAGATCGGCGCATACCAGGGTCGGGTAAGGCGAATTACTCAGCACTTCTTCCACCCGGTCGGCCTGTATGGCCCTGCTGGTTATTCCCCTCTTGATTTTTGAGAGGATATTTTTGGAGTTGGACACTATGCTATCCTCTCCGCTTTTAATTTTTCCCAACCGCTCATAGTCCTTTTTATTGAACAGGTTTGATTGCAGATGGGTGGCATATACCCGTATCGTGTCGTTATTTACTTTTATATCTGCCTGCAGCAATACGTCGGGCAGGGTGGGCCTCGGGTATCTTACTTTACCGCTGTCAATGATCGGGAAGCGGGAAAAAATGATGGAGCTGTAATAGTGATTGTCTCCATCTTCATCAAATGAAAAATAGAAATAGGGATAGCCCAGCTCTTTTTGAATGGGTGTAATATTATCGTAGTAGGCAGAATCAGTAGAAGTATGAAATTCCTGCAAACAAAGTATGTCAGCGTCCTGCTTCTTCAGCAGTTCCAGCATCTTCAATCGTTTTTCACTGCCTGCATTGGTGTTTCGTTTCAGTTCGATGAAGCGGGCCACATTCCAGCTTACGATACGGATCTGTGCAGGATCTTTTTTATAATTAAATGCTTTGGGCGAATGAAAGGCCAGGAACACACTGATGCTTTTCATACCCAATACCAGGGCTATGACAGAAAGAAGTGCCAGCCGGGGCTTTAATACAATAAGCCAGGCCCCGAGGAACAGGATGACGGCCAGCAATAAAAAAGGAAAAGCCAGTCCCAGGAACGAAATGAACCACCATCTTTGAGGATGTAAAAAAGGTACCAGGCAGGCAAGCAGGAAAACAATTACCACCGCAATATTAGCGAAGAAAAAAAAACGTTTGGTGAAGACGCTGAATCTGGTGGCCATTGATGCAAATTACGGAAAAAGCTATGAGCAGTGAGCTGCAGAAAAGCTTAGAGCGGTGAGCTACGAGTTGCGAGACTGAGGTCCAAAATGTCATTACAATACCAAAACTTCTTTACTATTTTCAAGAATAGTCAGCTTGAAGTCTCGCAACTCATAGCTCACCTCCCGAAACTTCTTTACAACTCCTCTTTGCTGGCCCTTGTCAATAATTCTTTCTCTTCTTCTGTAAGATAATTATATCCGTGCTGGTTGATCTTATCCAGTATTTCATCTACCCGCTGCTGGGTTACATTCATGGTCTTTTTATATGGCTCCCCGGCAGCTTTATAAAACAGTTCTTTTTTGATGTTGTTTCCTTTTTTGGGTTTGTCAGGGTTAAAAAGGTTGGTGATCCAGTCGAAGAAATTACTCATCCATTCACTCCAGTCGAATCCCATTTTCAAAAAATAAATAAAGAGAAAGCCGGTAACGGCCCCTGCCATATGGGTGATCAAAGTGGCAGTATCACTAACAGATACAGTAACAAGGTCGGAAACAACATAGATAATGGTGAGCACCCACAAAGGAATGCCACCGCCGATCATTGGAAAAATGCGGTAAGAAGGTGAGATCAGTGTAGCAGACACAGCAACGGCCATTACCCCGGCAGCAGCACCAGAAGCAACAGCATAAGGCATATAGGCCTGCAGTGAAGGCAGAAAATTATAGGCCAGTATAAATGCAATGGCACCGCCCAATGACCCATAAATAAATACCGGAACGATCTTCCTGTTGCCCGTAAGGTCTTGCAGTATGTAACCAAATGTCCATAACCAAAGCATATTGGCAAACACCTTCCACACATTATCATGCACAAACATATGGGTGATGATGGTCCACGGCTTATACAACAGCTTATCTGTGCTGGCAGGCATGGTAAACAACCCAAGTACATTTTTTTCGAACAGCGCCGGTGCTATTTCTTTAGGAAAGCGGAAAAACCAAATGGCCCTCATAAAAGCCAGCCCTACAAACAGTACCAGGCAGGTGGCTATCAGCAGCGTAAGCGTATTGCCACTTTGCCCGAGTGATATTTTTTGTTTGTATTGCTGTTCTGTGTAAGGCATTGCTGGGGAGTCCTCAATAGTGAATTACAAAAGTCGTTCTTTTATCACACTTGCCGGAACGTTATTAGCACCTGTTTGTTTAATACAACGTTTTGCGATTGGTTTTGTTCCAGAATAAGACCAGTAAAAACCCGGTAAGGGCGCCGCCGAGGTGGGCAAAATGGGCGACACTATCACCGGAAATGTTACCAAAGCCACCGAAAAGGTCGATAGCAATATAAACCATAACCAGCCATTTCGCCTTTATAGGAATAGGAATAGGGATGATCATCAGCTCGGTATTGGGAAACAGGTAGCCAAAAGCAACGAATACGCCCATCACAGCACCGGAAGCGCCTACTGCGGGAGCGCCGCCACCCATAAAATACTGAACAGCCAGGTGTGCTATCGCCGCACCTACGCCACAGGCCAGGTAAAAGAAAAGAAATCGTTTTGCGCCCCATACATTTTCCAGGATGCGGCCAAACATGTAAAGGCCAAACATATTGAAGAGAATATGAAGAAATACAACTTGCCCCCTGACATCGTACGAGGCATGGGCAAACATATGTGTCGCAACCTGGTAGGGTTTAAAAAAGGGGCTGTCAATCGGCCACAAGGCTATCTTCATTGTAAGGCCCGATTGCTTATCATAGATAAGCTGGGCTATCCAAACCAGTACATTAATAATGATCAGGTTTTTTACTATCGGCGGAAAACGGTCTACACGGGTGAATCGAAAATTACTCATAGGGCAAAAGTAAGTTTTATTGATCTGGTTTTTATTTACTAACCGGCACCAGTACCAAATCCTTTCTTAAAATAAACCCGGTAGTAAGAGCGCCTTTACTGTTTTCAAAAGTGCATTCAATAAAGTTTTTGAATTTTTTATACCCCTGCACCACATCTCCTTTCAGCAGGTAGGCCTTCCTGGGTTTTGATTGCAGGACCGGGCTTTCATAAAAAAATGTTTTAGCCGCATTTACTTTCCACTGGCTGCTGTCTTTATTGTAGTACTGTGTGTATTTTGAAAAAGCAATATCTCCGGTTTCACTCCGGTCAATAATGGTGTTGGTAGTGGTGTTGTCCGGATCGCCCGCCTGGAAACTGGTAATATCATGCGTTTGCAGGTACCAGTTCTTTTTCAGTTTATCATAGCGAAAGGTCACCGTTTCTGCCCATCTCCAGCTGCTGCCGCCATAAGATGAAATGGCAAATTCATTGGTCCTTATTTCCAATGCCTGGTAAGGGTCGCCCATCATACCACCGCACAGTCTGCAGGGCACTACCTCCGTATTACTTGCCACAGATTTTAAACCGCCTCCGGGCTGCCGGAGCAGCAGCAACACCGGCCTGGCTATTTCCCATTCCTCATTATCAAAGCTGGCAGAGTCCTCCCCTTTTGATTTCAGGATAAGTACATAATCCATTAGTTGATCACCATTCAGATCGCCGCTGGTAAAATCAAGTACTAAATACCCTTGCAGTACATACGGCAGTAGTTCTTTGGGTACTTCTTTTTCCTGTGCCTGTACTGCAAAAGAGGATGCGGTAAAAAGGAGGATGACAAAAAAAGATTTTAGCATATAGAAAGTTTTACTGTTTTGCCCAATATTGAACCACATAAGAAACACAGACAGATAGAAATACACACATAGAAAACCCATGTGGTTCAAAAATTATCATTCCCCTTTGCCTGAGACTGTATCCCTTAATTTCAACTGCACCACATTTTCAATATGGTGTGTATGGGGAAACATATCTACCGGTTGCACTTTTGTCACCTCATATTTTTCATCCAGTAAATACAGGTCTCTTGCTTGCGTGGCAGGATTACAACTTACATACACCACTACCGGTGCAGCTATCTCCAGTATCTTTTGCACCAGTTTTTCATGCATGCCCGCACGGGGCGGATCGGTGATGATGACATCCGGCCTGCCATGAGCAGCAAAGAAATCATCCGTGCAAATATCAATCACATCGCCGGTAAAAAAAGCAGTGGAAGATAAATTATTCAGCAATGCATTTTCTTTAGCATCTTGTATTGCAGCGCCAATCATTTCCACCCCAATGATCTTTTTAGCATTTTTACTTACAAAAATACCAATGCTGCCTGTGCCGCAATACAGGTCATACACGATCTCATTGCCACTAAGCTCCGCAAAATCCCTTGTCACCTGGTACAATCGTTCCGCCTGCTTTGTATTAGTTTGAAAAAATGATTTCGGGCCTACTTTAAATTGAAACTCATTTAGTTTTTCTATCACATATCCTTTTCCATGATACACCGCCGGCTCCAGGTCATGCATACTGTCATTCCATTTGGTGTTTACGGTGTACAACAGGGTGGTGATCTCCGGAAATGCTTTTGCCACATATTCCATCAGCGTCTTTATTTTTTTCTCATCGTCCTCTCCCACTACGATATTCACCATCAGTTCTCCGGTAGTACAAAGCCGCACCAGCATCGTTCTTAAAAAACCAACATGGTTCCTTATGTCATAAAAGGTCCAGTCGTTATCAATAGCAAATTTTTTTACCGCCAGCCGGATCGCATTGGTAGGTTCGGCCTGCAGGTGGCAGGTTTCAATGTCCACTATTTTATCAAAGAAGCCTTTGGCGTGAAAACCTGCTCCTCTAAACCCGGCCTCCCCAAACCCCTCCGACTTGTCCGCCGGGGTGGAAAGGGGGACTTCAGACCCCGCTATTACAGAAGACTCCTCAGAATTATCGGAGTCTAAAGCCCCTCCTTCGGAGGGGTTTGGGGAGGCCGGAATTTTGGGGGCTTTGTCTCGGGGGGCCGGCTTCTCCCTCGTAAACTCTTTCGTACCAAATGTATATTCGATCTTGTTCCGGTAGTGGGTGGTTTCCGGTGCCCCCAGGATCGGCAAAAACTCCGGCAGCGCCACTTTCCCGATCCGCTTCAGCGTTTCCATCACTTGCTGGTATTTATATTGCAATTGTTTTTCATATGGCAGCATTTGCCATTTACAACCGCCACATACACCAAAATGAGAACAGAATGGCACTACCCGGTCAGCAGAATAGGTATGGATAAATAAGGCCACCCCTTCGGCCCAGTCCTTTTTGTTTTTCAGCAGGCGCACATCCACCACATCTCCGGGCACCACATTTTCGATGAAGATCACTTTGCCATCTACCCGGGCCAGGCTTTTGCCCTCGGCTGCATAATCCGTTACCAGCAGCTTTTCCAGAACGATATTTTTTTTCTTTTTTCTCACCGGGCAAAAGTAAGCCATTAAGGCTGGCCACACAGCCAACCAAATAGTTACCGTTTGCATCTTTTTTGCCTTATTAAAGGCTGTTTTTAAATACCTTCGGGGTTCATTCTTACTTATGAAAAGGATATTATCGTTACTTAGTTTGTTACTGGCATTCGCTGCTGTTGGCCAACCCGGTTATGAGATCAAGATAACCTTCAAACCCTTCAAAAACCAGTACATCTACCTCGGCCATTATTTTGGTAAAACCTATCCCATTATTGATTCGGCCCTGCTGAATGATAAAAGCGAAGCTGTGTTTAAAGGAGCTAAATCACTCCAGGGAGGCATTTACCTGGTGGGCTATCCCAACCGGTCGGGCTTTTTTGAGATCCTGGTGGATAAGCAGCAGCATTTTTCGGTAATAGCAGATACCGCCACGATTGCCAAGGGAGTAAAATTTGTAAACTCAGCCGACAATGAGGCGTTTGTAAGTTATCAGCAGTACATGGGTGTGCAGGGAAACAAGATCAATGCCCTGCAACGGCAATTGAAAGCTGCCACTACTAAAACCGATTCGGCACGACTGACGGAGGATCTGGTTAAAATGGACAAAACAATAGCTGATTACAGGGAAAATCTAATTACCAAACACCCCGGCACTATTCTTACCGCACTGCTGATGTGCATGCGGGAACCCCAGCTTACCGGGGCATTGAAAAACCCAACCAACAAAGCAGATTCACTGGCCGCTTATGCTTATTTCAAAGGGCATTACTGGGATGGCGTCAATTTTTGGGATGGCCGTCTTGCTTACACTCCTTTTTTTGAAGACCGCCTGGATAAATACTACAATCAGTTGGTACTGCCCCAGCCTGATTCTATCATTAAGGAAATTGACGGCATGCTGAGTTATGCCTCGGCAAATGAAGAAATGACCCGCTTTCTTCTCATAAAATTTATCAACCGCTACCTCAACCAGAAGTACATGTGGGAAGATGCCATTTTTGTACACCTGTTTGAAAAATATTTTGCCACTAAAACTTATTCCTGGTTAAATGATAAAGGCCGCAAGACCATTACCGACCGGGCCTACAGCCTTATGGCAAACATTATGGGAACACCGGCAGCAGATGTGGAGCTGCCCGACTCTTCCGGAAAAATGGCCTCCCTTTATTCTGTGCCGGCAGAATACACCATCGTCGCCTTTTGGGACCCTACCTGCGCCCATTGTAAAGAGGTATTACCCAAACTCGATTCCTTTTACCTGGCCAAATGGAAAACGGTGGGCCTGAAATTATTTGCCGTGGCAAAAGAAACGGATGGCAGCAAAAAAGACTGGCTGGATTTCATCAGGCAACACCACCTGCAGGAATGGACGCATGTATATTATTCCAAAGCCGATGATAAGACCCGGATAGATGCAGGCATACCCGGCTATTCGCAGCTATATGATGTACAATCTTTTCCCACATTATATTTGCTGGACAAAGACAAACGGATCGTTGCCAAAAAACTATCGTACCAGCAAATAGATGAAGTGCTTGACCTGAAGCTAAAAGGACAATAACGCCGGAATATATTATAACTTGCCTGCCAACAAACAATCAGAACCCAATAATATGAAAAAGAATATCCTTGCAGTGATCATTGCCAGCCTTGGGATGCTTACCGCCTCTTCTCAAACCTTGTTTACCTATGGCCAGCATGCTGTTGATGCAAAAGAATTTCTCCGGGCCTATAATAAGAACAATACACAACCTGTTGCCAATAAAGCAAAATCGGTAAGCGACTATCTTGACCTTTACATAAAATCAAAGCTAAAGGTCCGGCAAGCTTATGAGCGGCGCTACGACACACTGCCTCACCTGAAACTGGAAGTGGCGAATCTCCGCACACAGATCTCTGATAACTACATGACCGATCCGCAGCAGATGACCCGCATGACCAATGAAGCATTTCAGCGCAGCCAGAAAGATATCCGGATCGCACATATTTTTATTTCATTCAAAAATGCCAACGGGTTTCCCGATACCGTTGCTGCAGCAAAAAAGAGAGACGCCGTGTTGCAGCAGTTACAAAAGGGTGACGACTTCCTGGTGGTGGCCAGCCAGCAATCCGATGATCCTTTTGCTAAAAACAATAAGGGCGAGATCGGTTATATCACTGTTTTCTCATTACCCTATGAATTTGAAAATGCTATTTACAATACACCTGTTGGAAAATATTCAACCCCTGTTCGCTCCAGGTCCGGGTTTCATATTTTTAAAAACCTGGGAGAAAGAAAAGCGGTGGGTAAGATAAAGGCACAGCAAATACTGCTGGCTGTTCCACCCGGTTCTGACGATGCCACAAAAAAACAAATTGCCAGCCTGGCTGATTCCTTGTACAAAAGAATTTTGGCCGGAGATAATTTTAACCGTTTTGCCAATACATACAGCAACGACTACATTACCGCAGCCAGTAATGGCATGATGCCGGATGTTGGCGTTGGCCAGTATGAACCCGCCTTTGAGAATGTATTGTGGAGCCTCGCTAAAGACGGAGCCGTAAGCAAACCCTTTCTAACTGCACACGGCTGGCATATTGTAAAAAGGATTTCTCTGAAACCTGTCGTTACCGATGCGAATAATAAAGAAAACAAACAGGAACTGCAGCAACGGATAATGACGGACGGCCGCTGGAAGTCTTCCCGTGATTTTATTTACAAACTGGTAAAAGAAAAAGCCGGCTTTAAAAAATTCGCTTATGATGATGCCGCCATGTGGGCCATGTCTGACAGTGTGCTGGACCTGAAGCCGATGACCCCATTAGGCCGCACCATCATTGCCACCACGCCGATGTTCAGCATTGCTGATTCTATTTATAATGCCACCCATTGGGTAAATTATGCTAATACCTACCGCTACCGGCAAGATGGCACCGGTGCCAAGCCACATGAGCAGGTGCGGGAAGAATGGATCCAGTTTTCACTGATCAGCTATTACAGGGATCACCTGGAAGAATTCAATGAAGAGTTTCGCAATCAAATGACAGAATTTAAAGATGGTAACCTTTTCTTTGAGATAATGCAGCAGGAAGTATGGAACAAAGCCCAAAACGACAGCGCCGCTTTACTGGCATTATATGAAAGAAATAAGAAGAACTATACCTGGCAGCAAAGCGCTGATGCTGTTATCTTCTTCTGCTCTGATCAGAACAGCGCCACGGCTTTGTATGAAGCGGTAAAAGCAAAACCTGCCGATTGGAGGAAAAGTGCCGAATTGTATGCCGAAAAAGTAATAACAGATTCTTCAAGATATGAATGGGAGCAACTGCCCAACCTGAACAAGATGGTACCCAAACCCGGCATGGTGACCACTCCATTAGTAAATGCGAATGATAACACCGCTTCATTTGCTTACATCGTAAATGTTTACCCACAACCCATGCAGCGCAGCTTTACCGAAGCCAAGGGATTGGTGATAAACGACTACCAGGGAGAGCTGGAAAAGAAATGGGATGAAGCGCTTCGCAAAAAATACCCGGTAGTGATCGATCAGAAAGTGCTGAGTAGTATTTCGAAGTAAATAATAAGTCAGAGAAGACGGAAAGTCAAAGAAGACCGAAAGACGGGAAGTCGGGAAAGACGGAAAGACACTTGTGATTATTATAGTCTGTCTTTCGGACTTCCCTGACTTCCCGTCTTTCCTGACTTCCCGTCTTTCCGTCTTTCCGTCTTTCCTCACTTCCCGTCTACAACCCCTTTACCACATTCGCTATTACATGCGGCTTGCCCAACGTATAATAATGCAGAACTGGAACACCATTCTTTTTCAGGTCTTTTGATTGCGCCAATAACCATTCTTCACCCAGCTTTTCTACCTCCTCATCCGATCTGCATTTCAATATCTCGTTGGAAAGATCAGCGGGCAGATCTATATGGAATGTTTTGGGCAGCACGGTAAGCTGCTTCTTATTATACACCGGCTTTAACCCCGGGATAATAGGAACGGTAATGCCGATAGCCCGGCAGGCATCTACAAAGGCATAGTATTTAGCATTGTCAAAAAACATTTGTGTAATGATATAATCGGCACCCGCATCCACTTTTGCTTTCAGGTATTGCAGGTCGGTGTCCATATTGGGCGCCTCAAAGTGTTTTTCCGGGTAGCCCGCCACGCCGATACAAAATTCTGTTTTGTGCGTTCCTTTCAGATCATCTTCCAGGTAGATGCCAGCATTCAAATTGGCAACTTGTTTCAGCAGGTCGCTGGCAAATTTATGTCCGCCCGGTTCCGGTTCAAAAGCCGTTTCATTCTTGGCGGCATCACCCCGCAGCACCAGCACATTATCAATGCCCAGGTAGCGGAGGTTGATCAGCGCATCTTCGGTGTCGTTTATGCTAAAGCCGCCACAGATCAAATGCGGAACGGTGTCCACATTATACTTGTTCATAATGGCAGCACAGATACTTTCCGTACCCGGCCTTTTTCGCACAATTACTTTCTCAAAACTTCCATCCCCCCGTTTTTTAAACACATGTTCGCTCCGGTGGTAGGTCACATTGATAAACGAAGGCTTGAACTCCATCAGCGGGTCAAGATGTTTATACAATGCCTCAATGCCTCTTCCTTTTAAAGGAGGTAGTACCTCAAAGGAGATGAGGGTGTCTTTTGCCTGTGCTATGTGGTCGGTTACTTTCATCTGAATATTTTAGTTATTGAAATTTGCCCGAGGGTATTCGCCAGGATCTTTCATCTTCTTTTCAGGCTCATTTCATTGGGATGCAAAACTAATGCACAAAGCGATAATAGAAACGAAATCATAAAAATCATTTGAATCGGGGTAATCAGTGGGGCAAGCCTTATTTTTGCCCGGTATGTCGATCATGATACAAACAAAGGACCTGGTTAAAAAATACGGCAGCCGCACCGTGGTGAACCATGTTTCTTTTAATGTAAAGCAAGGCGAGATCGTAGGGCTTTTGGGGCCTAACGGGGCCGGTAAAACCACTTCCTTCTACCAGGTAGTGGGGCTGATAAAGCCAGATGAAGGCAAGGTATTTTTAAACGACCAGGACATTACCAGCCTGCCCATGTATAAAAGGGCCCAGATGGGCATTGGCTACCTGCCACAGGAAGCCTCCGTGTTCCGAAAGCTGAGTGTGGAAGACAATATTGCCGCCATCCTTGAAATGACAAAGCTTACCAAACAGCAACAGCGGGACAAACTGGAATCGCTGCTGAACGAATTTCGCCTGCAGCATGTACGCAAAAGCAATGGCGATGTGCTGAGTGGTGGTGAAAGACGGCGGACTGAAATAGCAAGGGCCCTTTCTGTTGATCCCAAATTCATATTACTGGATGAACCCTTTGCCGGCATCGACCCGATAGCCGTGGAAGACATACAGGCCATTGTGGCCAAACTCAAATACAAGAATATCGGCATCCTGATAACAGACCATAACGTAACAGAAACCCTTTCCATCTGCGACCGGGCTTACCTGCTGATCGAAGGAAAGATCTACAAACATGGTACTGCTGAAGAACTGGCCAATGATGATGAAGTGAAGAGATTGTACCTCGGAAGAAATTTTGAATTGAAGCGGAAAGACTGGCTGCATGAGGAAGCAAAAGAGTCTGCTGATAAATGATCAACTGAACAAATTTTATCCATGTATTAGTTATGCCTTTCAAAGTAATCGCCTTCGACGCTGATGACACCCTTTGGGCAAATGAGCCTTATTTCCGCGAAGCGGAAGATAAATTCTGTGCCCTGTTAGAAGATTATGTACCACATCATACCGCCGCACAGGAATTATTTAAAACTGAAATGCAAAACCTGGCCTTGTATGGCTACGGTGTAAAAGGTTTTACGCTGAACATGGTGGAAACGGCCCTGCGGCTTTCCAGTAATACCATTCCGCTGGCCGTAATTGAAAAAGCGATCGCTTATGGCAAAGACCTGCTGGAAAAGCCCATCGAACTGCTTGATGGACTGGAAGAAGCCCTGCATTTACTCAAGAAAAATAATTATCGCCTGGTAGTGGCCACCAAAGGAGACCTGCTGGACCAGGAACGCAAACTCAAAAAATCAGGGCTGGAACATTACTTCCATCATATTGAAATAATGAGTGATAAACAGGAGGCCGATTACGAAAAACTGATTCGCCACCTGGATATACTCCCGGAAGAATTTTTAATGATTGGCAATTCCATCAAGTCAGACGTACTGCCGGTGCTGGCCATTGGCGGCCACGCCGTACACATCCCCTATCACATTACCTGGGCACATGAAACTGTGGAGCACACCATCGAACATCCGCACTTCCGCCAGGTGATTTCCGTAAAAGAATTACTGCCCTCTTTAGTTTCCTGATTTTTTCCGGTTAATTTGCTGTTCTTTTCAGCACCCGTTTATGAACTATCAGCAGTTACCTAAAATTGAATTACACCTGCACCTCGATTGCAGCCTGAGCTATAAAGTAGTGCGCCAGATCAATCCTGCCATTACGCCGGAAGAGTATCGTCAATCATTCATTGCCCCACCCAAATGCACCGACCTGGCCGATTATATCTCCAGAGCGGTCAAAGGATTTGAGCTGATGCAAACCAGGGAACAATTGCGGCTGGTGACACTGGACCTGTTTGAGCAGCTTCAAACAGACAATGTCATTTATGCAGAGATACGTTTTGCCCCATTGCTTCATATCGCTAAAGGATTATCCCCGGCCGAAGTAGTACAGGCGGTAAATGATGCCATCGAAGAAGGTATTAAAGCAACAGGTGTGCAGGCCGGCATCATTCTGTGCACCCTTCGCCATCATACAGAAGCGCAAAGCATGGAAACGGTGCAACTGGTGGAGCAGTTTAAAGGAACTCATGTGCTCGGTTTTGATATTGCCGGTGATGAAGCAGGTTTTCCGGTGGCCAATCATATCAAAGCATTTGAATATGCCCATGCGCAGGGTATTCATTGCACCGCCCATGCCGGAGAAGCAAAAGGGGCTGACAGTGTGTGGGAAACGCTGAATCATTTTCACCCCTCCCGCATCGGGCATGGTGTGCGGAGTGCTGAAGATCCGGCACTGCTGGCTTTTTTGAAAAAAGAAGAGATACACCTCGAAGTTTGTCCTACCAGCAATATCCAGGTAAATGTGTTTGACATTATTGAGAACCATCCTGCTGATACCATCTATACTTCCGGGGTTTCTATGAGTATCAATACCGACTGCCGTACCATCTCCAACGTGACCCTGAGCAGCGAATACGATGTAATGGCCCGTATTTTCAGTTGGACAAAAACACAGTTCCTGCAGTGCAACCTGGAAGCGATCAACCATTCATTTACTACCGAAGAGATAAAAGAAACATTGCGGCAAAAGATTATAGCAGCCTATACAACAGCCTGAGACCAACCTGTTGTAAAATGAGTTTTTTAATTTTAGGAAGCTATTGCTTCAAATTTCCTATTTTGTCGGTATCAAATGAGATTACTCTCTCCTGCCATATCATCCCTGGCCCGTATGCGGCTCTGGCGCATCGACGCCTGGAAGAAAAACCCGGTGGATGCCCAGCGGGAAGTGTTACAAGACCTGGTCACTTCGGCACAATACACTGAGTTTGGCAGAAAGTATAACTTCTCCAATCTCTTTAGTCTTAAGGAGTTCAAAGCGGCTGTTCCCATTCACGAATATGACGATCTGAAACCCTTCATTGAGCGCATCATGAACGGGGAGCAAAATATTTTGTGGAATACACCCATCTACTGGTTTGCCAAAAGCAGCGGCACCACCAGTGAAAAAAGCAAGTTCATCCCTATCAGTGATGAAAGCCTTGAAGACAGCCATTTTAAAGGATCAAAAGATGTGTTGTCAATGTATTACCAGTTCAAACCGGATTCAGAATTACTTACAGGCAAAGGGCTCCTTATTGGCGGAAGCCACAGCATCAACCCGATGAATGCTGAAGCGCAATATGGTGATCTGAGTGCCGTCTTATTTCAAAACTCCCCTTTTTGGGCACACTGGTTGCGTACTCCCGACCTGAGCATTGCACTGATGGATGAATGGGAGAGCAAGATTGAAAAAATCGCCGAAGCCACTATAAAAGAAACAGTGACCTCTGTTTCGGGTGTGCCTACCTGGACATTGGTTTTATTTAAACGAATACTGGAGATCACCGGTAAAAAAACGATAAGTGAAGTATGGCCATCATTAGAATTATATATGCATGGCGGCGTTTCCTTTACTCCATATAAAGAACAGTTTCAACGACTGATTGGTAAAGAAATCAATTACCTGGAAATGTATAATGCCAGCGAAGGATTTTTTGCAGCACAGGAAAGGCCCGGTGATGATGGCATGCTGTTATTTTCCGACCACGGGATTTTCTATGAATTCATGCCGGTAAATGAATATGGCAAAAAGGAACCGCTGACCGTGGGACTGCCCGATGTGAAGCTCGGAAGAAACTACGCCCCTGTCATCAGCACCAATGGCGGCTTGTGGAGATACCTGGTTGGTGATACTATTCAATTCACCTCGCTGAAACCATTCCGTATAAAAGTATCCGGCCGGTTGAAACATTTTATGAATGCTTTTGGGGAAGAAGTGATCGTAGACAATGCTGATAAAGCTATTGCTGTTGCTTGTGAAAAGACAGGGGCCGTGGTAAATGATTATACGGCAGCACCGGTTTATTTTTCCGACAATGCAAACGGTGCCCATGAATGGCTGATCGAATTTGAAAAAGAACCCGCCAGCCTGGAAGCATTTACCAGTGAACTGGATACCGCTTTAAAAAGCATCAACAGCGATTATGAAGCCAAGCGCCACAAGAGCATTGCCCTGGGTTTGCCGATCGTTCGTATTGTAGAAAAGGGCATCTTCAACGAATGGCTGCGGAGCAAAGGCAAATTGGGCGGACAACACAAAGTGCCAAGACTAAGCAATGAAAGAACATTTATAGAAGAAATTCTCACATACCTGTAAGTACCGCATCTATAGTCAAAAGGAATCTTCCTGGCACAATCATCTGGTCTGGAAATGTTTTCTTTTTTTGCACGGGAAATCAGTATTGCTATTCTCTATAATTTTCTTTCTTTTGCTATATAAACACTCAAAGATGAAACTACTCGAAGGAAAAGTGGCTATCGTTACCGGTGCTGCCCGTGGCATTGGTGAAGGTATTGCTATCAAGTTTGCAGAACAGGGTGCTCATGTGGCCTTTACTTATGTAAGCGACAGCAGCGCAGAAAAAGCGGCTGCTTTGGAATCCAAACTGACAGCACTCGGTGTAAGGGCCAGGGCTTATAAGAGCAATGCCAGTGATTTTGCCCAATGTGAAGCTTTTGTAACTGATGTGCTGAAAGAGTTTGGCACAATTGATATATGTGTAAACAATGCCGGCATCTCCAAAGACAACCTGCTGCTCCGCATGACACCGGAACAGTGGAATGATGTGATACAGGTGAACCTGAATAGTGTGTTCTACATGACCAAGCAGGTCATCCGGCCAATGATGAAAGCCAAAAGCGGTTCCATTATCAATATGAGTTCTATTATCGGTGAAATAGGTAATGCCGGGCAGAGCAGTTATGCCGCCAGCAAAGCAGGCATTATTGGCTTTACTAAAAGTGTGGCTAAAGAACTCGGCAGCCGCAATATCCGTTGCAATGCAATTGCACCAGGTTTTGTAGAAACAGACATGACCAGTTATTTAAAAGAAGGTGAAGCGGCAGATAAATACAAAGCCGGGATACCGCTTGGCAAATTTGCTTCACCGGAAGATATTGCAAATGCAGCTTTGTTTTTGGCAAGTGATTTATCTTCTTATATAACGGGGCAGACGTTAAGTGTTTGCGGAGGTTTAAACATTTAATACTCCTGCCTTTAACCCTGAAGCTTGATATTTCTTTTTTTAATATACCCATGCCATAATATCATAGCCGCAATAGTTCTGTATGGCCGCCAACGTTCCGCAATTTTGAGCATCTCTTCTTTACTGACCTCCTTAGGTAACTGCTTTATTTCTTTCAAACTGTTCACCAGGGCAATATCGCCCAATGGAAACAGGTCCGTTCGTTGTAAAGAATGCATCAAGTAAACGTCAATTGTCCAGTGACCGATGCCTTTTAATTGAATCATCTGTACCCTTACTTCTTCATCTGGCAGTGCCGACAATCTTTTGAGCACTATTTTCCTTTTTTGAACGGCAGCAGCCAATTCTCTCGCATAGATTATTTTTTGCCGGCTGAAATAACAGGCCCGCAGTTCCGCATCTGTCATTCTCAATAGTTTTCCGGGAGTCACATAACCAATCTTTTCTTTTAGCTTTTTAAATGCTGCATAAGCAGAAGCCAGCGATACTTGCTGCTCCAGGATAAAAAGCACCATTGTCTGGAATGTATTGGGTCTTACCCACATTGGAGGAAAACCGTACTGCCTGATAATCGCTGCCAGGTCAGCATCTTTCCTGGTCAGCTTATTACATAGCTGTAAAAAGTTTTTTTTATTAAAAACAAAGTGAGGTAATGACATCGGGATTATTATTTAACTTACAGTACCACTTAAACACTTAGGTTATGAGAAAGTTGCTTCTGCCTGTTCTGATCTTTTTCATTGCCTGTAACAGTAAACAAGCTGACAAAAAGATCGGGAAAAATGAAAATACTGATTATCTCGTAACCCTGGAAGGAATCGGGTCTGTTAAAACAGAAATGTCGCAACAAGAACTGGAAAAGCTTCTGAACAAGAACGTGCCGTTGACCAACCCAACCGATACAGCAAGTGGTTCATGGCAGGATACTGCAACTATTCATTATAAAGAGGCAGAAATAAAATTGGATTTTGTAAGGACCTATGCCTATACCGCTAAAGACAGCTTTCATATGCGGGTCACCAGGATGACGACTAACAGTGAGCTGTGCAAAACCATTGGCGGAGTTGGTATTGGTGCCAGTAAGCAGGAAATTATTGATGCTTTTGACGGTTACCGGCTCTTCCTGGAACCCGGATATGATAATGACACGTTGCGGAGCAAAACCCTGTATTCTGTAAAAGTGAGAGAAAGCCGGGAGGGGCCACAAATAGTCTTTTATTTAAAAAACAATAAGGTCTATTCTATTGAAGTTGGTTCTTTTTTTGATGATGCTGAGTGAATAAGCCGGTTTCCGGAGCCGTTTCAGAAATTGTCTTTACTGGCAGGAAAACCTTTATTGACACCCAAAATATTTAATACCTTTATTAGCAACCTTAAACCATCATTTGCGATATGAAAAAAATATTCATTTTCTTTATTGCTGTATCAGCTTTTATAAGTTGTGGTAAAAAGAATAAACAAAGTAGTTCCGGAGTTTCGGACAACAAAAAGGAAACAGCCCAATACATTATCAGTAAAGAGGGTATAGGCGACTTAAAAATAGGCATGACGCAGACAGAACTGGAGAAACTCTTAAACCAGAAAATAGTTATGATTCATGCAAATGATTCCGGAGATATTTGGGCAGATACTGCCATGGTGAAATACAAAGACATTGAAGTTTCCTTATACTTCGAAAGGCAGTACAGCGAAGATAAAGATGCTAAAGTAATGCAGCTTATGGCTGTTGAAACCAGCAGCACTCTTTGTAAAACCGCAACAGGTATTGGTATGGGTGATGAAAGAGCCGCCATTTTAACCGCTTACGAAGCTAATCCTATTGACATGGGGCCTGAAAGTGAAATGGTGAATGACACCACCTGGGTATTAAGCAAGACAAAATATTATATCAATGTGAAAGATGATAAATGGGATAAGGAGATAGTCTTTCGGCTTGTCAATAAAAAAGTTACTTCAATCGAGGCGACGTTAATCTTAGGTGATTAAAAATCTTTACCGGCTTTTGAACCTGGCAATCGCATTTCTTGTAAAATCACTCAGCACCAATCTTCCGCTGATGGCAGCTCTTTCCAATAATAGTTTATCCCAATGTTCTGTCCCTTTCCAGAAGACCTTTTTCATTTCTTCCATTGCCTCCGGACTTGAATGCAGTAATTGGCCAGACAAGCGGCGAACTGATTCATCCATTTGTTCGGTGGTGGGATGCAGCTCTGCATACAATCCTTTTCTTCTCGCCCAATCAGCACTGCGCCACATACTGGCATCAATAGCCAGTTGTGAAAAGGCAGATGTCCCGATCTTTCTTTCCACCGCCGGGCCTACTACAAACGGTCCGATGCCAACAGCAAGTTCACTCAGTTTTATTTCAGCAGCTTCTGTGGCGATCGCATAATCCACTGCAGCAGCCAGCCCTACACCACCGCCCACACATTTTCCATGAATACGGCCAATAACAAACTTGGGGCAGATGCGGATTTCATTGATCACTTTGGCAAAGCCGCTGAAGAACTCCAGTCCCTGTTCTTTTGTTTGTATGGCGATCAGTTCATCAAAACTGGCACCGGCACAAAAGGCTTTTTCTCCGGCGCTGCGCAAAATGATCACTTTTGTTTCCTTGTCATTACCAGCGCCATGAATGGCCTGAGATAGGTCCTCCAGTATCTTTCCGGGCAGTGAATTACTTTGCGGATGAAAGAATTCAATTATAGTGATGCCGTTATGAAATTCACTTTTTATGTATGCTTCCATATTTTCTAACTATTTGTAAAAATTATCTGTAATATAGAAAACTGTATCCACAAAAAACAGAACGCCGTTATTTGTCAAAACATTTTCGTCGTGTAAGTCTTCTACAATGATCCCCAGAACAGGGTGGTAATAATCATTATTCTTTTTGTGTACATACCCATTGGTCAGCATGAACTGTCTTACATTTTCAAGGTTGGTCATTTCTGCAACCTCTACAAAGTGTTGCTTTAAAACAACAAACAGTTTTTCATTTTTTTGATGAAAGCCAACCAGTTCATATGCAGTGCTGCCAAAGAAAGTATTGTGCAGGGGGAGATTATTAAAATAGTCAAGCCAGCTAAGGTAAAACAGGGCGTCGGCCACCTTTACAATATAATCTGAATTTTCAGGAAAAAAAACTTTTTGCTCTGCTCCTTCAGTAATATAAGTGCCAAAATTCTTTTCACTAAGCCACAAGTTATTTTCTGTGGCATAAAGGATCAATGCCCTTTCTTCTTCTGCCCTTGTAAACTGTTTGCTTTCAGCTTTTGCACTTGCAGAGTGATTTTTTTTAAGGAAGGTTGGGACTGCTTTAACAGAATAGCCTGGCCCTTCTGCGTCATTTCCTGTAATGATATTTTGTAGTTCATTTTTAAAAGATATTATATCCTTCACGGTATAAAGATAGAATTTATTTTTACTTGGTTGTCTTCCTCGCCACCATTGTCAATATCGTAGCCACTCCTGCTATTTCATCTGTTTCATCCAAAAACTCAACCAGCCACTTTACAATCCCTTTATCAATATCATCGCCCCGTTTAAAGTCTTCCGGCCTTTCAATCACCCGTTTATCATTGGGTAATTTTTCTTTACAGGTAAACCGGATATATATTTCAGAGCCGGGATAAACTGGTTTGGTAAACCGTAATTCATCAATGCCATAGTTCAGCAGCACGGGGTTCTTATCATAGCTATCCACAAACAATCCCGCAGCCAGGCTCATAATAAAATAACCATGCGCCACCTGCTGCTCAAACATGGTTCCGCTAAAATCAGTGGTTTTGA
This sequence comes from uncultured Chitinophaga sp., assembly GCA_964443345.1. Classification (GTDB taxonomy): domain Bacteria; phylum Bacteroidota; class Bacteroidia; order Chitinophagales; family Chitinophagaceae; genus JJ008. The sequence goes on from CAYUCU010000001.1 coordinate 67,974, forward strand.
TATGCGCATAAAAATGATCCCCGCTAAGATCAGCAAATTTGTCTATGTCCTCAGCAGTAACCACCCTCTTTGCTGTTATGATCTGGTCACCGATCACCAGTTCTTCAAAATATTTTTTAAAAGGATGCTTGCCCGGGTCTTTGCCTTTAGCGTTGGGCTGATATATATTGGTGATCGCAGTAATAGTAGTGGGAGAACCCTGCAATGCGGTACGTTGCAAATAATGTTTTACCCCACGAAGACCACCCATCTCTTCACCACCACCGGCCCGGCCCGGACCACCGTGTACCAGCAACGGCAATGGTGAACCGTGCCCGGTACTTTCTTTGGCACATTCGTTATTCAACACCAAAATGCGGCCATGGTGCGTAGCCGAGCCAATAACATATTGACGGGCCTCTTTGTAGTCTGCCGTCACGATCGTTGAGACCAAACTTCCTTTCCCGAGTTTGCTCAATTCAATTGCTTCGTCCATATTCTTATACGGCATGATGGTACTTACCGGCCCAAAGGCTTCTACTTCATGTGCTTCCCTTGCTTCAAAAGGTTTGTTGTTCATTAATAATACCGGCGACATAAAAGCTCCTTTCTCTGCATCGGCATCCAGTACCTCTACACTATCCAGGCTACCATAAACGATCTGTGAACTTGCAAGAAGCTTCCTTACCTGGTTTCTTACTTCTGACCTCTGACTTTCTCCCGCCAGGCTGCCCATTCTTACTTTTTCATTCAGCGGATTACCGATCACTGTTTGCGATAAAGAAGTTCCAATGGCTTTCCACACCTCTTCCATCTTATTAGCAGGAACAAATATCCGGCGGATACCGGTACAGCGCTGCCCTGCTTTCAAAGTCATTTCTTTCCGGATCTCTTTTATGAATATATCCCACTCCGGTTTGTCCGGTGTTACTTCCTCACCCAGCACAATGCAATTCAGGCTATCTGCTTCCATATTGAATGGTACCGATTCACTAAGTATCCGTGGATTTGATTTCAGCAACAATCCTGTGGAGGCACTTCCGGTAAAAGTGACCACATCCTGGGATGTAACATGATCCAGCAGATCACCTGCTGATCCGCAAATAAGTTGCAGGGCGCCTTCGGGTAAGATCTTTGATGCAATGATCTTTTTCACCACCGCTTCCGTTAAATAGGAAGTAACAGTAGCGGGTTTTACAATGCAGGGCATACCGGCCAGTAAGTTCACGGCAATTTTTTCCAGCATGCCCCATACAGGGAAGTTGAACGCATTGATATGAATAGCAACACCTTCTTTGGAAACCAAAATATGTGTTCCCATAAAAGTATTGTTCTTGCCCAGGTTATGACTTTCGCCATCTATACAAAAAACGTCGTCGGGAAATTTTCTTCGCAAAGAGGCATTGGCAAATAAGTTGCCGATACCCCCTTCAATATCCACCCAGCTGTCGGCTTTGGTGGCGCCGGTCTGGTAACTTATTGCATAAAACGTATCAAGATGATTTCTTAAATAGAGGGCCAGTGCCTTCAGCATATTCCCCCGTTGGTGAAATGTCATTTTGCGTAAGGCCGGATTGCCGACCATGCGTCCATAGTCCAGCATGGATTTAAAATCGAGACCTTTTGAAGTGGCGGCAGCAATGGCTTCGCCGGTTACGGCATTATATAAAGTTTGTCCTTCTCCATCTCCTGTGATCCAGTGGCCGGTACTATAGTTCTCCAGTTTGGTCATATGCGGGTCGTTAGATAAAACACAAATCTACTAATTGCAGGGATGAAATGTAAGTTGTAAATTTGAAGACTAAATCAGGCGATATGAGTATTTTGGAAAAGAAGGCACTGGCATTTGAGAAACTAGCTGCATTGCAAAACGAAGAGGCTATTGATGGGATAATAGCATATATCGATGTGCTGCTTGATGAGTCAAAAGTAAAATTTTCTGTTTTACAACAAGCTGTTTCAATAATGAAAGAAAGAAGCAGTGTTTTAGAAAAGCTTGCCCAATAAATATGATATCAAAAGAGGAAGTATTGTTAATACAGAGTGGCTAAAACAAAACACAAAACCCCTTTAACTATAATGTCGATGAAAAACATCATCCTCCCTTTGGCCGCATTATCTATCATGGCTGCCTGCAATAACAGCAAAGAAGACAAAAAGCATGAAGACCACACCGGTCATAAAAAAGAAATTCCGGCCACTAAGCAAGATAGCCTGATGGCAGATGTAATGGCAGGACATGATGCCGTAATGCCTAAGATCGGAACGGTAAAAACCGCACAGAAAGAAGCGCAGCGCTTAATGGATTCTATTTCCCGGCTGCCGGCCAAAGCACAGGATGCTGCTGCCTCATTAAAAGCCCAATTGCAAACACTGATCAATGATCTGAACTATGCTGACTTTGCCATGGATAAATGGATGGTGGAGTTTGGCATGGATTCCCTTAAAAACAACGTGGAAGAACGTATCAAATACCTCACCGATGAAAAAATGAAAGTCGGTAAAGTGAAAGACGCTATACTGAACAGCCTGGCAAAAGCAGACTCCTTACTGAAAAAGAAATTTTAAACTGCCGGAGGCTCCACCCCAAATTGACGAAGGTGATGCAGGGCATGCTTGTACAACAATTGTACATTCTGCTCAAAATCCAGGTCGCCGAAGAAGGGATTTCTTATCACCATCGCCGGATTCTTTTCATAGGCTTCAAAAAAGTAGATCAGTTCCTGTTGCAGGGCGCCGATAGCGGCTTGTACCGTTTTGTACCGCAAGGGCAATGGCTCTTCGCCCATCAATGGATTTATGGTGTTCTCTTTAAATGGCTTCTCACTCATCATAAACTCCCGCATCCCCTCCAGTTGTTCCGGCGGTGTAAGTATGGTGTCAATTTTCAGCCGCCCATTGGCATTCCGTACCGCATCACCACCAAAGTGTTCTACCATTTGCTGCACACTCATCTTCCCCCACCTGGGTGTAGTATGAGGGTCCAGTCTTTGTAAGCAGGAAATCAACTTGGTACGCAGAAAATTTTCCTTTTCTAAACTCATATGGAAGGCTTTGATCGTGAAAATTACAAAACAGCCGGAAAAAACAAAAAAGCCTCTCCGCTGAGGAAAGGCTCCGGATCATTTATTCGATTCCTTACTTTATTTTCTTATCAATCACCTCGCTAAGGGATTCGAAGATATCGCTTACAGTACCCATACCCTTTATATTCACCACTTTATTCTGCTTCTTATAAAATGCCGCTACCGGCAGCGTTTCTTCCCGGTACACTTCCTGCCGTTTGCGCTGCACCAGTTCATCTGTATCATCACTGCGGCCGGAGGTTTTGCCACGGTGTACCAGCCTTTTGATCAGTTCTTCTTCATCCACTTGTAAGAACAAGACCAGTTCAATCGCCGTTTTCTTCAGTTCCAGCAGCTTATCCAGGGCCGCTGCCTGGGCCACCGTCCTGGGATAACCGTCAAATAAAAACCCCCTTGCGCCTTTGTGCAGGTCAAAATAGGAGTCCACCATGCCGATCACCACTTCATCCGGCACCAGTTGCCCCTTATCAATAAAGCTTTTAGCCTCCAGGCCCAATGGCGTTTTATCCGCTATCTCCTTGCGCAACAGGTTGCCCGTAGAAAGATGGATCAACCCATATTTTTCAACCAGCTTATCCGATTGTGTACCTTTTCCACTCCCGGGAGGGCCAAACAGTATCAAATTAAACATAAGTGCTTTCTAGTCTTGGTGAGCCAACAAATATAATATACAGGTTCAAATTTTCCGCAAACAATACCGGTTTTGGCTCAAAATCATCCATTGCCCAAAATGTTAAGAATTGTTCCCGTCCGCCACCCGACATCCCGGGCAAACCTTGTTATCGTAGATTTGTTATAATTAAAATGCGAACACTTCCCAAAATATGCATGGCCATCCTGCTGGCCGCCCTGCTGCAACAATGCAGTTTTTCCCAAAGCAATACTACTACCGATAAATCTGTAAAAATGGATTCAACAAAAAAGAACCCTGCCCTGACAAAGGAAGGGAATCCCGTCTATTCCAACACCGATTCATCCAAAATAGCGATGAGTGACGAGGAATGGAAAAAAATCTTACCTGCCGATGTCTTTTATATTGGCCGGCAAAAGGGGACCGAAAGGGCCTGGTCCAGCAAGTTTGAAAGCTTTAAAGAAGTGGGCACTTATTATTGTGCTGCTTGTGGCAACCCGCTTTTTAAAAGCGACACCAAATTTGAAAGTGGCTGCGGCTGGCCCAGCTTTTATGAGCCCGTAAGCAAAGGGAGTATTATTTATACCCCCGACAATACCCACGGCATGCAAAGAACTGAGGTGCAATGTGGTCGCTGCAAGTCACACCTCGGGCATGTGTTTGATGATGGCCCTCCCCCTACCGGTCTGCGTTATTGCATCAATGGGGTGATCCTCGATTTTGCAAAGGCAGAAGAAGCTGAAAAGACCTACAACAGCAAGGAAAAGAATACGGGCAACCAGCAATAATAAAAAACCGATTTTCTTTCTTTATCTCCCTTTCATCCAAAAGGGAGTTTTTTATTTTAAAAACCCCCGGTAACTGGATAAATTTACCTTCCTAAAAAGGGTTACTGTATGCAAATGGTGAAAAAGCGCTGGCTGCTGCTGCTGGCTGCAATAGCAATAGTTCCTGTGGCATGGTCGCAGATAGATGTGGCACAACCCATGCCACTCGATCCTAAAGTAAAGATCGGAAGGCTTTCCAATGGCCTTACTTATTACATACGACAGAATAAGTTGCCCGAAAAAAGAGTGGAGATGCGCCTGGTGGTCAATGCCGGTTCAGTGCTGGAAGATGATGACCAGCTGGGCTTGGCCCATTTTATGGAGCATATGAACTTTAATGGTACCAAACGGTTTCCCAAGAACGAACTGGTAAGCTACCTGCAAAGTATTGGTGTGCAATTTGGCGCCGACCTGAATGCCTATACCAGCTTTGATGAAACGGTTTATATACTACCCGTACCTACTGATAAACCGGACCTGATAGATAAAGGACTGCAGATACTGGAAGACTGGGCCCATAATGCCCTTCTTGATTCGCTGGAGATAGAAAAAGAAAGAGGGGTGGTGATAGAAGAATGGCGGCTAAGCCGCGGTGCCGATGAACGGATGATGAAACAGACATTGCCCGTACAATACCAGGGGTCCCGCTACGCCGAACGATTACCGATAGGTACCAAAGAATCATTGGAGCACTTTTCTCCTGCAGCATTAAAACGTTTTTATAAAGACTGGTATCGTCCCGACCTGCAGGCCATTGTAATAGTGGGTGATATTGATGTGAATGATATGGAGCAAAAGATCAAAGAAATATTTGGCGATATACCCGTACCTGCAACAGCACGAAAAAGAGAGAGCTACCCGGTACCCGATCATGCAGAAACACTTTCTGTAGTGGCCAAGGATAAAGAAACCGCTTTCCCTTCTGTAGCATTAATGTTCAAGAAAGACCCGCAGCCAGAAACAAGCATCGGAGATTATGCCCGGTATATGAACCGCCGCCTTTTCACCGGAATGCTGAACAGCCGTTTCCGGGAGCTAACCTTAAAACCCAATCCCCCCTTTGTAGGCGCCGGCTCTTTTTATGGCAACAGCTATGCCAGAACCAAAGATGCTTTCCAGCTTTCTGCTAATACCAGTGATACGGGTATGGCCCATTCCCTGTATGTACTGATGGAAGAAAACAGGCGGGTGCTGCTCTATGGTTTTACACCAGCGGAATTCGAATTGCAGAAAAAACAACTGAAAAGTTTCTACGACCGCATTTTCAATGAACGGGAAAAAGAAGAATCGTATAAATATGTGGATGAGTATATCAATAATTTTCTGATCAATGAACCCATTCCCGGCATTGAATGGGAATATGATTTTGTAAAGCAATATCTCGCCACCGTAAAACTGGAAGAGGTAAACAAACTGGCCGCACAATGGATCACCAAAGACAATATGGTGGTAACACTTAATGCCCCGGATAAGGACGGTGTAAAGATTCCATCTGATGAAGAAATAAAGAACGTGCTGACCGCAGTTGATAGGGCCAAAATAGAACCAATCAAAGAGAAAGTACTGGCCACTACACTGATGGATGCCTCCAAATTAAAATCCGGAAAGATCATCAGCAGTAAAACAGATGAAGAGCTGGGTACCACCACACTTAAGCTCTCCAATGGCGCCACCGTAGTGCTGAAGAACACCAATTTTAAAAATGACGAAGTATTATTCAGGGCCTTCAGCAAAGGCGGACATTCACTGGTAAAAGATGCGGATTACCAGTCAGCCATCAATGCGGCGCCAATTGTAGCGCAAAGTGGTGTGGGCGATTTTTCCGCCATCGATCTGGGCAATATGTTAAAAGGAAAAAACACTTCCCTTGTTCCCAATATTGCATTATACAGTGAAGGAATGAACGGCAACACTATTCCGAAAGAAACAGAAACGCTGATGCAGCTGATCCATCTTTATTTTACCGCTCCGCGGAAAGATAAAGATGCTTTTGAATCTTTTAAAACAAGACAAAAGCAACTCTATGCCAACCTGGGCGCTAATCCGCAGATCTACTTCAGCGCCGAATTTCAAAAACTGATGACCAAAAATCATCCCCGTGCAGATAAGCTGCCATCCTCAGAAGATTTTGATAAAATAAACCTGGACCGCAGCATACAGATCTATAAAGAACGGTTTGCCAATGCGGGCGATTTTACCTTCCTTTTTGTTGGCTCCTTTGATGAAGCAGCTATGAAACCACTGGTGGAAAAATATATAGGCAGCCTGCCCTTCACTGCTAAAAAAGAAGTTTTTAAGGATTTGGGCATCCGTCCGCCCTCAGGAAGCGTGGAAAAAATAATCAGTAAAGGCGCCGACCCTAAAAGTATGGTGGCCATGATCTTTACAGCACCTGCCGTGTATAACCTTAATGATGCGTTTGCGCTGAAGAGTCTCGGAGAAGTAATGAGTATAAAACTGACGGAACAATTGCGGGAAGAAAAAAGCGGTGTGTATGGTGTCAGTTCTTTTGGAAGCATGAGCCGGATTCCTTACGGCTATACTACTTTTAATATTGTATTTCCCTGTGCCCCGGAAAATGTAGATACCCTCAGCAAAGCCGCACTGGATGAATTGAAAAAGATCATTGCCATCGGTGTTTCAGCAGAAGACCTCGAGAAAATAAAGGAGCAGCAAAAAAGAAAACTGGAAGTGGACCTTCGTCAAAACAGGTTCTGGATAGACAACCTGTATGACACTTATTATTACAATACCAACCCGGCCGATATATTGAATAAACAAAAGATGACCGACGGCCTTAGTTCTAAAATGATACAGGAAGTGGCCAAAAAGTATGTTAACCTCAAGGCTTTTATAAGGGCCATACTAAACCCCGAGAAGAAAGAGGAGAAGCCGTTGAAAGGCTTTTAAAATAAGATACACCCAGAGGAAATATAGATAAAAAAGAACCGCAGACCTGCCTGTTCACAGAACCCTGCGGACCGGCAGACGGTAGTGGGCCAGTTTGAAATAAATTTGAACCACATAGAAAGATAGCCACATAGGAATACAATAGAAACACACTTAGCTATGTGTTCGCCTATGTTTCTATTTTTCTATGTGGTTCAAAAGCATTTTAAGGCTACCAATTTTCAAACTGACCCATTACCAAACTGCGCCTCCCCGCCCCTGTCTGCCGACAGGCAGGTCCGCGGTTAAAATTGTATTTACTTTTGCCGTAGGCAAATAAAAACCCTTCTTCAACTAATGAAACTACTCCGCCAGCTTCTCTTCTTTATCCTCGCCCTTATCGTTGCCACCGCCGCCCTTTCCTTCTTCATGCCCACCAGCCAGAAAATAACCAAATCCATCTCTATCAATGCTCCTGCAGAGAGAATATATAGTGAACTGAAACAACTCAGCAACTTCAACCGGGTATCCGTTTGGAGCCAGCAGGATTCCACCATAAAATATGTATTGACCGGCGAAGATGGCATCGTTGGCGCCACCATCTCATGGAAAGGCGCCCCCGATATTTCCGGTGAAGGAAAAATTGAAATCACTTCTTTACAACCCCACCACACCGTGGCACATACCATCCATTTTTCTCAACCACAAAAAGGCAGCGCCAAATCCACTTTTTCTATCATTGAAAAAGATAAGAACAGCACCACTGTTACCTGGTACTTTCAATTAGCCACACCAAGGCCCTGGAATATCTTCAACCTGTTCTTCAGCCTTGATAAGCAAATGGGAAAAGATTTTGATGCGGGACTGGCGGCACTCAAACTATACATAGAAGCCAGTCAGTTACCGGTGCCATAAACTCCTTTTTCTCCGGCTTTTACCTTTTATACAAACTTCTTTGCCGTAGCTGGCTTTATCAGTAAGTTTAGGATTCCAAAACTTATTGATATGCCGAAAAAACTGTTGCTGCTTATCAGCGTCTTGTATTGCCTCTTTGCTACCGCACAAAAAGCATCCCTTTCCCAACTTAAAGGCTGGAAACCCCGCAATATCGGACCAGCCGGTATGAGTGGCCGGATAACGGCTATCGATGCGATCGTTAATAATCCCAACACGGTTTATGTAGGCGCCGCCTCCGGTGGTGTTTGGAAAACAGAGAACAGTGGTCAGACCTGGACACCTGTCTTTGATGAACAACCCACACAAAACATTGGTGCTATCGCCATACAACAATCCAACCCCTCAGTAATATGGGTGGGCACGGGCGAGGGCAACCCCCGCAACTCGCTCAACCTGGGTGCAGGCATTTACCGTTCGCCGGATGCCGGCAAGACCTGGAAGAAAATGGGCCTTGATAAAACCGTTTGTATCCACCGTATTGTCATCGATCCCACTAACGGCAATACGATCTATGCTGCTGCCATTGGTAATCCCTATGCAGAACATAATGACAGGGGTGTATTCAAATCCACCGATGGTGGTGAAACCTGGGATAAAATATTATATGTAAACGATACAACAGGTTGTGCCGACCTGATCATCGATCCTTCCAACCCCAATAAACTCATTGCAGCCATGTGGCAGTTTCGCCGCACTCCCTGGAATCTTACCAGTGGTGGCAGCGGAAGCGGCTTATATATTACCGTTGATGGCGGAAAGAACTGGCAAAAATTATCTAAAGAAGATGGATTACCAGAAGGCCAATTGGGAAGAATAGGAATTGCCTTTGCCCGCAGCATGCCTTCCCGGGTGTATGCAAAAGTGGAAGCTACCAAAAATGGGTTGTATAAAAGCGATGATGGCGGGTTTAAGTGGACCCTGGTAAACAGTAATCCCGATCAGATAACCGACCGTCCTTTTTATTACCAGGAAATATATGTGGACCCTAAAAATGAGAACCGCATTTATGATGTGCACAGTACCATCACTTTCAGTGAAGATGGCGGCAAATCATTTTCCACGATGATCCCATACTCCGGCATTCATCCCGATCACCATGCCTGGTGGATCAATCCCGAAGACCCCAACCTGATCATTGAAGGTAATGATGGTGGTATCGGTATTTCAAGGGACAGGGGTAAGAACTGGGTGTTTGATGAAAAGATCCCGGTAGGACAATTCTATCATATCAATGTGGACAATGAAATGCCTTACAATGTAATGGGTGGCATGCAGGACAATGGCAGCTGGCACGGCCCCGGTTATACCTGGAGCAATGGCGGCATCCGGAATTATTACTGGAACAATGTAGGTGGTGGTGATGGTTTTGATGTAATGTCCGATCCGGAAGATGCCAGTTGGGTATATAGCATGAGCCAGGGCGGCGCTGTAGGAAGAAGAAACTGGAAAACCGGCGAAGGATGGTTCATCCGGCCTCCTGCTTTAGATCCTAATCAAATGCTGCGGTTCAACTGGAACTCCGCCATTGCACAAGACCCTTTTGATAAAAAAACAATTTATTTCGGCAGCCAGTTCTTACATAAAAGCACTGATAAAGGCGTGAATTGGGAAACGATCTCCCCTGATCTTTCCATGAATGATACCACCCGTATCAAGGCCTTTCAAAATACCGGTGGACTAACATTGGATATCACCGGTGCAGAAACCTACGGCACCATTTTGACCATTGCGCCTTCGGCAAAAGAAAATGGCACCATCTGGGCCGGTACAGATGATGGTAATGTTCAATTGACAAGAGATGGTGGAAAAACATGGACCAATTTCAGGGGAAAGATTGCAGGCTTACCCACTGGTTGCTGGATCCCGCAGATCGTGGCATCCCGGCATAACGCCGGCGAAGCATTTGTAGTAGCCAATGATTACCGCCGTGGCGATTTCAAAACTTATTTTTTCAGAACAACAGATTATGGAAAAACATGGTCCCGCATGGCCGATGAAAATAAAGTAAAAGGGTATGCTTTGTGTATGATACAAGATCCTGCAGAACCAAACCTGATCTTCCTGGGAACAGAACATGGTCTTTGGGTAAGCCTGGATAATGGCGTTACATATGAGCAATGGAAAAATGGGTATCCTTCTGTATCCACGTATGACCTGGCCATACAGGAAAGAGAAGCAGACCTGGTGATCGCCACCTTTGGCCGGGCACTTTGGATATTAGACGATATACGTCCGCTGCGCAAACTGGCAGCAGCAAAAGGACAGTCACTCACGGCACCTGTCACCCTTTTTCCGGCACCAGATGCCGTGCAGGCACAATACAAAGCCGCTCCCGGTTATGAGTGGAGCACTTATGGTTTGTATGATGGTGAAAACAGGCGGCGTGGCGCAGCAGTATCTTTCTTTATTAATAAACCAAAGGCCGCAGCAGATACAGCAACAAAACAACCAGCCGCTGCACCTGCTGCCCCACAACCGGCAGCTACCGCAGCACCTCAAGGCGGTGGTGGTGGAAGAGGTGGTGGTGGCCGTTTCGGCGGTGGTGGCCCCGGTGGCAGAGGTGATAGCGCCATGGTGAGGATCTATAACTCAAACAATGAACTTATCCGCACCTTAAGATGGAGTATTGACAGCGGTTTCAACCGCCAGTATTGGGGCATGGAGGAAAAAGGCATACGCCAGCCCGGCACTCCCAAACCATTACCCGGGGCCAATGAGCCCGGAGGTTTCCAGGTATTGCCCGGCACCTATAAATTAGTAATGACCTATGCCCGTGCCAGCGACTCCACTTTCATCACTGTAAAAGATGATCCAAGAATGGGCAACCGCAATGACATTAAGCTGGCGCAAAGAAATATGTTTGAACGTCTGAAGAAGTCAGCCAACAAACTGACAGAAGGAATGGACCGCCTTACAGAAGCCGAAGAAGTGTGTACCAAAATGCAATCCCAGTTAAAAGGAGTAGAAGGTAAAGATGCAGATTCGCTGCGCAAAACAACTACTAAGATGCAGGATGAGATAAAGAAGATACGGGAACTGATCAACGGAAAGACTTCTGATAAGCAAGGCATCACCCGCAACCCGTTTGCTGTTACCGTGATGACGCAATTGCAACAGGCACAGCAATCCATTGGCAGTAAGATGGTGGCGCCCGGCGCACAGGTAGAAATAATGATAGCCAATGCCGAAAAAGCAGTGGCCGGAACAGTGGAAAAGATCAACGCCTTCTTTGCCGGCAGCTGGATGAACTACCGCCAGCAGGTGGAAGGAACGAAACTGAATTTGTTCAAAGAGTATAAACCTATTGAGTAAATATATTAGCCACAAACCTGCCTGTCGGCCGACAGGCAGGTTTGTGGCAAGAAAAAAAACTTACTCTTATGATGAAAATGAATGCAGGAGCCTGGATCGGCATCATCGGTGGTATCATCGGTTTGGTGGTGGGTATTGGCGCTGTGGTGGCCACCTCCGGTTCATCAGGTATCTATATGGGCCTTGGCATGTTATTACTTTTTGGTGGCATGTTCTATTTATTCTACCGGCTTTTCTTTAAATCGATGATCAATACAAGCCGTTTACAAAAGATTGGATTGCCCGGAAGGGCCCGGATACTGGAAGTAAGAGACACGGGCATTACTATCAATAATAGTCCGCAGGTAAAACTGATACTCGAAGTAAAAACCAGTTTAGGCCAGAAATATAATACCGAATGCCGGGTGCTGGTATCCCGTATCAACCCGGGCGCCTACCGGCCCGGAATGGAAGTCCCGGTAAAAATAGACCCGAAGAATGAAATGAATGTAGCGATCGATTTCACTGGCGGTCAATCGGCAGCTGCGGGTGGCATTTCACAAACAGGAACAGATATGCTTTCCATGAAAGCAGACCTGGAACAAATGCAAAAAGAAAATGAAGCCATATTGCAATCCGGCAGGCAGGCAAGAGCTATCATCAAAAAACTTACGATGCTCGGTGTAAATGTAAATGGTAATAATCCCTACGTGGAATTAGAACTGGAAGTATTACCCGACAGTCTGCCCGCCTTTAGTGGCAAAGCCAAAGGGGTAATTGCCGAGGCATCCATTTCAAAATATCAGCCGGGCTGTACTGTCTATGTAAAATATGATCTGTATGATAACAGTAAAGTGGTGGTGGAGCATTCATAACACTTTTATTCTTTCATAAATCCGGTATATGAAGCCGCTGAAAGATTTTTTCAATTACATATCCCCATTAAAAGAGGAAACATGGGCAGTGCTCCTTCCCCTTTTTCAGGAAGGCAATCTTTCCCGAAATGACTATTTCGCAAGAGAGAATGAAGTAGCCCGTAAAATTGCTTTCCTTGAATCAGGGGTTGTCCGGGCTTTTTTTATCAACCAGGAAGGACAGGAATACAATAAACAATTTTTCGTCGGACCATCCAGTATTGGTGCTTACTCTTCTTTACTGACCGGCAAACCCTGCCTTATCTCACAACAGGCATTAACGGATTGCACTATTTGGTCGGCAGATTACAATGCATTAACCAGTCTTTATAATAAGCACCAGGACCTGGAAAGACTGGCAAGAAAAATAGCAGAGCATTATTTTCTGGAAAAAGAAAAAAAAGAACTGGAGATCGTTTTGCTCGATGCTTCACAACGGTATAGAATATTCCAGCAGGAATTTCCGGGACTGGAGCAACTCATCCCGCAATATCATATAGCATCTTACCTCGGTATTTCCGCTACACAATTGAGCCGCATCCGGCACCAGTTTACCGGTAAATAAAAGCCACCGCTATTTCTTTACATATGTAAACGGATTTGGGAGAGCCAGTTTATTCCTTTGCTGTATTAAATCAACAATAAATACAGCAACATGAAAAAGTTAAAAAGAGCCGCAATCCTCCTTATTGCATTGATACTACTTTTCGCCACAATGGTTGGGTTCTCCGGCATCCGTCCGCTTGCCTGGAAACCCTCCACAAAACCCGCTTTTACCGGAACCACTGCCCTGAATGAAAAGCTGACCACAGCGCAAAAAATCTCTCTCGCTGGCTGGTATGGTCCGGAAGATATTGTTTTTGACAGTACAGGCAATCTTTATTGCGGAGTGCATAGTAAAGAAAATGACTTTACTGATGGAAGGATATTGAAGATTGACAGCACGGGGAAAGTGGAAGTTTTTCTAAACACCGGATCATGGGTGGCAGGGTTGCATTTTGACAGCGACGGAAATCTCGTTGCCTTAAGCCACAAATTGGGTTTGATACGTATCAGTCCCGATAAAAAAATAACCGTGCTGGCCCGTAACGATGAGAAGGGACATCCATTTCTTATTCCCAACGGACTGGATATTGCGTCCGATGGAAAAATATATTTCTCCAATACATCAGAGAAAGCTTCCTATACCATTAAATACGGCCGGAAGATGATCCTGGAAATGCGTCCTGCAGGAGGATTATACTGTTATGATCCAAAATCAACAAAAGTAACCACCCTCATCAGCGGCACTTATTTTGGAAATGGAGTGGTGTTGTCAAAACAGGAGGACTTTCTTTTAATGACAGAAACAGCAAAGTACAGGATACTGCGCTACTGGCTGAAAGGTGAAAAAGCGGGGCAAACAGAATTGTTTATGGACAACTTACCCGGTTTTCCCAATGGCATCTCCATAAGAGAAGATGGTAGTTTCTGGTTAGGCTTCAGTACCAAAAGAAATGACCAGCTTGATAATATTCATAACAACCCGGTTATGAAAAAAATGGTGTTTGCATTGCCCAACTGGCTGCAACCCAAACCGGAAAAATTCGGTATGCTGTTGAATATTTCCTCAGAAGGGAAAATACTGTCCGCATACTTTGACACTAAAGGAATAGTAATGCCGGAAGCTGGTGCAGTAAAAGAGTACAAGGGCTCTTTATATCTTGGCGGTGATGTGTTACCACATATCGGTAAATACAAATTGAATTAACAACGGTAATCAGCAACAATATTTTATTCAATAGTAAATACTATTTTATGATAAAGCAGGGCGACAGTATTACCAATATCCGGACAGGACAAAGAATGCACTTTCTGAAAACCTGGGCAGAAACAAACGGAACTCAATTACAGATCGAGTGTTTCAGCCCGGCAACGATGCAGCGGGAGCCGGAGCATATTCATCCCCACCAGGAAAACAGGTTTCGGATACTGGCAGGAGAACTACGGTTCCGTATCAATGGAGAAGAGCAAACATTTTATGCAGGGGATATTGTCTCAATCCCTAAGAATGTTCCGCATCACTTTTGGAACCCGGGAACAACAGAAGCGCATTACATTCAGGAATTCTATCCGGCTTTAAAGATCGATGGCCTGTTTGACACTTTCTTCACCCTTGCCCATGAGGGTAAACTGAATAAAAAAGGGGCACCCAATATTTTCCGAACAGCTTCTATAATGCTGTTTTATAAAAATGAGATCCGGCTTACCCGGCCGGCCTGGGGCATTCAACTATTTGTTTTCAAATTGCTGGCCCCCTTTAGTTATATATTAGGTTACAAAACCAGGTACAAATATATAATGTTATTCGTTTTCGGGGAGTTGTGTTATAAAGTTTGTGGTTAAAATGATTTTTATATGCCTGACGTTTTCTCATCAAGTCTATATTATTGAAAACGAGCTTATAATTCCTTTTGACAACCCTTTTTTATGCTTTGGCACCGTCTTTGAAAATGGTCTGCTAAAACAAAATTTATATGTATGAAAAAATTAGTATTAGGAGCTTCCATTCTTGTACTAAGCATGGCAGTTATCCCTGAATCAAAAGCACAGGTAAGAGTTGGTGTCAATATAAATATTGGAGATCAGCCTTCCTGGAGAGTGCCCGGTTATGATTATGCAGAGTATTATTATTTGCCGGATATAGAGTGTTATTATTATGTTCCCCGTCACCAGTTCATTTACCTGTCGGGTGGCCGCTGGATATTTTCTGCGTCACTACCGGCAAGGTACAGAGGTTATAATTTACACACGGGATATAAGGTGGTGATCAACAGGCATAATGCTTATCAATATTATGAACAGGACCGCAGGCGCTATGTAAAAAGACAACATTTCAGAAATAACAGGTGGAGAAATGATGATAATGGAAACCGTCGGGGCCGGCACAGAAATGGTGGCCGTCATCACTAAAATAAAATACAGGATCTCTTAAAAGCCGCCCTCAGGGGCGGCTTTCTTTATTAAAGAGTTCCTTTTACCTGATCTTCTTAAGTACCGGAAATATCTTACAGAAGTTTTTTCTCACCATCTTTATTGCACAGTACATTCTGCTGGTTAATGAGTATTATAAGATCACGAAACCCCGCCGTTACACCGGAAATTAAATCAGCTGGAAGATTGAATGCTATTTCGACACCGTTGATACGATATCGGCAACGACTTATGGACTCAATAATTTGATGGGGAACACTCTCATACAGAACAGGAAATATCTTACCAGCCAAAGGACCACCTGCACACACCCTTTTGACAGCTACACCTGCCCTTCCGGCACCTGAACATGCCATTATTACAACCACACATGCCCTTGTTACACTGACACACAGTCAGGTAACACCTCCTGCACATAGCCAAGGTACATTAACACATGCCCCTGTAACATTGACACACAGTCAGGTAACACCTGCACATAGCCAAGGTACATTAACACATGCCCCTGTAACACTGACACACAGTCAGGTGACACCTCCCACATGCCCTTGTGACATTTGCACATGCCCTTGTTACATTAGCACATAGACCGGCTATATTTTACAAAAAGCACATCCCTACCCGATTACGCAGCCCCCACTCCCCACTAACCACTCCCCACTACCCACTCCCTACTACCCACTCCCCACTAGCCACCCCTCTCCCCACTCCCCACTATTTCCCTACTTTTGCCACAAAGGCCCTGTATGAAATTGTCGCATTTGTCAGAGACATTGATCGGTTCAGAAATCGTCAAACTTGGCGGAGAGATCCGGGAAAAGATCCGCCAGGGTGAACGCATATATAATTTTACCGTCGGCGATTTTGATCCTTCCATATTTCCCATTCCCAAAGAACTGGAAGATGCGATCGTAGAAGCCTACCGAAAACATTTTACCAACTATCCCGCCGCCGAAGGCAACCTGGACCTGCGGGAAGCTATTCACACATTCATTAAAGAAGAAGAAAGGCTGGACTATGGCACCAATGAGATACTGGTGGCTTCCGGTGGCCGCCCGCTGATCTACGCTGTGTTCCGTGCCCTGTGTGATAAAAGTGATAAGATCATTTATGCCGTGCCCAGCTGGAATAATAATCACTACACCCATTTTGTTGGCGGAGAACATATTGTTATCGAAGCAACGGCCGCTACCAACTTTATGCCCACAGCAGGAGACATACTTCCCTATATAAAAGAAGCTACACTTATCTCCCTTTGTTCTCCGCAAAATCCTACCGGCACCACGTTCCGCAAAGAAGAACTGGAAGCTATTTGTGATATGGTGATAGAAGAAAATAACAGGAGGAGCGCCGGTGAAAAGAAATTGTATGTGATGTATGATCAGATGTACTGGCATCTTACCTATGGAGATATACAGCATTACAATCCCGTATCCCTGCGCCCTGCCATGCGGGAGTACACCATTTATATTGATGCCATCAGTAAAGTATTTGCAGCTACCGGTGTACGGGTGGGCTGGGCCATGGGGCCATCCACCGTTATCAGCAAGATGAAAGCGATCCTCACCCATATCGGGGCATGGGCGCCGATGGCGGAGCAAAAAGCAGTGGCGTATTACTTAAACAACCGCAATGGCATTGCCACTTACCTGTCGCATTTTAAAAGTGAAATAGAAGAACGTCTCCGCCGTATTTACAATGGCTTTATGCAATTGAAAGGGGAAGGGCTATCAGTGGATGCTATCGCACCCGAAGCTGCTATTTATCTTACTATAAAGATCGACCTTGCCGGAAAGAAAACACCGGAAGGCGACATACTGAATGATCAAAGTGATGTTACCGCTTATGTGCTCAATCATGCAGGACTGGCAGTAGTACCGTTCTATGCTTTCGGTGCCGAACGCAGTTCTCCCTGGTACCGCCTTAGTGTGGGCACCTGTAAAAAGGAAGAGATCGAAGAAATGATAAGCAAATTGAGAGAAGCGCTGAACAAACTTAGGTGAGCATAAGCTGTCTCCTGATTACTATTTTTCAACACAGAGTGCACGGAGATATACATAGAGTTTCACAGAGAATGCATTTATACTCTGTGCAACTCATCAACTCTGTATCTCTGTGTTGAAATTCAAGAACCTTTATTTTAATTTTTATTGACTAAAAAACGAAATGACCGCAGCCGGAAATGCGCTGCTTCCTTCAGTATTTTTTTGGAGTTGCAGGTGATGCGATTACGATCAACCAGTTCAGTAGCTATACAAAATTGTTGAGGAGAATCGGTAATGCGGAGGATTTGAGTAATAGCCTCCACTTCATGCTCCCATGCCTGATCAGTCATGAACCCATTCTTAAAGACCACTAACAGGTTTTTGCTGAATCCCTTCATGTAAGTAGGTTTTTACCAGCCGCCGGTGCTTTTCTGTCCGGGGCATCCGCAATACTTGCTTTTCTTATTGCCACCACCGGAATAGCTGTTCTTGTTACAAGCCGACAGGAATACGATGAATAACAGGGCTAACGCTATTTTGTTGATGTTCTTCATAATTTTTCACAGAACTCCTTTCGGAGGAAGTTCTAAATTAAAACTATTTTACAAACAAATTAGTATCCCGTTTAACCAAAACAGCTAAATAATTTACATGAATCCGCCGGAAACCGGTAAAAATGGCCCAAAACCCTCCCTGCCTGGCAAACAGGCCCGCATATTGGTGGCCCCGCTGGACTGGGGCCTGGGTCATGCCACCCGCTGCATTCCCCTCATCCGGGAGCTGCTGGCGCAACAGGCTGAAGTGTGGCTGGCAGGCGAAGGCGCACAGGAGCAACTGCTGAAAGCAGAATTCCCCGAACTTCCTTTCCTTTCTTTGCCCGGCTACCGCATCCATTATGCACGAACAGCCTGGGGCCTCACCTGGAAAATGATACAACAGGGCCCTAAAATGTTACGGGCCATCCGGTATGAGCACCGCTGGCTAAAAAAGAAAGTAAAGGAGCATGGCTTTGATGCCGTCATCAGCGACAACCGTTTCGGCTTGTCGCATACCAGCATTCCCTGTGTGTTTATGACGCACCAGTTGCAGATAAAAAGCGCCGGTGGCAAACGGTGGATCGAAAATATCTTACAAAAAAGAAATTACCGGTTCATCAATAAATACACTGCCTGCTGGGTTCCAGACAGCGAGGGTGACAATAACCTGGCTGGAGAATTATCGCACCCGGATAAACAACCGGCAGTTCCGGTACGGTACATTGGCTTACTGTCACGATTTCATAAAAAAGATATTACAGAAAAGAAAGGACACCTGTTATTCATATTATCAGGCCCGGAGCCACAGCGCAGCCTGCTGGAAGAAAAGATCATACGGGATATCAGTCATTACAATGGCACTGCTGTTATTATAAGAGGGTTGCCAGGTAGTGGGTCCCTTATTCCTTCCACCAATATGATCCAATTCATCAATCATTTACCGGCCGATGAGTTGAATACCGCCATGCAACAGGCAGAATACATTATTGGCCGAAGCGGTTACAGCACGGTGATGGATGTGATGGCCGTACAAAAGAAAAGCATTCTCATACCTACCCCGGGACAAACAGAGCAACAATACCTCGGACAATCGCTGATGGAGAAAGGGATAGCCGTTTGTATAAAACAAGAAGCGTTCTCCCTGAATGATGCTTTAAAAGTGGCTGAAG
This sequence comes from uncultured Chitinophaga sp., assembly GCA_964443345.1. GTDB lineage: Bacteria > Bacteroidota > Bacteroidia > Chitinophagales > Chitinophagaceae > JJ008. Next base: position 87,211 of record CAYUCU010000001.1, read on the forward strand.
CTTTCCATTATAAAATGCCGCTGATTGAACATAACGGGCAGCTTAGTGCGGCAATAAAATCATTGTTACAGCTTATTGCTTAAGGCGATTGCAAATACAGGCACACGGATGACACGGGTTGAACGGATGAACACAGATTAATGCAGCTTCGCCGCATCTACGATTCGGTTATTTCCCAACCGAACCTTCGGGTGGAGTAAACCCTATTTTTGATGCTTCGCATCAAAAAAAATCTGTGTTCATCCGTTCAACCCGTGTCATCCGTGTGCAAAAAAAATCATCCTGCTTTTGGATAATCAAAGAACCAGAACTCTTTCTTAGCTCCGCGGAAATCAGTCCAGCGTTTACAATCAGCCTTTACAGCAAACACCCCGCAGGTAGGAATATTATCAATGCGCACATCAGCGATCATATTGGCAAATTCGGTGATGCCTTCATTATGAGAGAAGACCGCAATGCTGTCAAACCTATCTGCAATTTTTTCTATCACTGAATAAAAAGTATGAGGTGCGGCCAGGTACAGTTCTTCTTTAAAAAGGAGCTCGTCTTTCTTACGGCCATAGGCTGCCGCAAATATCTTAGCTGTTTTAGCCGCTCTTTTGGCCGGGCTGGTAATAAAGGCGTCAATAGCCACTTTTCTATCCAGCAGCCGTTGCGCCATCGCCGGTGCGTCTTTTTTCCCCCGTTCATTCAGTGGTCGGTCAAAATCAGCCAGACCGGGATTGTTCCAGTCGCTTTTTGCATGACGAACAAGTATAAGATTCTTCAAAATTTTATGGTTTGCATTAAAATTACAAATAACAAATCTCAAATCCCAGCCAGGAAACAAACTCCTGTAACGGTGAATGGAATTTAGAATTTGCTATTTGGAATTTATTTTAATATCCTCGTACATTCTTTCCTTCCATGTAGTTGATAAAGGCCTTATTCACCACCTTATTACCCCCGGGTGTGGGATAGTTGCCGGTAAAGTACCAGTCGCCCAGGTTATTGGGGCAAGACCGGTGCAGGTCTTCTATGCTTTGAAAGATAACATCCACCGGAATATCCAACCCCGAAGGAGTGATCAGCTGAGCGATCTTGGCAGAGATCTCTTCCGTGGTAAATTGTTTATACAAATGCCGCACTACATTTTCAGTATGTAATTGATTATTGCGCTGCAGGTCTTTGCATTTCTCCAGCAGTTCTTTCAGGTAGTCCAGCCGGTTGTTTTCCTTCATCAGTTCCACCACGGCATTAAAGGCGATAAAATCTCCCATCTTGCTCATATCAATACCATAGCAATCGGGATAGCGGATCTGCGGTGATGAGGAGACCACTACAATACGTTTTGGCTTCAGCCTTCCCAGCATCCGGATGATGCTTTCCTTTAAAGTGGTGCCTCTTACAATAGAATCATCGATCACTACCAGTGTATCCTCGCCGGCACGAACGGTGCCATAGGTAATATCATAGACGTGCTGCACCATTTCATTCCGATTCACATCTTCGGTGATGAAGGTGCGCATCTTAACATCCTTGATAGCCACTTTTTCAATGCGGATACGGCGGTTGATCATTTCACTCAGCTTTGCAGCATCGTAGTCTTTGCCCCAGCTGAGTATGCGTTCTATCTTTACTTTATTCAGGTAATCTTCCATGCCTTTCAGCATGCCATAAAAAGCTGTTTCTGCTGTATTGGGAATAAAAGAGAAAATGGTATTCTTCAGATCATAATCAATGGCATCCAGTACCTGCTCACTCAGGTTGTAGCCAAGGGCTAATCGTTCCCGGTAGATCTTTTCATCACTGCCGCGGGAGAAATAAATGCGTTCAAAGCTGCAGGCCTTTCTCTCCTGTGGTTCCAGTATCTGGGTTATTTCCACATCCCCTTTTTCATTTACGATCAGTGCATTGCCAGGCATCAGTTCCTGCACTTCATTCTCACCTACATTCAATGCGGTACGTATCGCTGCTCTTTCAGAAGCCGCCACCACCACTTCATCATTGATATAATAATAAGAAGGCCGGATACCATGTGCATCCCGGAATACAAAACCGATGCCATTGCCTGTCATTCCTGCCACATGAAATCCTCCATCAAATAAAGCCAGCGCTTTTTTCAATACGGCTTTTATATCCATATGGTGCGGGGAGGCTTCATCTGCTTTTAATAAAAAATGGTGGATCACTTCCATCATCGCAGCCAGGTCGCTTTGCCGCTGAAATTCTCCCGGATCGATATTTACCAATGAAAAAAGTTCTTCCGTATTTACCAGGTTAAAGTTGCCGGCCAGTGCCAGGTTTCTTGCAGGTATGGTATCTCTTTTTAAGAACGGGTGACAAAATTCTGCATTGTTTTTTCCCTGGGTGCCATAGCGGAGATGGCCCAGCAGCAGTTCACCCAAAAAGGATATATGGCCTTTCATCAGTCCGGGGTGGTTCTTTATATCGGGGTTGAATTTGGCCAGGTCGTCTATCTCAGCACCTATCTTTTTAAATACATCGGCAATGGGTTGCGGGGTGCCGCTGCGGATGCGGTGTAAGAAAGGGTAACCAGGTTCTACATTCAGTTTCACTGCTGCCACACCGGCGCCATCCTGGCCGCGGTTGTGCTGCTTTTCCATCAGCAGGTACAGTTTGTTCAGGCCCCAAAGCACCGTACCATACTGTTGCTGGTAATAAGAGAAGGGTTTACGTAGCCGGATGAATGCCAGTCCGCATTCGTGTTTGATAGCATCACTCATTGGAGGCAGCAAAGGTAAAGTAAATCAGGATACCCCGGAATGGGAAATCAGGCAGAGGTCACGCAGAGGGCGCAGGGGACACGGGGAATACAAGGGGATGATTTAAACGTTTTTCTCAGCGCACCCTGCGCCCTCTGCGAGACCCCTTTCCCCATAAAAAAACCGCTGCTTCTCAGCAACGGTTCCTATATAATCTGGTAGGTAATAATTAATTAATTACTGGTCGCAAATTTGTTGACCTGGGGGCACTGCCGTCCTGTTTCTGTATCGATCATAATGTAGTAGGTGGGCAACTTGTCCTTGATCCACTTTTCCAGAGTTTTCGCCTTCTTTTCTTCGAGTGCATAGCCGGATATCTTGCTGTAATCATCAGCCAGGTTCATCCGGTGAGGTTCGGAACGGGATTTCAGATGGATGATGCGTACACCTTTTTTACCTTGTTCATCAGTGTAAGCCACCGGCTGAGAGTATTCACCCACTTTCATTTTGCTCAGCATCCCTACCATGTCTTTATCGAGCAGATCGATCGTAACATAGGTGGAGCCATCTCTTCCGGTGATACAGGGGCCGGTATATTTTGCCGCTTCATCATCACTGTATTTTGTAGCGGCCTCATTGAAGCCCAGTAAACCGGTAATGATCCTGGAGCGAACGGTATCGAGTTTTGATTTGGCAGCGCTGATCTCATTCTCCGTTACCGGTGGAATGCGAAGTATATGGCGAACGATAGCATCGTCTCCATTTCGTTGTACCATTTGTATAATATGATATCCGAATTTAGATTTTACAGGAAAGGATACTTCTCCTTCTTTCAGGCGGAAGGCAGTTGACATAAAAACAGGGTCCCAGTTTTTTTCATTCCTGTTGATCTGGTATTGACCGCCACGATCTTTACTGCCCGGATCTTCCGATACGGTTTTGGCCAACTGGTCAAAAGTTGTGAGTTTGGATTCTACTTGTCTTTTATAATTGTTCATTTCCCCCACAATGTATTGTTCTATTTCACGGGCGGCTTTGGGATAAATGATGATCTGGCAAACTTCCAGTTCGGATTCATAGAAGGGCAAACTGTCTTTGGGGATTTTATCAAAGAATGCTTTTACTTCCACCGGGGTGATGCGTACATTATCCACGATCTTACGCTGCATGGCCGAAGCCAGCTTTTGTTCTTTTACCGATTCCCGTGCATCATCTTTGATCTGGTAGATGGATTTACCGGCTATTTCTTCCAGCGCTTCCTGGCTGCCGAGCTGGTTGATATAAGTACGTATCCTGTTGTCGAGATCTGCTTCCACTTCTTCATCCGTTACGGGCAATGAATCTTTTTCAGCCTGCAGCATCAGCACTTTGGAGATAATAGCTTGCTCCATCAGCACACATTCGCCGTTTTCGGGAATGGCGCCACCCTGGCGGGCAATATCTGCCAGTGAATTTTTTCTGTCTGAATGAAGGATGATCCGGTCTCCCACAATGGCGGCGATCTTATCTGCGACCACCTTCCGGGCTTGTGGTTGGGCGCTTGATGCTACCGAAACCAGCAGGAAGCAAACAGTTAGTATTCTTTTAAAATAACGCATAAGTTCAAAAGTAGTTTTCCCTGTAAAACTTAAGCAGGGTGTAAAGGGTATTTAACAAAAAATTGTTTGATAAATCCCAAAGTGAAAAATTCCAAATCCCATAATACTCAACAGAATAGGTGGAATTTGGAATTTCTTACCTGGGATTTGATTTATAGCGTTCTCTTGACTTCTTCCACCTCATAGGCTTCCACCACATCGCCTACCTTATAGTCACTGAAATTCTTAATGGTTAATCCGCATTCCATGCCGGACAATACTTCTTTTGCATCATCCTTAAATCGCTTCAATGATCCCAGTTCGGCACTTGCATCACCGGTAGGATAGATCACAATACCATCCCGGATCAGGCGGATCTTCGAATCTCTTTTGATCTTACCATCTCTTACCGTACATCCTGCCACGGTTGCTTTATCAAATTTGAACACTTCTCTTATTTCCACATTGGCAATGATCTTCTCCTGTGTTTTCGGTTCCAGCATTCCTTCCATGGCGCTCTTCACTTCTTCAATGGCATTGTAAATGATGGAGTACATCTTGATCTCAATTCCGGCATTATCGGCCAGTTTGGATGCCTGCAGCGAAGGACGTACGTTGAACGCAATAACGATAGCATCTGATGCCTCGGCCAGTACGATATCGCTTTCATTGATCTGTCCCACTCCTTTATGTATCACACTCACCAAAATTTCCTGTGTCGATAATTTTTGTAAGGAGTCGCTTAATGCTTCTACGGAACCGTCCACGTCACCTTTGATGATCACTTTCAGTTCTTTAAAGCTTCCGAGTGCCAGGCGACGACCGATCTCATCGAGTGTAATATGCTTTTTGGTACGGATACCCTGCTCTCTTAATATCTGTGCCCGGCGATAGGCGATCTCTTTTGCTTCTGCTTCATCTTCATACACTTTGAATTTTTCACCGGCTTGTGGTGCACCATTCAATCCGAGGATCACTGCAGGTGCAGAGGGTCCGGCCTTATCTTCTTTTTTATTTCTTTCATTGAACATCGCTTTTACACGGCCGAAATACTGACCACTTACGATCAGGTCGCCCGGGTGCAGTGTTCCGTTTTCTACTAATAAAGTAGCTACGTAACCACGGCCTTTATCCAGTGATGCTTCAATGATGGTTCCGGTAGCTTCCCGGTTAGGGTTTGCTTTGAGATTCAGCATTTCTGCTTCGAGCAATATTTTTTCCAGCAGCTTATCAACGTTCAAACCGCTTTTAGCTGCTATTTCCTGGTTTTGAAATTTACCGCTCCATTCTTCCACCAATATATTCATTTGAGAAAGCTGCTCATATATCTTTTGCGGATTAGCGCCGTCTTTATCAATCTTATTTACTGCAAATATCATGGGCACATTGGCAGCCTGTGCATGACTTATCGCTTCACGGGTTTGTGGCATCACGGCATCATCAGCAGCAATTACTATTACAGCAATGTCGGTAACTTTTGCACCCCTTGCTCTCATGGCTGTAAAGGCCTCGTGACCGGGAGTATCCAGGAACGTTATTTCTTTTCCGTTTGGCAAGGTTACCTGGTAGGCCCCTATATGCTGGGTAATACCTCCTGCTTCGCCTGCCACCACACTTGCATTACGGATATGATCGAGTAAAGACGTCTTACCATGGTCAACGTGGCCCATGATGGTTACTATGGGAGACCGGAACTGAAGCTCTTCTTCGTCATCTTCATCATCGTCTTCCTCCATTTCCATCTGCTTCTCCATATTGATAAACTCTACATCAAATCCAAATTCACTGGCCACCAGTTCTATTACCTCGGCATCCAGGCGTTGGTTGATAGATACCATGATACCAAGCCCCATACACTTGCTGATCACCTCGGCAAAGCTTACATCCATCAGGTTGGCCAGCTCACTTACGCTGATAAACTCTGTTACCTGCAATTTGTTGTCATCCGCAGCATCTCCTTGTGCGTCGGCCAGTTCTTGTCTTTTTTCCCTGCGCAGTTTAGCTTTCAGGTTTTTTCCTTTACCACCACCACCGGCCAGTTTGGCCTGTGTTTCCTGTATCTTTTTCTGAATTTCTTTTTCGTCGATCAGCTTATCTTCTCTTCTTCCGCCGGTAGTTATCGGCCTCCGGTTACCACCAACGCCACCTGTTGTGCCGCCGCGGCCCCGGTTAAAGTTTCCACCGCCGCCAGTGCCACCACCTTGTCTTCTGTCGCCACCGGTATCTTTATTAATGAATATTTCCCGCTTAACATCTTTCTTTTCGATCGGGATACGTTTCCTTTTTTTCTTTTCGTCTTTTACCGGTCTTGTATCGTTGTCAACTGGTAATTCAATCTTTCCAAGGATCTTGGGGCCTGTCAGTTTCTCCACTTCTATATTCTCAATTACCGCAGGCTGATCTTCTGCAACAGGCTCTTCTTTTACCTCTACTTTTTTTGCTGCCTTACTTACTTCTTCCTCTTCTTCTTTCTTTGTTTTCTTAGCCTTGCCTTTTGCGGGTTTCTCTGTTTCTTTAGCAACAGGTTCTTCCACCTTAGGCTCTTCTGCTTTCTTTGTTGCTTTGGTTATTTTCTTAGGCCGTGTGGAAGAATCAATGGTTGAGAGGTCAATTTTTTTCAACACTTTAGGTCCTTCCAGTTCCGGTGCTTCTACCTTCACAATTTCTTCTTCGGTCTTTTCTTCTTCTTTTTTGGCTTTGGCAGGTGTTGCTTCTGCAGGTACTTCTTCTGCGGGCTTGGGTTCTTCTGCTTTTTTTGTTGCTTTGCCTGTGGTTTTTTCTTCTTTTTTGAAAAGGATCTCTTCATCTTCCTTTTTCTTTTTGGCTTCGGCTTGTGCTCCTTTGGGAAGTTCGAGCTGGTCGCTTTTCATTTTAGCAGCCTTATCGCCCTGAAACTCCTGTTGCAGCGAACGGTACATTTCCTCAGTAAGCTTTGAGGTGGGCTTCAGTTCATCTTTCGGGAAACCTTTGCCTATCAAAAAGTCAATAAGAGTATCCTGGCCAATATTGAACTCTTTGGCCGCGGCTAATAATCTCGGTAATTTTAATTCTGCCATTCAGGTTTTATTAATGTGAAAATGTGGTAAATGTGGCGAATGTGAGAATGTTGTAAATGAAAGTTCATTTTCACACTTTCACATTATCTCATTTCCACACTTGCATTATTCTTTTTCAAATTCTTCTTTCAATATTCGTCTTACATCAGCGATCGTTTCTTTTTCAAGATCGGTTCTTCTTTCCAGTTCTTCCGGTGTAAGGTTCAGTACACTGCGGCCGGTATCACAACCCACTCTTTTCAATTCGTCGATCACCCATGATTCTATTTCATCGCTGAATTCTTCCAGGTCAATATCAAACTCATCTACTTCGCCTTCATTGTCACGATATACATCCAGTTCATACCCGGTCAATTCTGTTGCCAGTTTAATGTTTACACCACGGCGGCCAATTGCCAGGGAAACCTGGTCCGGCTTCAGGTACACATTGGCGTGTTTACCTTCATTATCCAGTTCCATGCTGGTTATCTTGGCAGGTGTAAGGGAACGTTGTATCAGCAACTGGATATTGCTTGTCCAGTTGATCACATCTATATTTTCATTTTTCAGTTCTCTCACTATACCGTGAATCCTGCTTCCTTTCATCCCCACACAGGCGCCAACAGGGTCAATACGATCATCAAATGACTCTACGGCAACTTTAGCTCTTTCTCCCGGATCCCGAACGATCTTTTTAATAACAATCAGGCCATCAAATATCTCGGGTACTTCTATTTCCAGCAATTTAGCCAGAAAGTCGGGAGAAGTACGGGAAAGGATGATTACCGGGCTGTTATTCTTCATATCTACTTTCTTCACCACGGCACGGATATTCTCTCCTTTTTTGAAATAGTCTTGTGGTATTTGTTCACTCTTGGGTAGTATCAATTCATTGCCTTCTTCATCCAATAGCAGGATCTCCTTTTTCCATACCTGGTATACTTCGGCACTGATGATCTCACCGATACGGTCGCCATATTTTTTGGCCAGTACATTCTTCTTCAGGTCGCTGATCCGGCTGGCCAGTGTTTGCTTGGCAGCAAGGATAGCCCGGCGGCCAAAGTCCAGCAGGTCGATCTCTTCGTATAATTCTTCCCCTACTTCAAAATCGGGTTCAATTTTCACTGCATCAGAATAGGCCACCTGTGCCAACGGGTCTTCCACTTGTCCGTCTTCTACGATCATCCGGCGGCGGATGATCTCTAAGTCACCCTTTTCCGCATTTACGATCACATCAAAGTTTTCGTCACTGGTGTATTTTTTGCGCAGCAAGGTCTTAAATACATCTTCCACCACTTTCATCATGGTGGGGCGGTCAATATTTTCCGCCTCTTTAAAATCCTGGAACGCCTCTATCAGGTTGATACTTGCCATAACTCATGAATTTAGTTTTGAGTTTTGAGTTTCGAGTTTGAACCCTACAGGAGTAGGGTTGTCTCGCAGCTCACAGCTCAGGACTCGCAACTTTTTTTAGAATTTAATTTGAATTTTTGTTGATTTTATATTGCTAAATGGAATAGTGTGTTGCACTATTTCCAGTTTCTTTCCTTTTCCGGTTTGTACTTCCACCACAATGCCTGTTTCATCGGCATTGATCAGTTTGCCCTCTTTTTTACCCCCTTCCAGGTCTGTCACTTCCACATAACGGCCAATATTTTTCAGGTACTGGCGGTGTAGTTTCAACGGTTCCTCCAGCCCCGGAGAGGATACTTCCAGCGAAAAATCGCCGTTGGGGTACATATTTTCCTCTTCTAACTGTTTGTACAGCCGCCGGTTGTACTGAACCAGCTTTTCGATGCTAACTCCCTGGTTTCCATCGATAAAGATCTTAATATTATTGGTGGGTTTGATCTTCACTTCCACCAGGAAAAGCTCTGGCTCGGCGCTTATCAGTGCTTCCACCTTCTTTTCTAATACTTGTATTTGTGTGTCGCTGCTCATGTGGTATAAAAGAAGAAGGGAACGGCCTCGTTCCCTTCTTACTGCTATTTCCGACGCAAATGTAAGGTAAATGTGCTATTCCAGCCAAATAACGCAGACAAAAAGCCGGGGCCTCTATTTCGGTAAACACCATTTTTTTTCCGGCAGCCTCAAAACAAGCCATCTTATCTTTGACTTGTGAAATACGTTTTATACGCCATTTTGGCTTATATATTATTCCAGTTCATTTTCAAACTGGTAATTCCGGTCTATCTCGCTTCCAGAAAGATCAAAAAAGGATTCAGGGAAATGCACAACCGCATGGAAGAACAAATGCGCCAACAGCAAGCCAATAGTGCACAACCTTCTCCTTCAAACCCGGGGCCAAAAGCAAAAGCCGGTGATTATATAGATTTTGAAGAAGTGAAGTAGGCCGTTGGCTGAGTTAATTCTCTTAGCCTCGTAGAGGCGGAATAGTAGTAGAAACAAAGAAATATACAGGGTCTGCAGAGCCCCATCGGGGCGAAATATTTTGCATTTCGCTCCGCCTGCTGGCGGACTCTAATACATCACCAAAATATGTTTCTACTAACATTTTGCCCCTATGGGGCAATGAATTTCGCCTCAAAAAATTAACTCCGTCAACGGGTTGAAGCAGCCTTCTATTTTATCAACTGAAAACTTTTTTCCTTTACCTCCCGGCTATTACCACCGATGAATAATTGAAACGCTCCGGGTTCGTAAATGAACTGTAGCTTATCATTATAGAAGCGGAGATCTTCGGCACTGATTGAAAACCTGATCTCTTTTGCTTCGCCTGCTTTTATCATTACTTTTTGAAATCCTTTCAACTCTTTCACCGGTCTTACCACGGATCCTGTTATATCTCTTATATATAATTGTACCACTTCCTCTCCATCATAACTACCTGCATTGCGAACGGTAACGATGGCTTCCAGCTTTTCTCCGGGCTTAAACTGATCCTTGCTTAACCGGATATCGCTGTATTCGAATTTTGTATAACTCAACCCGTATCCAAATGGAAACTTTGGGCTGTTGGGAAGATCCGTATAAGCGGATACATAATTCAGGTCGCTGTCATTTCTGGCGGGGCGCCCCGTATTATAATAATTATAGTAGATCGGTATCTGTCCTTCTGTTCTTGGAAAGCTCATCGGCAATTTTCCGGAGGGATTATAGTCGCCGAATAACACATCTGCAATAGCATTACCCGCCTGTGTTCCCAACCACCAGGTATATATAATAGCTGGTGCGTTATCAGCCGTCCAGTTAAAGATCAGTGGCCGCCCGGCACTAATAAGCACCACCACCGGTTTGCCTGTTGCCATAACGGCTTTTACCAATTCTTCCTGTACGCCGGGCAATTGAATACTGTTGCGGCTTTTGGCTTCGCCACTCATATCCCTGGCTTCACCCACTGTTATAATTACAATATCTGATTGTGCTGCCACTGAAACAGCTTCTGCAAAACCGGCCCGGCTGGTATCACGGATATCACATCCATTGGCATACAGCAATTTTGAACCGGGTGTACTCTTTTTTTGCATTCCATCCCAAAGCGTAACAATTCGTGCCGTATCATCCGGCCATTCATAACTCCAGAAACCGAGGTTGTCCCTGATGCCTTTTACAAAAGGGCCTATCAACGCAATGGTCTTTGTTTGCTTTGACAAGGGGAGTAACTGTTTTTCATTCTTTAACAGCACCATGCTTTTCTTCGCCATTGCTTCTGATGTTTTCAAATGTGCCGGGTTGTTCCATTGTTCTTTTTCTCTTGCTTCATTACAAAATTTGAATGGGTCATCAAACAAACCCATCTCAAATTTCTTTTTCAGGATGCGACGTACTGCATCATCAATGGTCGCCATCTTTACTTTGCCTTCCTTTACCAGTTTTGCCAACTGCTGAATATTGCTTCTGCTTTCCATATCCATATCACTGCCGGCATTAGTGGCCTGCATAGAAGCTTCTGCATTATCTTTTGAATAACCATGATTGATCATTTCTCCCACACTGCCCCAGTCACTCACTACAAACCCTTTGAATTTCCATTGTCCTTTTAGTATATCCCTTTGTAAATATTTATTTCCGGTGGCCGGTATGCCATTCAGATCGTTAAAGGAATTCATGAATGTGGCAGCACCTGCATCGGCTGCTGCTTTGAATGGAGGCAGGTACACTTCATGCAAAAGACGAAGGCTCATATCAACACTATTATAATCCCGGCCGCCCACTGCTGCACCATAGGCTGCAAAATGTTTGGCACAAGCCATTACTGCATCTGTATTACCGAACCCTTTTCCCTGGAAACCTCTTACTCTTGCAGCAGCGATCAGGCTGCCGAGATACGTGTCTTCACCGGCGCCTTCCATCACCCGTCCCCAGCGGGGATCCCGGGCAATGTCCACCATGGGGGCAAATGTCCAGTGCACTCCTGCAGCCGCTGCTTCTGTGGCCGCAATTCTTGCTGTTTGTTCAATGGCAGGAATATCCCAACTGGCCGCTTCGGCTAATGGAATGGGGAACGTGGTGCGGTAACCGTGAATGACATCCTGCCCGAACAGTAATGGAATTTTTAATCTTGATTGCATGGCGATCTCCTGCAGTGTTCTTGTATGATCAACACCTGTTACGTTTAGCATACTTCCCACCATTCCTTTCCGGATCTGGTTTTGTTTGTCTCCATCTTTGGTGATAGGGCCTGTGGCAGCCCAATCGCCGTTGTACTGGTTCATCTGTCCCACTTTTTCTTCGAGTGTCATCAGTTTCAATACAGAATCCACTTTCTGGTCAATGGTTTTCTTCTGTGCAGCCAAGCAGTGTGCACACAACAAACTCACACATACAATTATATATTTCATATTACCTGTTTATCGTTATTTTTTTATCAGCTTCAGCAGGAATCCTCCTCCCGGTGCCATAGTAATGGTGCGTTTTTCTATTTTATTGAACAGCGTTTTCTTCAGATCATAATCACTTCCATAGTTATGTGCATTCAATCCATCTTTACAAACAGTGATATCATAAGTACCCTGTTTGATAAAATCAAGCGGTAAAGAAATCTCTTTTGCCGTATTGCCATTTAGTCCGGCCACATACCAGTCATTTCCTTTTCGCCTGGCGGTGATGATATACTCACCGGTCTTTCCCTGCAGGATCTTTGTTTCATCCCATGTGGTGGGAATACTGCCGAGCAATTCCATAAATGCCGGTTCTTTCATTCCCTGGCTGATATTACCACTGAATATTTGCAGCGGGCTGTCATACACTACAAACATTGCCAGTTGATGGCAGCGGGTGCCAATGCTCATCGGATTTTTTCCAACCTGTCTGAACTGGTCTTTCGGTGCGTTTAATAATAACCCGGGTTCATAATCCAGCGGGCCTGCCAGCATCCTTGTGTAAGCGATCGCCACATTGTGTTCTGGTGTGGCCAGTTCACTCCAGATATTCCATTCTGCACCAAGCACCCCTTCTTGTGTGATGGCATTGGGCCAGGTACGATTAAATCCCTTGGGTGGAAAAGCGCCATGAAACATAATGGATATCTTATGATCTGCACAGGCTTTTGCCATACGATGATAGAAATTCACCATCAGCTGATCATCCCGGTCCATAAAATCTGTCATGATTGATTCCACACCCCACTTATTGAATTGTGTCAACGCACTGTCCAGTTGTTTATCCAGTGTGGAGCAAAGCGTCCAGAGCATAAGTTTCACTCCGTTCTTTTTTGCATACTGCACCAGTTCATTCATATTAATATCCGGGTTGATACTGAACAGGTTCTTATAATCACTCCAGCCGGCATCGAGTATGATCTGGTTGAAGCCAAACCGTTTGGCAAAATCGATATAATATTTATAAGTAGCTGTATTGAGGCCTGCCACAAAAGGCACATTGAATAAATTGATCCCTGTGATCCACTCATCCGTGCCTTTGCCGGGCTTCACCCAGGAAAAATCTTTGTGTGTTGGGGGATCACCTAAAGTATAAAGAAGATCATTTGCCGGAAGCTCCTTATCATTTTTTGCCACTAATACGACTCTCCAGGGCAGCATCCTCAGCCCTCCTGTTTTGGCAATGTAATCTGCTCTTTCTGTTACGATCAGTTGAGGAAATTCGCCATTTGTCATTTCCTCCTGTAATGGGTATGGTGCAAATACGCCACGCAATCCCTTTGGGGTTCTTTCCAAAAACATACCGGGATAATCATACAAATTAGCATCTGAAAATGCCAGGCTGTAGCCATTCGGTAATGAAACAGTAACCGGTGCATAAGTAAGCATAGTATCTGCAACCTGTTCCAGTATTTCTTTTTTATAGATCCCCTCAAAGCTTGTATGAAAACGATCCATACCGGTACGTTTATCAATATGCGGAAACCATACAGCCGATTTGGTATCCACTTCAAATAATACTATTTCGTTTTTAATGGTAATCGTATCAAGAAACATAGTGCCTGCCCGGTACGCCATCCCGTCATTATACAACCTGAATTCCAGCAGAAAGGGTTCTTTAAGAGCAAGGCCAAGATGATTGTACTGGCTGGATATTTTTTTTGTTCTGTAAGGAACGGGAACAGATATTTCTTCATTCTTGCGGCTGTACTTATGATCGGCAACAACAGCCTGATCAGAAAGTTTTTTCCCGTTGGCCAGGTGTAAGTCAACAGACGGGGAATGGACTAACAATACAGGTCCTGCATAGAGAGAATAGGAAATATTCTCTGTCACCTTAATTTCGAGACGTAAAGAAGAATCCGGTGAGAATAGTTGAAATATTGGCTGAGCAGCGCCATTGATGGTTCCTGCCAGTAATATAACTATCAAAATAAGCCGGTTCATACAGCAAGTCTTTGTTTGAATCCTCTTTTATACGCAGCCTTCATCAAATTATTTTACAGCAGGTTTTGAAAGCATATCTCCCAATGCTTCGATGATCATCCTTCCTTTTTCAATATCCCTTTGCAACTTCTCACTTTTGAATTCGTTTTCATTTGCAAACACCAATAAGTGATCTGCAAGGTCCCTTGCAAGTTGTTTTGTCCTTGTATTTGATGAGTTGACTGCCTTTGCCAGCAGTATTTTTATTTTTTCATAGTCCACAATTCCTTCCCGCATTTTTTCGAAATGAATACCTGAAGCAGCACCGGGATATACCATGAAACAATCACCTGCGGGCCACAGCAAATGCCGTGCATCACGTACAGGATCTGCCGGCCACGCATCATACGCCCAGCGCAACAGGCCGTCATAGCCATGTGCCAGTGCATACCAGCCAAGCCACCGTCCTTCAACAGGCGGGGAGAATACGAATGTATTGGGCTTTGCCGGCGTACAACATATATAATAGGTTGAAGTGAATTTCCTTGAACTCCTTTTTTGTACATCACTAATTCCCGGCTCTTTGCCATACACGCAGGAATAATCATCCAAAAGATCATCCAGCTCCGGGTGCCAGTCTCCTGCATAGGTAATTTTCCATTTTGGTGAATGTTCTTTCACCACCTTAATGGCAGAAAGCGTTTGCTCCATCGCATTCTCATTGATACCAATGTAGGTTTTATTAAACCAGCCTTTTTTCTCCAGGTGTATTTTCAGATCTGTAAGAAAAACATTCCAGTTGGCTTTAAATGTATCGGTTGTTGGCAGCCATCTTTCATACACATAACTGCCGGTTGCTTCATCGAGATAACGAAATCTTTCTCCCCAGGGAATGGGTGTATAAATGGTAATGGCTTTATCAATTCCTGCCTTCATACATAGTTGCACATATTGATCAAAGATGCTGTAATCAAATCTCCAGGAACCGTTTTTTCTTTTGACCCATTCGATCATAGCGCCTTCAATCATATAAGAATTATCAGACCAGGGAGAATGCACGGCATAGGTAGTGATGAATTTTCCGCCGGCATCTGCATATAATTTTAAATGCTTTTCCAGCAAAAGCATATGTTCTGCCGACCAGGGCTTTACATGATAATATGCTGCAATCACCCAGGGGTTTTGCCAGAGGTCCAGTCTGAAAGTCCAGTCGTGTGGCCGGGGTAGTACATGGTCCTGTACTCTTATCTTCAGGCTTAAAGTTGTGGTCCCTTTATCCGATTGCACTTCGATATTTCCATTATAGATACCCGGCACAGTGGATGAAGGAATATCGACAGAAAGCCATACGGGCCTGACTGTCTCCCCCGGCACATCAAACCGGTCAAATGCTTCAAATCTGTCTGGCATCAGCCAGGCCTTGTCAACCGGCCCTTCTCCACAACTAACCTCTCTTGCATCATAAGGATAATTGGATATCACATACCGGATCATATGCAATTGCATATCCTTTTTACTGATCACATTGCCTTTGGCATTTTTAAGATCGCTCCATGTAAAGCGAACCTGGTTTACAGTGTCCGGCGACCAAACCAGGATCATTGCATTAATACGTTCTCCCTTCCACCCTGTTGTTTCCAATACTTTTGTCTCATTTTGCAGCGCCGGAACTTCCCTTCTGAAGTACACTTCATCCGTTGACCCAAACGCTACATGGATACCCGGCTTTTGATCTTTCCATGATGCCGGGCTGGCAGGTACATCAAAAGTATATTCCGGTAAAAAATGAAATGCTGGTTTTGCGATCATAGCTGAATCAATCTTACCCGGCTGAGCAAATACAGCTGAAAGAAAGAAAGACATCGCTACAAACAGGATCGCTCTTTTATGCATTGTACTGAGATTATGTAAACCCCACCAGGGTTTCCGCTTACTACTTACTTCGCCCAATTGATTTTTGCCATTTTTACATCTCTTGAGTTTCCGCCGATCATAATATGAAACTCGCCGGCCTCCCACTCATTTTTCAGGTCGTAGTTATAGAATTTCAGGTCATTAGGGGTAATGCTGAATGTAACGGTTTTGCTTTCGCCTGCTTTCAGGTCTATCTTCTGGAAGCCCTTTAGTTCTTTTACAGGTCTTGTAACACTTCCCACCACATCACGGATATATAATTGTACTACTTCCTTGCCATCATACTTACCAGTATTAGTAACAGTAACAGAGGCTGTCAGTATTTGACTACCTTTTAATGAGGCACTGCTGAGTTTAATATCACTGTAGCTGAAGGAAGTGTAACTTAATCCATAACCAAACGGGTAAACCGGTTCATTACTCACATCTAAATAATTAGAACGGAACTTAGAGAACCATTTCCCTTCTTCCAATGGACGTCCGGTGTTTTTGTGATTATAAAAGATCGGCACTTGTCCCACATTCTGCGGGAAAGTGGTACTAAGCTTTCCGGAAGGATTTACATCACCAAACAGTACATCAGCAATGGCATAGCCGGCTTCACTGCCACCAAACCATACATTTAAAATTGCCGGAACATTATCATTTTCCCATTTCAATGCTAAGGGGCGGCCAGTAAACAATACCAGTACTACCGGCTTACCGGTTTTCAGTAATGCTTTCAGCAGATCCTGTTGCAATTGTGGAATCTCAATATCAGAGCGGCTGGATGATTCGCCACTCATTTCGGATGATTCACCTAATGCAGCCACAATAACATCTGACTGGCTGGCAATATCGAGGGCTTCCTGCAGAATGACAGATGCAGGACGGCTGTCCCGACGTAGTGATTTTCCAAACATACCAGCCCTGTCTTCAAACAAACTGTCTTCATCCAGGTTAGATCCCCTTGCATGCAAGATCTTTACTTTATCGCCCAGCACTTCTTTCAATCCTGCTAATACCGAAGTAGCTTTATCAAAATTGGCTGCCACACTCCAGGTACCCGGCATATTCTCTTTGTTATCTGCCAGTGGCCCGATCAGTGCAATTGTTCCGCTTTTTTTCAACGGAAGCACATTGCCCTGGTTCTTTAATAATACAAAGCTCTGTGCCGCTGTATTTCTTGCTATTCTGCGATGCGCTGCAGTAAAGATTTCTGTTTTTGCCCTGTTCTCATCACAGTATTTATACGGATCATCAAATAAACCGAGTTTATATTTTGCTTCCAGTATCCTTCTGCAGGCGGCATCTATCTGTGCCATCGTTACTTTTCCTTCCTTTAGTGATTTTTGGGTGTTTTTTAAAATCCCTTCTCCCACCATATCCATATCAATGCCTGCCATCAATGCTTTTGCAGATACCGTTTGCTCGTCACCAATACCATGATCTATCATTTCGTTGATCCCTGTATAATCGGTTACTACAAAGCCTTTGAAACCCCATTGCTTGCGCAGCACATCTGTTAGCAACCATTTATTAGCGGTAGCCGGAACACCATCAATTTCATTAAAGGAGGCCATCACACTTCCTGCCCCTGCATCCACTGCTGCTTTATACGGAGGGAAATAATCATTATACATCCGCTGGTGACTCATGTCGGTGGTATTGTAATCACGGCCGGCTTCTGCTGCACCATACAAGGCGTAATGTTTTACGCAAGACATGATCGTGTTATTTTTTGTAAGATCATTTCCCTGGTAGCCTGTCACCATAGCACCGGCTATCTGTGAGCCGAGATAAGCATCTTCACCACTTCCTTCTGCTATCCGTCCCCATCTTGCGTCGCGGCATATATCCACCATTGGTGAAAAGGTCCAGTTGATACCATCTGCACTGGCTTCAATGGCAGCAATGCGGGCACTGTTCTCGATCAGTTTCATATCCCAGCTACAACTTAAGCCTAACGGGATGGGGAAAACTGTTTCATACCCATGTATCACATCCATACCAAATATCAATGGGATCTTTAGCCGGCTTTGCTCCACCGCCACTCTTTGCACCTCCCGTATCTTAGCTACTGATTTAATATTGAATAAGCCTCCCACTTTTCCTTCTTTGATCTTTTTACCGATATCTGAACTCTGGGCCTGGCCTGTTACAATATCACCGCTGCCCGGCAGGTTCAGCTGGCCGATCTTTTCTTCCAGTGTCATTTTTTTCATTAATGCATCAATGAAGGTTTTCATTTTAGCATCATTAGTTTGCTGTGCATGTAACTGGCTGAAAGATACCAGCAGCGCCGACATTAAAAAAACTGATACGATCCTTTTCATTGTTGTTCTGTTTATGTGTGATTGATTGCTTATTTAAACTCTATCTGGCTTTTACTGATAGTATATTCGATACGGCTGTTCTTATATTTGTCAATGATCTCCATCCTGATGA
This sequence comes from uncultured Chitinophaga sp., assembly GCA_964443345.1. Classification (GTDB taxonomy): domain Bacteria; phylum Bacteroidota; class Bacteroidia; order Chitinophagales; family Chitinophagaceae; genus JJ008. Next base: position 105,636 of record CAYUCU010000001.1, read on the forward strand.
CCGGGTCTTTCTTCCACTCGATAGTAAGCAGGCCAAAATGATTATCCATCACCGGCCCTTCGATCCTGTTCTTATTTAGTGTGGCAAAATCCCAGGTGGAAGTGATGCCGCTGGCTGTCACGTCGTATACAGGATACAACCCCGGCTCCTCCAGCCTGGATATTTCTGCATAATGCACATCGCCTGATAAAAAGAGCACACCACTTGCTTTTGTACTTTTAATTAGCTCCAGCATTCTTTTCTGCTCATGTGGAAAATTAGCCCACGCCTCATAGCCATTGTACTCGATGCTAAACTGTGAACCGCTGCAGATCAAACGAAGGTCAGCAGGTTTCTTCAGTTCTTCACCCAACCATTTCCATTGCTCTTCACCCAGTAATGTACTGTCTGCCGAAGTGTGCGGTTTGTAATCAGGTGTATAGAAATAATGTTCCCTGGGTAGTTTTGCAAAGGTGTCGTATGGTAACAGGTCATTCCTGAAAGATCGGACATCCAGTAAAATGATCTGTATCTTTTTATCATCCTGCTCCAGGTATTCTGTTTTGTAAATACCCTCATGCTTTCTTCGTTCGCTGCCTGCAGGTTCTTTAAAAAACTCCATGAAGATCTCTTTGGACTCTTTTTTGAACTTATAATGCGTACCTGCGTCATTCCACCCAAAGTCATGATCATCCCAGGTAGCGAAAATCTTTGTGCTGCTGTCTAATCTTTTAAAATCAGGTTGTGCCATCCACCGGGTGTATTTATTCCGAAGGGTGTCCATATTATCGGTGTCGCCATAAATATTATCACCGAGAAATATAAAAGCGGCAGGTTTTTGTTCTGCTGCCAGTGTCAGTACCGGCTGGGGTTCATCCTGGTAGCCGCAGGAACCAAAAGCTATTTTTGTAACAGTTGTTTTTTGCTTACACCCTGCCAGGAAGGATGATAAGACCAGTAGTGACAGTATGACCTTTCGCTGTTGTTTCATTTTCCTGTTATTTAAGCAGCATTTTTTCTAATGCCTTTTTCCAGATAGCATACCCTTTTGCATTCATATGCAAATTATCGCTCAAAAAAATATCCTCCATTGGAGTGCCGTCGGCTTTCAGCATTTTAGAATACACATCTGCAAAAGTTGCTTTCGGGTCTGTCTTTAAAAACAATTCGATCTGTTTATTCGCTTCAGCATATTTTGGCATCAGGTGCGCCCTGCTGGGGCTTGGTTTCATTGATACATATAGAAAGGGAGTGGCGGGGTATTTTGCCCGGATGAGTTTATATAGCGTCTTAAATCTGCTCAATACCATTTCCACGGTTACCGTATCGCTGGAGGCAAAATCATTTTCACCACAATACATAACGATTTGTTTGGGTTGATATGGATAGATCACCTCATACCGGAAACGGATCAGATCTAATAGTGTGGAACCGCCAAATGCCCTGTTCAGGATTTGGTGTTTTGGAAAATAATCCTGCACATCTTTCCACATGGTAAAAGAAGAGCTGCCTATGAATAAAACCTGGTTAGCTGCCGGGAATGACAGGCTGTCCTTTTTCTTTAATGCCTGCACCTCATCCCAATATGGGACTCCCTGCTGCGCCTTTACAGGCATCATAAAGCATAAGGCAATAATAAGCAGGTATATTGCTTTCCTTTTTATCATATCAGTCAACTTTTATCAACTTCGTTTTTTCACTGACGCCGTTCTCGTTAATAGCTTCAATAGTAAAGTAGTACGTTTTCAATTTATCCATCGCCTTGAACCAATACTCATTGAAGTCATGTATCATAATGCTGCTGTATAATTTATCCGGTGCGGTGCCGAAATACAAGTTATAAGCAAATGCATTATCCACTGGTGTCCACTTGATATAAGCGCTGCGTTTATCTTTCTCTGTCCGCAATACGATCAGGTTTCGCACCGCATCCGGCTTTGCACCGTTACCGTTTCCAAACACCCGAAGACCACTTATGGCAAACTTGCCTGTCGGCATATGTATGTTCTCCAGCTTTATATATCTTGCCTGCACGGGGGCGGCCAGTTCCACATAATCATGGGGCACATCCGTTTTGTTATTGCTTTTATCTGCCAGCACGGTCCATTTTTTACCATCCAGCGAAGAATATAGTTTATACTGGTGATAGATGGTTGTCTGCTTGCCGATAAATGCTGCATCCTGGTCGGCATAGTTTACCTGCACCGCATTTACGGTTGATACATTCCCCAGGTCTGTTTGAATCCATTCGCCTTTGTTTGCTGAAACAGCACTCCAGTATGTTTTTATACTTTCATCCACAGCATTGTTTGCATAAAAGCTGCCTAGCGTGGATGAAACAGTAACCGGTTTTTTATAATTCAGCAAATGCCATCCGGTAAATGCGCCATGCTCTTTCCCTTCCACCCCGGGTAAATAATGCGGGTAATCGCCAAATTCTGTATTGCACCACATCACATCATCCTTATCAAAACCAGCCGGCCATATTCCCATTCTTCTTTCCCAGGTATTCTTTACACAAATGATACTGGTGGACACATGCCAGTAATTGCCTCCATTATCCTGGAAGGTGGCACCATGCCCGGCACCTCTTGAAAAACCACCTGCTTTAAAACTAAATGGATCAGATTGCGGAAACATTTGGCGCCCATCAAACAAGGGTCTGTCACTCATCACCACACCATCTGCATACCCGCTCATCTCCGTTCCCGGTGCCCCGTATTGAAAATAATACTTGCCTTTATGTTTTGTCATCCATGCACCTTCGATAAAGGGGTCCAGAAAGGTATTGTCCATATGCTCACCAAAACGTTGCCAGCCGTAGCGCCATTCCTGCAATAAATACATGGCTGTGCGGGTACCGATCGGTCTGAATGTTTTTCGGTCCAGTTCCACACCGTACACGGGATAATTATTACTGCTGCCATTATACATATAGAAACGGCCATCATCATCAGTAAAAAAAGCCGGGTCCCATCCACCTATCTCAAATGAATCAACTAAAGGGAACCATTTATTTCCTTTGGGATCGGTGCTGCCCCATAAAGTAAAGGTGCTGGTGTAAGTAGACCCAAACACCACCATCGTATCGCCAATGATACCGACTGCCGGTGCGCAGAGTTCGTCTTTGGTATCATTCCATGGGCGCAGGAACTTTCTTGAAACAAAATTCCAGTTGCTCATGTCCTTACTCCACCAATAACCCCACTGGTTGGTACTGAACAAATAATACTCTCCTTTATAATTTACGATCACCGGGTCAGCAGTGGCCCTGTGCTTACCCCATTCTGTAAAACTTGGGTGGGGTGTGTAGCCATAATCCACATTTACCGGGTTGCAATACGTTTTTTGTGCCTGCAAAAAATGTGTTCCCAGCATCAAAACGATCGCAAATAGCAGTTTTTTCATACTCATATATCTCCTTTTTTTAACTCACTCACCGCATGAGCAACGGCCCTTGCAGTGAATGCCATATATAAGATAGACGGGCTCTGACTACCTGTACTCGTCATACAGGCACCGTCTGTTACAAAAACGTTTTTACAGTGATGCAGCTGATTAAACTCATTCAGTAAAGATATTTTCGGATCACTGCCCATCCGTACACCTCCCATTTCATGAATGTCAAGGCCCGGTGGTTGCTTGTTATCATTCGTATTAATATTCTTCACACCTGCCGCTTCCAGCATAGCCTGTCCCTGTTCC
>CAYUCU010000002.1:0-94077 GCA_964443345.1 uncultured Chitinophaga sp.
GTATTCACCGCTTTTTCAGAAGGATTTTCTAAAGAGACCGGGGCGCCAAATGTTACCATACATCCATCACCCAAAAACTGGTGCACCACCCCTTCATGTTTTGTGACCGCATTGATGACGATACCAAAAAAGGTATTCTGGTATTTAACAACTTCTTCCGGGCTGCTTTCAGCAGCAAAGTTGGTGAAGTTGCGGATGTCGATAAACATGACGGCCACTTTCATCCGCTTGCTTTCAATTTCTCCGTTGTTCTCTAATATTTTTTCTGCCACCTCTGCCGATATCTGCTGACCGAATAAATTTTCCACCTTATGTCTTCGTTCCGCTTCTTTCAGCGAACTGCTGACCCCATCCCTGATCTGTTTGGCCACCATACCGGCTGCCACACCACTCAGTAAAAAAATAATGACCCGTGCAGAATCATTGGTGGTGAAATGATGATAGATGAACAGGCTCATCAGCGTACAGGATAAGGCCGTAAGAAACCCGCAATAAAACGAGAGCCAGAAATCCAGTCGCAGGGTGGAAAGAATAATAAAAAGAAAATAGATATTAAGCACCGGTGACCGAAGCACCACCAGCTCCGGGTATTGTATGGCCACCACCGACATTATGAGTGAAGGCAAACAGATCTCAAGTGTGGTATTAAGGTATTGCATCACCACAGGCAGCCCGGTACTTTTCTTTCGCAACCGCTTATTGATGTAGAACAGGGAAAACAATTCAAACAGGATAAGTGAAAAGGGGAACAACCAGGCCGTGGAAAAAGACTGGATACGACCTGCATCTTCATCCACCTGGAAGAAGAACACATCTATGGCCCGGTAGCCGATGGCAAATAAAAAGATGGAGATAAGAATGAGAATCCTTTTCTTTTCACTGCTTAACAATTTTCTTTCGAGCTGCTGCTGTATCTGGATGTTCATGGTTTATATTATTTTGAACCGGGCGTTATAAAAAGATGATCGAACAGTTCGTTGTTCTCCACCGCTCTTACTGCGGCTGCTACCGGTTTTAATTTCCGGGGCAGGTAATGAAGAATGATAGTGGCCACAAAAGGCAATACCGTGCCGATGAAGAACCAGGGCCAGAATTTCCGCCCTGACCGTTTTGCCTTTCGTCCGCTTACAAAGGAGGTTGTCAGCGGTACGATGAGTAATGCTAAACTTAATGCCATACAATTTTTTTACAGTCAGTTAATTATTTTATTTATCAGAAATAACTCATCGCTATTGTTCCGCAGATCGCTTTTACAAGCATCAGCCCGTCAATAACCACCAGGTAATACAACACCGGCCGCCGCCTGCGCAGGGACCAAATGACAATAAGCAGCAGGATAAACGGCACCACGTTCAGTATGATCTTTATCGGATGAAAATGATGGGCAACGGCATAGAAAACAAATGCACCCAGGCCTGCTACTGTCAAAGGAAGGAGGATATAGAAAATTGTTTTCCGTAATCCTAACTTCACAACAAGTGTTCTGAGCCGGCTGAAATGATCTGCCGCATAGTCTTTTATATCAAACATGATGGACAGCACAGTAATGAACATGAAATTCTTCAGGAAAAGCAAGAAGCCGGTAAGAGTGTGTTTATAATCCTCCTTATGTGTGATCGCATAAAAAACCACCGGGTAATAAGTGACCAGTCCTGCCCATACAAAGCCGATGACAAAAGATTTTAACCATCCGGTCCTTCTCAGGTTATACTTTACAGATAATAAATTACATCCATAATACAATGCGGCAGCGGTTGGGAAAATAAGGACCGGCAACCACTGGCCCGGAGGCATATGCAGCAGTGTGTCTCCGTACAACCATAGAAACACCATCAGTGAGAGGAATAAGATCACGGTGATCATGACCTGGCTGCGCTGCATCATTGTATAGTTAGCTGCATACCAGTTGGCCCTGGGGTCGCTGCTTCCAAAGGAACAGTTTCTTATATAAGGATAACAATAGTAAAGGACCGTGCTTATAAAGATCAGAAAGTAAAAAACGCCGCCGTTCAATGGATATTGCTGCTGCAGGGAGGCTTCCACGGCCAGGGCTACTGCACAACATCCATAAAAGTAATTACCGAAGAAAATTGCTCCCAGGATCTTATAGCCATTCCCGGGGGCCTGGTCTTTTAGTGCATCATATTTCCAAATAAAGTTCATATTCTGATAAGTGCCGGTTGTTAATTCAATTTTCTATTTGAGGTATTGCTTCTTTATAAAAAGATAAAACATAGGGTACGGTATATTTCAACAAAAACAACTGCTTTAAGCGGAGGCGGGAAGTAATTTTTCTTCCACCACTTCTCCTGGTTTTTTGCGGGTGAACTTGTCTTTTACCTTATCAATGATGGTGTATATGACCGGGACCACTACCAGCGTCAGCAGCATGGAACTGGTCAATCCGCCGATCAATGCCCAGGCCATTCCGTTTTTCCACTCTGCACCTGCACCGCTTGCCAGTGCCAGTGGCAGCATCCCTATCACCATGGCGATGGTCGTCATCAGGATGGGACGAAGCCTGGTGCGGCCTGACTCTAATAAGGCGTCCCTTGTCTTATATCCTTTTTCTTTCAGGTGATTGGTATAGTCCACCAGCAATATGGCGTTCTTGGCCACCAACCCTATCAGCATGATGATACCGAGGATAGAGAATATATTAAGCGACTGCATGTTCAATGCTAATGCCAGCAAGGCACCCACCATTGCTACGGGGATGGAGAACAATACCACAAAAGGGTAGATATAAGAATTGTATAAGGCTACCATGATGAGGTACACAAATATGATAGAAGCGATCAATGCCATACCCATGCTTCCAAATGCTTCTGCCTGTTGTTTCATATTACCTTCATAAGAAATGGACATGCCATCGGGCAGCGGGTCCTGTTCCACCAGGGCCTGTATCTCTTTACCTACGGTTCCCTGCGGACGGCCAACCACTTCGCAAGAGATGGTAACGGAACTGATCCGGTCTTTGCGTTCCAGTTTGGCAGGGCCTATGGTTCTTTCTATTTCTGCAAACTGATCGAGCCGTATCGTTTGCCCGGCAGCATTTACAAATGACAACTGCTGCAGTTCATCCGGCGACTGCCTGTTGAATGCATCCATCTTTACAGTGATGTCATAATCGTATTGTCCCTGCGTCAGCTTTGTATCGCTGTTGCCGCTAAAGGCAAGGTTGATCACACTTCCCACCTGGTCCATACGAAGTCCCAATGCCATCATCTTTTCCTTATCGATCTTTACACTTACTTCAGGCTTATTGTTTTCGATGGACACCTTTTGCCCGGAAGTGCCCGGGACTGTTTTCATTTTTGCCAAAATAGTATCTGCAAAACTGAGCAGGTGGTCCACGTTGTTTCCATTCAGCACCAATTGTATCGGCGCTTCGCTGGTGCTTCCCATAATGTCCACCTGGTTTATCTCCACCTTGGCACCTTCAATTCTTTCCTTCAGTTCTTTTTTTATCTGCTGCGAAAATTTTTCGGTGCTGAAGGAACGTTTGCTTTTATCCACCAGCTTCACACTGATCTCTGCAATATGTTTTTCACCCTGTGCAGCAAACTGGTTGTCGCTTTTACCCATTGAGGAGAATACATTCACCACTTCGGGTTTGGATAAGATGTATTGTTCGGCTTCCTGTGTTTTTAAATTGGTTTGTTGTATAGTGGCATCTTTGGGAAGTTCAAGTTTTACCACTAACTCTCCGCGGTCGCCCATATTCACAAACTCATTACCGATAAAACCACCACCTACCAGTGAGAAGGAACCGACCAGTAATCCCAATGTGGTGATGAGTACCCAGCGTTTGTGCGATAAGCTCCATTTTAATAAGGAAGTATATCGTTCTGTAAGCTTGTTGATCTTTTTCTCCACCCAGAGGATGATACGGCCCCCGACCTTTTTCTTACTGGGATGAGTGAGCTTGCCAAAACGGGAGACCAGCAATGGTGTGAGTGTAAAACATACAAAGAGGCTCATCAGTGTGGATACCACCACCACCAGGGAGAATTGGCGGAGGATATCTGCTATCATTCCATCCACCATGGCGATCGGGAGAAACACGACCACATCCACCAATGTAATGGACATAGCGGTAAACCCGATCTCTTCCCGTCCTTCCAATGCGGCTTTTCGTTTATCTTTTCCCATTTCCATGTGGCGCTGGATATTTTCCAATACCACGATACTATCATCCACGAGGATACCGATGACCAGTGAAAGTGCCAGCAGCGTCATCAGGTTGAATGTAAAACCAAATGCATAGATGGCGATATAAGTAGTGACCAATGAGGCAGGAATGGCCACCATTACAATGATGGCATTGCGCATGCTGTGCAAAAACACCAGCATCACCAGCGCCACGAGCAGGATGGCCAGTATAAGGTCGTGGTTCACCGCTTCAGCCGCTTTTAATGTAAACTCGGATGAGTCCTGTGCTATGGCAAACTTCAATCCCTCATTGGCATATTCTTTTTCCAGTTTTGAAATTTCTTCCTGCACCTGTTCACTTACCTGCACGGCATTGGCATCTGTTTGTTTATACATCAGCAGGCCGATGGCCGTAGTGGCATTGTACCGGCTGATGGTCTCCGTTTCTTTGATGCCATCAATAACAGTGGCTATATCTTTCAAATAGATGGCCCGGCCATCACGATTGGTGATCACCACATCACCGATATCTTTAGTGTCTTTGAATTTTCCGGCCAGGCGGATCGTTGTTTCCGTGGTTTCACTTTTTACAGAGCCGGCAGGAAAATCGAGGTTAGAACTTTCAATGGCCATCAGCACTTGTTGTGCATCCAGCCCGAAAGCCTCGATCTTTTTCCGGTCGATATTCACCCGTATCTGTCTTTCTTCACCACCCATGATGCCCACATTGGCCACACCACTGAGTTTTGAAAGTATGGGGACGATACGTTGTTTTACAATTTCATATAACTCCCGGCTTTCTGATCTTGCCGTTACCGACATCTTCATGATCGGCGCTTCATCCACCGAAAACTTAGAGATCACCGGGTCTTTTGCATCTTCCGGCAGGTCTGCCGTGATGGCATTTATTTTTCGCTGGGCATCTTCCATGGATTGGTTGATGTCGGCGCTGGCTTTGAATTCCACGATCACTTTTGAAGTTCCTTCGAATGATTGTGATCTTATGTTGTCCAGCTTTTCCAATGAGGAAACAGCGTCTTCCACTTTTTTGGTCACCGAATTCTCCACTTCTGATGGAGCTGCACCGGGGTACGATGTACTTATTGTGATCACCTGCTTCGACATTTTGGGAAGCAGCTCATACCCGATAGAGAAATAGCTGACTATTCCCAGCAGTCCCAGCACCGTGAATATCACCACGATGAGCGTCGGTCTTTTTATTGAGGTTGATGTAAGAGACATAAAATATTTTTATTGATTGATTGAAATAGCAGTGCCGTTCTCCAGGTTCAGCTGACCAGAGATCACCACCTGCTCACCGGCCTTTAATCCTTCGATCACCTGAACTTTGGTTGCTGTAACAATGCCTGTTTTAATACTTCTTTGTTCCACCTGGTTTCCTTTCACCACAAACACCTTTGCGTCTTTGGCGCTTGCCACCAATGCGCTTACGGGAATGGACAAACCGGTTTCCACTGCATCCATGGTAAAGGAAACATCAGCGAGCATACCGGCTTTTAGTTTTTCCTTACCGGTGTTGCCGAAGCTAACTTCTGCAAGAAATTTTCCGGATGCATCTGCTTTATCACTTACCATGCTGATCTTTCCGGCCTTTGGCTCCGTAAGCACCACACTGCTGATGGTTACCGGCTGACCTGTTTGTACTTTGAATGCTTCCTGTTCTGACAGGAACACATTTATTTTTAAGGAAGAGTTATCGATCAGCTGGCCGAGTACAGTGCCATAGGTTACAAACGAACCTAATTCCACCGCCACGTTCTCCACTTTACCGCTGAAGGGTGCCCTTATCTGCATGTGTGACATTTGCTCCAGCACTCCTTTTTTCTCTGCCAGTAAAGAGCTGATCTGCAACTGCACACTTTCTGCCTGCATAGGTGTGGCACCGCCGAGTTCCACCAGTTTGGTGTAGCGGGCCAGGTCCAGTTTTGCTTTGGCGATAGACGCTTCAATGCTGTTAAGTTGTACACTGTAAACGGAGGCATCTAATGAGGCAATTACCTGGCCTGCGCTGATCATGTCTCCGTTATCTATATATAATCCAATGAGTTTTCCCTGTACTTCAGAGGCGATCTTCACTTCTTTTGACGGGACCGTTGTTCCATTAATGGTAAAAGCCGTGTTGAAGGAGTCTTCCTGCACCTGGTGCACTTTTACGGGTATCACCGGGTTTTCTTTTACCGGCCTGGCTGCTTTGTCAATTTTTGCTTTGTTGTTGGCCAATACCACACTTAGGCCGGTCACGATGAGTAATGCAATGGTGACCGGGATGATTTTCTTTTTCATTTTCGCTGGTTTTGTTTTTTTGTTTGTGTTTTATTTGGTTTAAAAAGTTGTGTTATATCCGGAATGGTTTCCAGTTGCTTTGATTGGCTGATTCCAGGACGATCTTGTTATCTGCGTTTTGCAAGGTGATGTAATAGCTGGTGCCTTCTTCGTTTACCACTTTAAACAGGTCGGCGATCCAGTAGCCCGTATACTTTTTTTTGAGGCTGTCCTTTAGTTTTTGAGGCAGCTCGGTAGAAACGATGTAGCGGGTTATCCCCATGCATTCACCTTCTGTAGTATAAAAGGCAAATAAGATCTCGTCATTGTAGCTAAAGGTTACTTTGTAGTAATTGTTCTCTGCTTCCCAGGCAACATCCTGTGCGGTGGAGAACTGGGTTTTAAAAGCGTCAAGAACTTGAGGGTTTACATTTTCGTTGTTGGCAAAGGCCGTTGTTGTTAAGGCGATCGCCAGTGCCATTGTTGCAAATAATTTTTTCATGTTGTTTTTGTTTTAATGATTAATTGTTTTATTGCGGGATCAGGAAAGACAAATGCTGACTGTCTTTTTGATCGTTTTCAGGTAAATGCTTTCGGAAAGGATCTTTTGTGTGCTTACAGGGATCAGCACCAGGCTGATGGCGTTGATGATGGATACTGAAGCAGTGATGGTTATTGTTTTTTTCTCCTTTTCCATTTTAGTTTGGTTTTTGCCTTTCGGCGTTTTTTATAATGCTTTTAAATAATCAGTTAATAATGTTCCTTTTGCTTTGTGTACATCCAGCCAACCGGTTTGCACATCGATCAGTGCCTGCATGTATAATGTTCTGGCCTGGCTGAGTTCCCTTTCTGCATCCAGCAGTTCTACCAGGGTGGTCACCCCTTCTGTATATAATGCTTTGCGGGAAGCAAACACCCGTTCTGCCAGTGCCAGGTTCTTCTGGTTCACCTGGTATTGTTTCCGGTTATTATTCAAAGTGCCGGTGGCGCTGAAGAATTCCATTTCTGCTTTTTCCTGCTGGTACTTGTTTTGCAGTTTCAATTGTTCCAGCTGTATCTGGGCTGTATTCAACCGGCTTTTTCTGCGCTTGCCATCCAGGATGGGGATGCTCATGGAAATACCAACTGTGGAAGAGTTGAACCAGTAATCAGTGTTGAATACATTTTCTGCATCATTGAACTGGGCCTGGTAGCTGTATTTGAAGTAGGAAGTGATCACCGGTAATTTTTCTGCACGTATCTTTTTGATCTCTTCTTCTTTTGATTCGATCATTTGATACGATAAACGGATATCTGCTCTCTGCAGTAAATGCTTACCACCTTCAGCAGCATGTACATCTTCGGAGATGCGGTCTTCAATAACAGTTTCAGCGGAAGCCGGCAGACCGAGTAAATAATTAAAATAAGCAAGTTGATCATTGTATTGAGTTTGAAGCTGATCTAATGAAGATTGTTTATTGGCAACGCTGATCTCCAGCGATTCGTAATCAATTCTTTTCAGCACACCATATTCATACTGTGCCTTTGCAATTTTGAGCACACCTGCCAGGTTCTGGTAGTCGAAGTACGTGCTGCGGATCATCTCTGCATTGTTTTGCAATGTGTAGAAGGTGCCGGCCACCTGGTATATCAATTCTTCTTTGGACAGGTTGTACTTTGTTTTTGCAATACTGGTTTGCAGGCCTGCTGCTTTGATCTGCAACCGCAGGTCTTTCCGGTAGAGGGTTTGTGTTACTTCTATCCCGGACTTCATACCATAACTGCTGCCGAATGTAACCGGTACATAATCTTTAGCAGGCTGTCCTACAAATTTTCCCGGAAGCATTTGTGAAGGAAGTGCCGGGTTGAACTCAATGTTGTTGGAGTAGCTGGCTTGTGGCTTGTATAATCCGGCCAGTTCCCGGTTCTTACTTTCCGTAATGGAAATCTCAAGACTGTCTGATCTTAAAGAACGGTTGTTAGCCAATGCCAGGTCAATGGCAGCTTTAATGGTAAGTTTTTGAGACTGTGCCTGTGCGCCTGCAACAACGGCAAACTGGGAAAGAAGGGTGATCAATAAATAAGATGCGATCTTTCTCATAATGTTGAAATTTTGTTTTGTTTTTGTTTACGTTTTGTTTCGGGTGTAAAAGTATTTTCACAAGGGATGGTTAAAAAAGGCCGTTGAGTAGTTGAACAATTTTTTGAGTGAATGGTAAAGGGATGATCTGCACCAATAAAAAAAGCCTTTCTGATTATGAAAGGCTGTACATGAGGAGTTGTTGAGGCGGGATACTGAGAAGAAGGATTATTCAATGCTGATGTAAAAATATACCGGCGATGAAGCGATAGAAAGAGCTGTTGAGCGGATGGTCAATTTTTTGAGTGGATGACATCGGTAACAAAAAAGCCTTCCGGTTACCGGAAGGCTTTGGAATAGCGGAAAGCGATTCTCAAAATTTTTCAAACAGTTCCATAAATTCCTGGCGCCTGCTTCTGGAAATACTAACGGTTGTTCCGTCCTCCATAATTACATACCCGCCATCACCGCGGACGAATTTGGAGATATGGTTGAGATTGACAAGAAAGGAATTATGGATGCGGAAAAAATCAGGACCTGCCAGTGCTTCGTCAATATCTTTCAGCACTTTTGATACCATTATTTTCTTACCACCTGCCAGCACCACGTTGGTATAATTGCTTTCGGCCTGACAGTACAGAATATCCTGTGTGGGAACAAAGATCATTCCGTCGCCTGTAGTAAGTGCAATGCGCTGTGCGGTGGGCTTTACTGTTTGCCTGATATTTTGGAACAGCAGCTCGATCTGTTCTTTTGACGGTGCTGTTTTCTTTTCTTCTATCCGGCGGATGGTTTCTTTCAGGTCTTCGGGATCAACCGGTTTTAACAGGTAATTCAACGCACTGTATTTAAATGCCCGGATAGCAAACTGGTCGTAAGCGGTGCAAAACACTACATCAAAAGACAGTTTGTCAAACTGCTCCAGCATATCAAAACCATTCATATGAGGCATTTCAATATCCAGGAACACAAGATCAGGTTTGTATTTGTTGATCGCCTCAATGCCTTTGGCGGCGGCATTGCACATGGCTTCAATCTTTACCTGGGGGCAATAAGTTTTCAGCAGCCATTCCATCATTTCGAGGCTGTTGCTTTCATCGTCGATCAGTACACAACGTATCATAAAATCTGGGTTTAATTATACAGGAATTTTTAGAATCACTTTTGTTCCGGCCCCTTCACCGTTGTTTTTTTCCATGTCAATGATCTCAATACTGGCATGCAGCTCTGCATGTTTGTTCAGCAGGCTCAGCCTGTTCTCCGTCAGTTGCATACCGAGTGATTTCCGGGAAGTAGCAGTTTTGCTTTTTAATTCTTTTGCCTTCTCCCTGCCAATGCCATTGTCTTCAATAACACATTGCAGTATAAATTCATTGGTCATACTTAAACGGACGCTCAGGTGTCCGTCGCTTTCTTTATGTAGCAGCCCGTGCCAGATCGCATTTTCCACATAGGGCTGAATGATCAGCGGTGGAACCTCCACTGTGTCGGTACTAAGATTGCCTTCCACCTTGATCTCATAGGTAAATTTTTTGTCAAACCGCAGGGCCTCCATTTCAATGTAGAGCTTCAATGCTTCCAGTTCATTGGTAAGGATGACATTCTTGGAATTGGAATTATCAAGGATCAGGCGTATGAGTTTTGCAAACTTGGTAAGGTACAGGGAGGCGGTTGTCTGATCGCTTTTTACGATATACCGGTTGATCGAATTCAGGCAGTTGAAAATAAAATGAGGATTCATCTGCGCCCGCAGCGCCTGCATTTCTACTTCTGTCATTTTTCTTTGGGTGGTCATAAGGATCGTTTCTGCTTCTTTTTTTTCTTTTTCGGCCCGTGCCCGCACTATTTTATTAGCACACAAGGACGCAATTGTTGTGAGTATGGACAAATGCTTTTGAGTAAAGAACCTTTTTTTTGAGTGGTTGCACTCCAGCACCCCCAGCACTTTGTCATTATATAAAATGGGGACCGAAATGGCGGATGGCTTTTTACTGGCACCATTTACAGTGAGGCCCGTCATTTTTGTGCTATTGACGATCTCTGCCTTTCCACTAAATGCCACCCGGCCGGCGAGGCCATTACCCGGTGTTATTTCAACAGCTTTATTTATATCAGAAAGCCTGGGGCTTTTGGGGCCATGTGCTGCTTTATTGATCAGCACCTTATTTTCATCATCCACTGTGTAAATAACACAGTTCTCAAAACGCAGGCGGCCCACACAATTTTTGGCCACATCCCATAGTATATTCTCTTCCGTTTGCTGTTCCGACATACTGGACGTGAAGTAATGAATGGCCTGTTCGGTTTCCAGTTCTTCTCTTTGTTTTTTTAATTTTTGTGCCCTGTTACGGATAAACCAGAAAGTGCCGCCGGCAAATAATAGTATGCCTGCAGAAATGAACCACCATCTTTGCCAGAGCGGTGGGATCACTGTAACTAAAACGGTGTTTTTTGCAGCGGTCCAGTTGATGCCATCCGGGCTTGCCATTACTTTAAAAATAAAACTGCCTGCAGGTACCAGGGAATATCTTGCTTCACGGATGTCGGTTCCTTCCTGCCAGGTCTTATCATACCCCTCCAGCATGAACCGGTAATGAATACCCTTAGACCCCTGGAGGCTGATAGCAGTAAAACGGAAAATGACGTTATTCTTTTCATACCGGAGACGAATACGGTCGTCATCAGTAATGTACACACTGGTATCGGGCAGGTCGGCCCTGACGATATTTATTTTCAATGCAGTGGAATGGTCAACCAGTTGTTCAGGAAAAAAATAATTAATGCCTTTACGGCCTCCCCAGAATAATTCACCTTCCCTGGTTTTTAAGATACTGCCACCCCGGGAACCTTCGGCTGATAAGCCGGAGTGCTGTCCAAAAACTTTCAGGGTCTTTTTTACAGGATCAAACAGCACCATGCATTTAATATTGGATATCCAGATATTACCATAGTTGTCTTCCAGGATACCATCGCAGCGGTCATAAGGCAATCCATTACTGCGGGTATAAGATGTGATCTTCCTTTCGGGAGTAATAATGGAGAAGCCAAGCGAACAGGCAACATATATATTACCTGACCGATCCTCACAAAGACTAATGCATTGACCGGATGCCAATCCCATTTCTTTTGTGATATGAGAAAGCTGATCAGTTTTTTTATTATAACAATAGACCCCTTCATTCATAGATGCCATCCAAATTCTTCCATCCCTGTCTTCCAGAAAAGCATTGATCCTTTTACCGGTTAGCTGTTGTAAAGCCGGATATTTTTTATGGGTGTTAGCGGTAAGCGTAACAGGATCTATAGTGTAAGCGCCAGCCACGGTTGCCACCCAGATCATTCCATCTGAAGCAGTGAAGAGGTCGAGAATAACATTGCTTTTGAAAGCGGGCCCTAAAGTGGTATCAACCGCTACGGGTTTGAATTGTCCGTTGCTTTCAGATAGAACGGATACGCCATTTCCAAGTGTTCCGGCCCAAACCCTTCCTGATCTGTCAATGCAGAGGGACCGCACTTCATGACTTTGCCCGGTCTTTTCTGAATAGTAATAATAGAATTTTACCAGGTTCTTTTTTTTGTCCCATTTAATTATCCGTTCAGCTGCACCGATCCATAAAATACCATTCGGGTCTTCGGCGATCTTTGCCATATAGCTGTCATAGAAGTTTCCCTGCCGGTCGCTAAAAATACTGGTGTAACCGGCCGTTTTATTATAAATATTGAAACTGCTGATGCCGGCAGCAGAAGAACCCACAATGACCTCTCCTTCAGGACTGCTGATCACCCGGCGGGTGAGATCACTGGCGATAGAATTTGTATAGATCGGGTCATGTGTGTAGCGGGAAATGGTGCCTGTTTTGCTGATGACCACCAGGCCATCATGTTCGGTGGATACCAGCATATCACCATTGGCAGCCGGTCGTATCTCATTCAACTGGGCATTAAGCTGTTTCTTATTGAACTCACCGGTAAGCTGGTATTGCCGTGTGATCTCTTTGGTTTGAAAATTGACCACCTGAACAAGCCCATACTGAAAAGCGATAGCCAGTTCCTGGTCGCTATAGCGGCATACACTTACCACTCTTGAAAAAGGTTGCTGGTAAATGATAGTGCCGGTTGCATAATCCAGCAGTAACACAAGACTGTCTGTTGCATAAATGATCTTATCATCCTGGAATGGCTCTGCATCACTAAAGCGGTTGTATTTTAATAGATCCGGTATCCAGGTTAGTTTTTTCCAGTTTTTTGCAATGCTGTCAAAAAAGAACTGGCCATGATTGGTGTAAAGCACCGGTCCATATTTTTTGGTATCAAGAATTGTACGGCTGGCAAACCGGGAGATGCTATCCATCAGCGTTACCCTGTGAAATTTTCTTTTTGAATCCACCCAGCTGATACCTTCTGATGTGCCCATCCAGATACGATTGTTCCGGTCGCAGGTAAGGTGAATAACATTATTCGAAGCCATTTGCGGATGCTGTTCTTTGAGATAGCTCGTCACTTCATACCCGTCGAATACATTCAGCCCTTCGTTGGTGCCAATCCAGAGAAACCCTTTTTTGTCAACAGCCAGGCTTCTTATAGTATTGTCAGACAATCCTTCTGCAGTGTTGAGATGAAAAAAGGAAAGGCTTTGCGCCTCTGCCTTAAGAAAGGTGAAAAGCGAAAAAACAAATGCGGTAACGGGGAGTTTATAAAATGACCGGGTCAAAACAATGGTTTTCGTAACTATAAAAGTAGATTTTTCCGTTTGTGCCTGCAAGGCTGTTGAGTGGTTGACATGATTATGCCTGTGGTTGGCAGTATTATTTAGTGAATGGTTATTGTTCCGAAGCCATGTAAGCATAAATTACTGACATACAGGAGAAAAGAGATGGCCAGAGGCCATAGAATATGAATTCGAGACTGGAAGTCTCGAATAGCAAGGAAGACAGGTCAGGTTTTTTTATTAAATTACCTTATTCTTTTACCTAAATATCTATACTATGTCTGAAGAGGAATTCTATGAGCTGAAGGGGCTGATGGAACAGGCGGAGGAAAGCCAGGTTGAGATGAACCGCTTCCAGTCGGCGCTTATTGACTATTGCAATAAACTGGTAACAGAGATCTATGGCGATCAATTACTGACCATGGAAAGCAAGGGCTTTACAGATATCAATGAAGTAATAAGCCGTGCGGCCCTGCGACTGACCTGCGATATCAACGATATTGTGTTTAACAACCAGGTAGAGGAGTAGGTTGTTACCTCATACAATTTCTGCGAGTATCACCGGACCACCAGCTTTCCTGTTTCCAATATCTCATTATTAATGCTCACCAGTTTGTATATCAGTACACCGACAGGCAAGGCAGACAGGCTAATGGTGACGGGTATTGATGCATACTCTTTAAGCAAATGGCCGCTGACATCAAAAAATTGCAGGCGACTATCGGTGGGAATGCCCTGTTGCAATACATAATTCAGTGGTTCATTCCGGTTGGCAGGGTTGGGATAGAAAAGGAGCATCCGCTTGCCGGGTGTAAGCAGGGAGATGATATCTGTATAAACAAGCTGACCATTCTTCAGTTTTATTTTGGCCCGCCAGTAAGTGGTGCCTCCGGGCAACTCATTTACCAGTTGGTGATAGATGCGATCATTACCAATCACTCTTATTCCATCAAAAGATTGCTTCAACTGTCCGGTAGCAGATACCTGTTCAAAGAAAACACTGTCCGTATAAGCGGCGATGCTTAATTCCAGTACCAGGTCGAGTGAATTGGGACCGGTCTGGTTATAATAAAAGGTCTTATAAAAACATTTTACTCCTTGTTGGGTAATATCAAAAGCAATGCTGCGGGCGGCAGGCAGGCCATTGCTTAATACCGGTTCTACTGCATATACCAGCCGGGAATATAAGGCACGGTTCAGCACAACAAAAGTATCAGTAACGGTAAGAATATGTTTTAAGTAAGGACTGTCTGTTAGGGTGTACAGCTTATAGTTGTTTGCATAAATATGTTTATTCCAGGAAAGCCGGAACGAATCGGCACAGAGGAAATCCACTTCCGGGCGGGTGACGGGGCTGATGATAAATGGAGTGGATAGAAAATCGCCGAAGATTGTTTCCATTCTCAATAGGGCTGTGCTGGCCGTGTCTTTTATGGGCCAGGTATATTGGTTGGTATATATTTTATGTGCTGATTTTATCAATTGCCAGTTGGTGCCGCTGTTGTAACTAATGTATAAGTTGCCTGTTTGATTGGTGTCGGCCACAAATGTTTTCCAGCGGATGAACAGGGTTTCTTCTTCGGCCCTGATCACATCAGAAGCATGCTGCGGGCTGGTAAAGTGAAAAATATTTAACGAGTCGCTATTGTACGCTATATGAAAAGGAGTGGCACCGGTGATCGTAGTTCCCGTTACTCTTATTTGGTAAGTACCTGCTGCAGGTAATGCAATGCTTATTTGTTCGGCGGTATTCAGCGAATCTCTTTTGCGCAGCGGTAATTTATTGAGCGAATCTGCATGTGCCGCCACACTTAATACCCAGGGTTTGTAAATGGTGCCGCTGCTGAGTTCTTCCACTTCCAGGTCAAGATCGTTTATCAATGCTTTATTATTATTTACGATGGCAGCACTGTCTGTCCAGGCCAATGTTATTTTTAGTTGTGCTGCATTGGGCGGAACGGTTATCGTTCTTGTCCAGGTGAGTCCCTGTGTCAACGAGCTACCATCATATTTTTTTTGCTGAATGGCTTTTACAGCTTCCAAACTATTGAGCAGGCCGTAGCCGGTCTTGTAATCAATGCCCGTACGATAAATATCTTCTGCGGTATTATATAGTATCGCCTTGATGAGTGATGCTGGCGGCAGTACCTGGCTGTTACTGTCAGCATATACCTGTTGCAGCACAGCAATCGTTCCGCTTACAATGGCAGCCGCATCGGAAGTGCCATTGGGACCAAGCGCCACCAATTGCGGAGCAATACGTCCATCATAGAGGGGACCGGCAGAACTTTCAGCTGCTATAGTTCCTTTATTGTCAATGGCGCCAATAGTAAGTAGGTTCTTCGCCAGTTTAAAATTGCCGGTAAGATTGGCAAAGCCGGTAAGGTTGGCATAGCGGCCATCGGTAGCAGCAGAAGTGCCTTTGTTGCCCGCAGAAAATACATGGAGAAACTGTTTATTGTTCCAGGTATGTGCATCATAGCTTACTGCTTCAGCACCATAGAACTGCTGTATGATGGTGCCATAGGAATGATTTTGTACAGATACTTTATTAGTATTGAGCAGGGCAGCATCGTCAGGAAAAAGATTGGAAAAGGAACTGGGAAAAAAAGTGCAGCCATTAGCAATACCCCTGCCATCATAAAAACTATTGCCTGCCCCACCGATAATAGAAGCGATGACGGTTGCATGGTTCTCAGTAGCAGTGGCCGCAAGTGGTGAGGTAAGTACCCGCTTATGAAGATCAAGATCGGTAGCTTCCATTTGTTGTTCCTTTACGCCTGCCACGATATTTTTTCCATTAGCACCGGGTACAGAATAATCAACGGCGTTGATACCATGAAAACTCCTGTTATATCCGATGATGCTGACCTCTGTTTGCGGTGTGGCCCGAAGATCGATAAATATAATGGGCTTTAGCGGGAGCAGGTTGGTGTTTATATATTTTGTACTGGCCCTTACCACGGCTGAGTGAGATGGCTCATCAACAGAAAAGACGGTGATGCCCGGTAGTTTTTTTAGTGCAGCAAGCAATTCTTTTGTATGAAGCCCGGTAAGTATAAAAGTTTTTAAATTGTTAGGATTGCCACCGGAAGCATTGATTGCAGTTGCGGAAAGTTTCCAGTCATTTGTGGCGGGGGCAACTTTTGAATGGCGTTGTAATTCATCAAATACTTCCTGGCTGCTAACTTCAATGATGGCCAGCCCTTCATCCAGTGGACGGATGATCTTTATAGAAGAAGGTGTTTTTTCCCATGAGCAGATATAGTAGCGATCGCTACCGGCATAATGGTGAACACCATTGTCAGCATATTTTGTAAACAAGCTGTCTCGGTAAGCTATTGTATTTTTTTGTGCCAGCGCCTGGTACTGCACCAGCATCACCAGAAAGAGGATGCTGCAGCGAAGGGCTACTTTACCAAAAACACAATGCTTGTTCATTAAAGAAGATGTTGATGCGGATTTAAAATTAGTGATTTGAACCACATAGGCATATAGATACAATAGTTTTTCACATAGGTGATGCCAAAGGCTCATCACCTACTGTGTTTTCTTTGTGTTCTATGTTCTATTGTGGTTCAAATGCTTTTCATACAAAAGAAAATCCCTTTCTTTTTACGGAAAGGGATCTCTTTATGCTAATACAATATTAATATACATAGTTTAAAGCAGTACCGTCGGAAGAACTGAATGCAGGATTGCTGTTGGTGCAAGCCATCATCCATGAGTTATAAGAACCGGTAACGGTAGTAGGTGTACCGGGGATATGGACTGCTCCTACACCGGCTGACCCTTCATTTGCATTCTGACCACAGCTTGACCTGTTCATATAGTCTGTATGCCTGAAACCAATGCAATGGCCCAGCTCGTGTGCTATTACCTCATCCGCCCTGTTGGCCGTATTAAGATAACTGGTAGCGCAACTGCTGGTACTGAGTGTAAACCCGGAAGAAGGGTTACCGCTTGCAGTTGGGAAACCAGCTGCCTGGCCAAGGATACATCCACCACTGGAGGTGGTACCAAGGTTAGCGCCGGAGATCACAATATTGCCGCCGGAGGTTACCCGCTGAAACCGGATCCTAAGGTTTAAATTATTGTAGCGGGCAAGTGCCTGATCGAGGCCGGTGGAATAATGTGCGGGGAAACCGGAGCCCAGTCTTACTGTAATAGTGCGGAAACCGGTACCTGGAACAGTAACCGTCCTGGTAGTGCGGTAATGTTCTTCATTGGCGATGATCAGTTCATGAAAAGGGCTTACGCCGGACATTTCGCGGAGCTGCTCTGTCGTAAGCAGGATGTCGCCTTCAATAAGGTAATTTCCATCCGTTGTTTTTTCAGACCAGTTAGCATTAAAGCCTGCCGATTGCACCATTGCTTTTTCATCGGCAGATAATTGCCGTGGATCAGCAGCTACATCAGAAACAGATTTTTTACAGCTAACAAGTGTGCCGGTGAGCAGTAATAGCAACCCGGCGGGAGCAAGTAACTTTTTCATTCGGTTAGTTTTTGTTTTTGGTAATAGTGTGTACTGTAAATTAAGAAGATTTTTTACAATCCATTTTTTATTGGTGTAACTTTTTTGTGAATAGGTAGAAACCACTATTGGCAGGTGGGAATAGTACGGTAAGGCATAGGTCAGGACTGGTTGCGTCTGCCGGTTGATGCAAAATGGTGGTAAAAATAAATTTACCGGTTTTTTATTTTCACTACACCGGTCTTGTACAGGTCAACAGCCTGTTTCAATATAAGCCGGATCTTTTTCACCGGCAGGTCTTTAGCGGGATCAAACTGAATGATCTTCATCCTGGAGCGGTTTCCCTGCTTCAGGTCCGGATGGTGGATATGCTTTCCTTCCACAATGCCGATATAAGGTTGCCCAAGTTTCTTATCCACCCACAGGTAGCAAAACATTTTTCCTTTATAACAGAAAAAAGGGGCTCCGTACTTCCATTCAGCCGTGATGTCTTTATCCTGTGAAAGAATGATCTCCCGCAAAGCGTACAGGCAGCTTTTTACGAGTTCGTCTTTTTGCAGATAGAAATTATCGGATTCCCTGAGCATGGTTCTTATTGATGAGTACAACGCTTTTTCAAATATACAATTGCAGGCGGAGTAAAAATAAAAGAGCGGTGCCTCCCCGGTTGTTAATTATACACAACGGTTTTACATCTGCTGCAGGAGATTGGCCGTATATGCAGCTATGAAAACAGGCGCTGTTTTATTAATGAGTTTTCTGTTGTGCTTTTCCCCCGGAGGCATAATGGCACAGTTGACCGATAACAGCTCCACGTTCAGAAGTATCGGCCGGGACAGCTATTTCCGGTTTCATTATGACAACGATTATTTTACTAAGACAGATGAATACTACTCACAGGGGATTACGCTGGAGTATGCTCATCCTTCCATAAAAAAAATTCTTCCGGCAAAACTTTTGTGGAAACCATTTGATTCAGCTCCGCAGTATGGGATAACGTTCAACTTATTTGGATACACTCCCACTACTATTGAAAGCGACAATATCCTGTATGGCGACCGTCCATTTGATGCCAACATAACCTTAAAAACTTTTTTGATACAGAAAGATAAATTGAAAAAGCAACAGGTTTCGGCCGCATTCAGTATTGGTGTGATGGGCCCTGCAGCTTTAGGGTATGATATACAGTACAATATTCATAAATGGCTGAAGAACCCGTTGCCACATGGCTGGCAGCACCAGGTCAGGAATGATGTCATCTTAAATTACCAGCTGAATTATGAGAAACAGTTATTCGCCCGGGGCAATAACTTCTTACTGAATACAACAGCAGAGGCAAGGGCCGGGACCTTACACACCAGGCTGAGTGGTGGCTTTAATTTTATAGCCGGCCGGTTCAACCAGCGATTTCTTCCGGTGAATGAGCAAAATAAAAAAGCGGAGTATTATTTTTATGGGCAGGCCCGGATGAATCTTATCGGGTATGATGCCAGTATGCAGGGTGGTTTGTTCAACAGGAAAAGCCCTTATACTATTGCGGCAGGGGATGTTTCAAGAATTACCTTCCAGGCAGATGCGGGTATGATCGTTAATTTCAGGAGGCTGTATCTTTCTTATACCCAATCCTTTTTAACCAAAGAATTTCGTACCGGCCATTATCACCGCTGGGGCGGTATCAGTGTTGGATTTGCGTTGTGATCAAACAGCGTTGGCTTCAGCTTCTTCCTTTTTCCATTCCTTATCCATTACAAAAGTGCCAAACGGTACTATTGATGCAAGACCAGCCTTCATCAGCCATTTGAAATTCTTCTTGTAATCACCCCGAACCTCGTTGGCCAGTATGGCAAATGCAACAAACAATACGCCGTGCAAACCACCAATGATGGTAACTGCCATAGGAATATTGGCAAAATATTTTAGTGGCATGGCGATAAATAATAAAACCAAAAAGGAAACACCTTCGGCAAAGGCAACTTTTCTAAACCAGGCGAATGTTTTTTTCATTTGATAAGGAGTGTGAATAATTAATTTTCAAGGATGTCAACGACCTGCTGAATAATGTTTTTAGTGACAGTTTTTTTTAGTTCCCCTGCTTTGCGCAAGATAATATTTTTATCAGCTGTAAATATCCTGTTTGGTCTGACATAGCTTAGGATTGGCAGTCCGCCTTTACTGAAATCAGTTGATGAAAGTTCAAAAGAGAATTTGTCTTTTTTAAAACGGCTTGTAATCTGACAAAGAATTATATCACTGCCAGGGAGATCTGCCAGTACCAATGCCGGACGTTTCTTTGTTCCGCTTAAATCTGAGAATGGGAAGGGAATTACGAGAACGTCACCCCTTACAAACTTTGCCATGCTTCGTCTTCTTTTTTGGAAAGCCAGTCTTTTGCTAAAGATTTTTCACTGGCATGGTGAGTTTGAATTTTATCTTTTACAGTTCTTTTTTTTGTAGCAAAATCAATAAGATCGTTTGCCCGTAATTCTTCGAGGGCTTTGATTGCCTTCTTCTTTTTTATAGTTACTGTAATAACAGTCATATTCAAATTTAATAAAATAAAGGCACCTAATAGTTAATAATTTGCTCTTCTATCATTTCCGGTATTTCTCTCCACTCATATTGCTGATTGCGCAGCTGTGGTTCAAAACCGGCCTCACGAATAGCATCCTGTATAGTTTTATAAGTAAAACGGTGCGGCGCTCCGGCAGCGCTTACCACATTTTCTTCTATCATGATGGAGCCAAAATCATTGGCGCCGGCATGCAGGCAGATGGATGCGGTTTGTTTGCCAACAGTCAGCCAGCTGGCCTGTATGTTTTTTACATTCGGCAGCATGATGCGGCTGAGTGCTATCATACGGATATATTCTTCCGGTGTGGTAAGGTTGTGTACGCCGCGGATCTTTGCCAGCAGTGTGTCCACATCCTGGAAGGTCCAGGGAATGAAAGCGAGAAATCCTTTAGCATTTTCAGGCTTGCGACTTTGCACGTCTCTTATTTTTACCAAATGTTCAAACCGTTCTTCAATGGTTTCCACATGACCAAACATCATCGTGGCCGAAGTGGTGATATTTAGTTTGTGTGCTTCATGCATAACATCCAGCCATTCCTGTGCGCCGCATTTGCCTTTAGATATTAATCGCCGGACCCGGTCGATCAATATTTCGGCACCGGCACCGGGCAATGAATCCATACCCGCTTCTTTCAATGCTTGCAGTACCTCCCGGTGCGTTAGTTTTTCGCCGTTAGGCCCTTTGGAAATTTTGGTGATATGGGCCACTTCCGGCGGGCCAAGTGCATGCAGTTTGATATGGGGGTATTCGGCTTTTATCTGTTTGAACGTATCCACATAAAAAGGCAGGCCAAGTTCAGGATGATGACCGCCTTGCAGCAATAACTGGTCACCGCCATACTTCAGGGTCTCCTCGATCTTTTTGCGATATGCGGGCATATCAGTAATATAGGCTTCAGCATGGCCAGGTATGCGGTAGAAATTGCAAAACTTGCAATTGGCAATACATACATTGGTGGTGTTTACATTCCGGTCGATCTGCCAGGTCACTTTGCCGTGCGGCACCTGTTTTTTCCTCAGCTCATCGGCAATGAACATCAGGTCGGTAAGCGGAGCATGGTGATAGAGGTAAACTCCCTCGGCTACAGAGAAATAGCCAAAAGCAGCGGCCTTGTTGTATAGTTCTTCTAACTGCATGGTGCAAAGGTACATTTCAAATACAGTAAAATGATTAAGACCTTTCTGATAACCGGATTTTGCGACCCCCTTTTAAAGCGGTATTTTTAGTTTGAGCGGTAACAGGTACTGCATCATTTTTAAGGAAAAGCTTGTCTTAAAAGAACTAACGCTTGTCACAGCACCAAACGTATGAAGAATTTGTTCTGTTCCATATTGGTATTCCTTACCGCACTGGTATGTGCCCCCATTTCAGCACAGGAAGAGTTTATTTCACCCCCATCCAGGCAACTTACCAAAGTGCCTTTTACCCAACTTACCGGGGGCATTGTTATTCTGCATGCCCAAATCGGAGATTCTCCTGATACGCTGAATTTTGTACTGGACACAGGCAGCAGCGGCATATCGTTAGATTCCGTAACAGCAGCCTACCTGGGCCTGAAACCCGTACCTACCGAACGAACGATCCGGGGAATTGCCGGCATACATAAAGTAAGCTTTCTTTATAATCAAAAGCTTCATTTTCCCAACCTGACTGTTGACAGTCTGAACTTTCATATTAATGATTACTCTATACTTACCGCAGTGTACGGAGAAAGAATAGACGGTATCATTGGCTATTCACTGATCAGCCGTTATATTTTGAAACTGGACTACGACAGTATGAAGATGACCATTTGTACCCGTGGCACCATCCGCTATCCACGGGGAGGTTATTTACTTAGCCCGACAATCAATATGCTTGTTGCACAGCCAATGAAAGTAAGGGATGAGCATACGGTACACACCCGTTTTTTATACGATATGGGGGCTGGCCTGTGTATTTTATTATCCCGTGATTTTGTGGATGACAGTATGTTCATCGACCGGAAAAAGAAACGCTGGGTAAAAGAAGGAGAAGGGTTGGGTGGAAAGATCGATATGGAGCTGGTAGTAATGAAGGAGCTAAAGTTGGGGCCATACAAATTTAAAAATATACCCACCTATATTTTTGATGATGAAAACAATGTAACCAGCTATCCCTATATGTGTGGCCTGCTTGGCAATGATATTCTTCGCCGGTTTAATGTGATACTGAATTATGAAAAAGGAGATATTCATTTAACTCCCAACAGCCACTATAATGATGCGTTTGACTATTCCTATTCCGGAGTGGAATTGTACCTGGTGGAGGGAATAATAATAGCCGGGGATGTGGCCAAAGGCTCGCCTGCAGAAGCGGCCGGAGTAAAAGAAGGCGACCAGGTGCTGGCAGTGAACAAAAACTTTTCTCAAAACCTCAACCAGTATAAAATAGCATTGCAGGCCCCCGGTGAAAAAATAAAGCTGATCATCCGCCGGGATGGGCAGATAAGAGCAATTGAGTTTAAGGTTAAAAATATAATGTAGGTTTGCTTCAACCGGGAGGATGCAGTTTGTAACACAAGGCCTTTGCAGCCAATGTTTTCTGCCACAATTTTCAATACTTTTACTTGTACGCCGAAGCCTTGGCGAAGGCGTACTTGTACAGTTTACCCGAAGCCTTGGCTACGGAGCACAAGTACGGTTTTATCTGAAGCCCTGGCACTGTTGCGGGGTGTATTTTTAAGAAACAACTTTTAAGATCAACGACTGTTATTCAATTATGATACAATTTGAAAAATTCACGTTAGCCAATGGCCTTCGGGTGATCGTTCACCAGGACCTTAGCACACCCATGGCGGTGATGAACATTATGTATGATGTGGGAGCACGGGATGAGAACCCGGAACAAACTGGTTTTGCCCATTTGTTCGAACACCTGATGTTTGGAGGTTCTGTCAACATTCCCAATTATGATGAGCCACTGCAAATGGCTGGTGGAGAAAATAATGCCTACACGACCAACGACCTCACTAATTATTATATACAATTACCTGCCGAAAACCTGGAAACAGCATTCTGGCTGGAAAGCGACCGGATGCTCTCCCTGGCCTTTGGTGAAAAGAGTTTGGAAACACAACGCAAGGTGGTGTGTGAAGAATTTAAGGAACACTATCTTACTAAACCCTATGGCGATGTGTGGCATAAGATGCGGGAACTGGCTTATACCAAACATCCCTACCGCTGGATGACGATCGGCAAAGAATTATCTCATATCGAAAATGCACAACTGACCGATGTGCAGCATTTTTTCTTTAAGCATTACCGCCCGGTAAATGCTGTGCTGGTGGTGGCCGGAAATGTGACCACCGAAAAAGTAAAAGCATTGACAGAAAAATGGTTTGGTGATATTCCATCGGGTGAAGCTTATAAACGAAACCTGCCACAAGAGCCTGAGCAAACAGCGGAAAGAAAACAGGTAATAAAAGCCAATGTGCCACTGGATGCCTTGTACAAATGCTGGCATATGGGCTCCCGGCTGGACCGGAAATATTATATCACCGATCTGCTTACGGATATATTAAGTGGCGGCGGCTCATCCAGGTTGTACCAGTCGCTGGTAAAAGAGCAACAGCTGTTCAGCAATATCGAATGCCATCATTTTGGCAGCACCGATAACGGACTGGTTGTCATAGAAGGGAAACTGGTAAAAAGGGTAACCATGGAAGCTGCAGAAAAAGCAGTGGAGAAAGAACTGGACCGGATGAAAAACGAACTGGTAACTGATGCAGAACTGCAAAAGGTAAAGAACAAAACAGAAAGCATGATCGCCTTTGAAGATATGAGTGTAATGAGCCGGGCCAACAGCCTTGCTTATTATGAGCTGCTGGGTGATGCTTCCTGGATGAATTTTGAGCTGGAGAAATATGCATCTGTTACTACAGAAGATATCCTGCAGGAAAGCCGGAATATCTTTCGCAACACCAATTGCAATACGATACATTATTTGTCGAACAATTAATTAAAAGAGAAAGGAAAGGACCAATATGCCAGACAGGAAACAAGCTCCCGAAATAGTAGATGCGGTCAACTTTGATCTGCGGCTGAAACAGGCAGATAAGTTCATATTAAATAATGGCGTGGAAGTATATGCCGTGAATGCCGGAGCAGAAGATGTGTTGTCGCTCGAATGGATATTCTTTGCCGGCAACTGGCAGGAAGACCAAAATTTAGTGGCCGCTACTGCCAATTTCTTATTGCGCAACGGCACTTCCACCAAAACAGCCTTCCAGATCAATGAACACTTTGAATACTACGGCGCCTACCTGAACAGGAGTTGCCATAATGAAACAGCAACGATCACATTACATTGCCTGGCAAAACACATAAAGGAATTGCTGCCGGTGGTAAAAGAACTGATAACTGACTCAGTAATGCCGCAGGACGAACTGGACCTTTATAAGCAGAATATGAAACAGCGGCTAAAGGTGAACCTGAAGAAAAGTGAATTTGTGGCCAACCGCCTGATAGACGCATATCTTTTTGGAGAAAACCATCCGTACGGAAAATACAGTAAAGCCGAAGATTTTGATATCCTGAACAGGGAACAATTGCTGGAATTTTATAAAAAGTATTACCAGCAGGGAAAATTTATCCTGTTTGTGGCAGGAAAACTTCCGCCAGACCTGCCGGAATTGCTCAACCAATATTTTGGTGATCTTCCTAATAAAACAAACAATACCGGTCTGATAGAAGCAATGCCTTCTGCCGAAAGAAAGTTCAGGGTAACAAATGATGCAAACGGTGTGCAAGGATCTGTTCGTATGGCAAGACCTTTTCCTAACCGGCACCATCCCGATTTTATGAAAGCCATGGTACTGAACACTCTCCTTGGTGGTTTTTTCGGATCAAGGCTGATGAGCAATATCCGGGAAGACAAAGGCTACACCTATGGTATTCACAGCTACATTCAAAATCACCAGCATGATACCGCCTGGCTGATAAGTACAGAAGCCGGCAAAGATGTTTGCGAAGCTACTATTGCAGAAGTTTATAAGGAGATGAAGACGCTTTGTACTGAACCGGTAGATGAGGAAGAACTGTTATTGGTACGAAACTATATGATGGGGGGCATCCTGGGCGAACTGGATGGCCCGTTCCAGATCATTGCCCGCTGGAAAAATATTATTATTAATAATCTTACAGAACGATACTTCTACGATTCTATTCATACGATTAAAACGATTTCTGCAGAAGAACTACGATCGCTGGCGCAACAATATTTACAACCGGAAGATTTTTATGAACTGGTGGTGGTTTGATAAGTTTATTAGTTTGCAAGTTTAAGGGTTCACAAGTTTTGTATTCGAATAGCCCTAAGTATATGAAAACAACCTCTACCTTTGAATCGCCTTCCCGAACTTGTGAACTATTAAACTTTTAAACTTCTCATGACTTTCGACCGTAACGATTTATCAAACGATCAGCTTATTCATTTTTACAGAAGCCTGCTATGGCCCCGCCTGATCGAAGAAAAAATGCTGGTGCTGCTGCGGCAGGGAAAAATTTCCAAATGGTTTAGTGGTATCGGACAGGAAGCTATCGCCGTTGGCGCCACCCTGGCCTTGCAGGAAGACGAGTGGATCATGCCGCTGCACCGCAACCTTGGCGTTTTCACTACCCGCAATATGCCCTTAAGTAAACTTTTTATGCAATGGCAGGGTGCACAGGAAGGATACAGCAAGGGAAGAGAAAGAAGTTTTCACTTTGGAAACAAAGACCATCATATCTGCGGAATGATATCACACCTGGGACCGCAACTGGCGATTGCCGATGGCGTGGCATTGGCACATAAACTCAGAAAGGAGAAAAAAATAGCACTGGCATTCACCGGAGATGGTGGCACCAGCGAAGGCGATTTTCATGAAGCACTGAATACGGCCGCTGTGTGGGACCTGCCTGTCATCTTTATCATTGAAAATAATGGCTATGGATTAAGCACACCCACTACGGAACAGTACCGCTGCATCAGTCTTATTGATAAAGCCAAAGGCTATGGAATGGAAGGGGTGCAGATAGATGGTAATAATATCCTGGCAGTATATGATACGATAAAGGGAGTAAGAGAGTATTGTATCAACAATCAAAAACCTTATTTGATCGAATGTCTCACCTTCCGCATGCGGGGACATGAAGAAGCCAGCGGAGTTAAATATGTTCCGCAAGACCTGCTGAAGCTTTGGGAACTAAAAGACCCGATAAAAAACTACGAACAGTTTTTGATCACAAATAATATACTTACCGAAACCGGTGTAGCGGAGATACGAAATGAATTCAAAGAAAAAATAGAAAGCGAACTGGTCATTGGTGCTGATACAAGACCTGTAGTGGCGGATACGGAAACCGAGCTGGGAGATGTGTATGCAGAGCGGACGACAAACAACGGGCAACAGCCCCCCGTCGTTGATAATTCGACCCCCAATTACAACCCGCCGGTACCGGCTACCGAACTGCGACTGATCGATGCAATAAAACAGGGGCTGCACCAAAGCATGCAGCAACACGCCAACCTCATCCTCATGGGGCAGGATATTGCCGAGTATGGCGGAGCGTTTAAAATAACAGAAGGATTTGTACAGGAGTTTGGAAAAGAGAGAGTGAGAAATACACCACTTTGTGAAAGTGCCATTGTAGGCGCCGCACTGGGCTTATCACTGGAAGGGTATAAAAGCATGATGGAAATGCAGTTTGCGGATTTTGTAACGGTTGGATTCAATCAAATAATAAATAACCTAGCCAAGATCCATTACCGCTGGGGACAAAATGCAGATGTGGTGATACGGATGCCGGCAGGTGGTGGCGTAGGTGCCGGACCATTCCATTCACAAAGCAATGAAGCCTGGTTTGTAAAAACTCCCGGATTGAAAGTAGTGTATCCTTCCACACCAATGGATGCAAAAGGATTACTCATTGCCGCTATCAACGATCCAAACCCGGTATTATTCTTTGAGCATAAGGCCCTTTACCGTTCCGTAAGTGGCCCGGTGCCGGCTGAGTATTATGAAATAGAAATTGGTAAAGCAAGACATGTAAGAGCCGGTGACGATATTTCAATTATTACTTATGGTGCCGGGGTTCATTGGGCAGAAGATTATGCAGCAGAACACCCGGAAATATCCATTGATATACTTGACCTGAGAACATTGCTTCCATTAGATTACCTGGCAATAAGAGAGGCCGTAAAACGAACCGGCCGTGTATTATTATTACATGAAGACACACTGACCGGCGGCATTGGTGGCGAAATAGCTGCCTGGATCGCTGAGAACTGTTTTGGCTTATTAGATGCACCCATTCTGCGCTGTGCCTCACTGGATACGCCAATACCATTCAGCATTGAGCTGGAGAATAATTTTATGGCAAAAGCAAGGCTGGATGAAATAGTACAAAAACTGCTGCAGTACTAAAAGAAGGATAGCTGTTCTATAACTTTTCAGGAGAATAATTTATATTCACCTATCGAATGGGATTGATCATTCAAACCAACCATTAAACCATGTCAACCGCTACTATTTTACTCATCGCCATTGGCGTTGGAGCAGTAATTATTATCATCGCCCTTATTTCCATTTTTAATGAACTGGCCAAAGAACGTATCCTTACCCAGGAGGGGGCCAGTGGTATCGGCGCCTGCCTGCAGCAGCGGAATGATCTTATACCTAACCTGGTGGAAACAGTAAAAGGCTATGCCGGTCATGAAAATAAAACGCTGACTGAAGTAGTGAAATGGCGCAATAAAAGTGTGGCTGCCGGCGATAATATGGAGGAACAAAATGCAGCCAACAAGGAGCTGAACCAGGCCATGCTCAACCTGGTGGCCATTACAGAAGATTATCCTGCTCTGAAGGCTGATACCCAATTTCTGGAACTGATGCAGCAACTGTCGGCTATTGAAGACAAGATCAACGACTCCCGCCGCTATTATAATGGTACGGTGAGAGAATACAACCAGAGCCTGGCTGTTTTTCCCAAAAACATTGTTGCCGGAGCTTTTGGATATAAGCCTGCAGCATTCTTTGCGGAAGATGCGGAAGCGAAAGTGGCGCCCAACGTAAAATTTGACAAGGCTTAAATCCCGCCCTCTTCATGCAAAAGATCAGTTTCATACTCTTTTTATCCTGCTGGATGTTTTTGGCGGCTGCACAAAAAACAAGATCACCTTTTTATTTCTACACCAAGTCCAGCGAGAAATACTTTACGGATACGGAGATGGATTCCCTGGTACATACTATTTCTGCGGATATTTTTAAAGAGAATATGATTCCCGCAGAATTGTTTGAAAAAAAATATCCCGGAATAAAAACCTTATTACTCTATGCAAGTAAAACAGGCATCGTACAGGCATTTAAAGAAATAGAAACCGGGTTACAAAAAAAGCTGGTTGCCGATGCAGGTTCTCCGCAGTTCAATGAGAACAAGAAACTGTACACAGAGGCATTGCGGGCCCAGTTGCAAAGAACATTCAGTAAGACACCGGGCCTGTCGGGTTATTTATCATTTAACATGAGTGACCACATCACTCATTACAATACTACAATAAGAACAGGTGCCAATGGTAAACTGCTGGTGACAGAAAAGATCACTGTGTTCAACGGAGACGGGAGGCCCAATTCTCTTTATGGGAACGACCGATCGCTGATACAGGCCGGTTCTATGAATGATGAGATCAAAAGAGGGATCGTCAGGGCATTTCCTTTGTATTATATTAATAAGGCTAAACTTTTTCAGAACACCACTTTTTCACTGAAAGAAGTGCTGAAGGATGGTAAAAAGGAAAGCTATCATACCAAGAAAGAACAGAACGGTATCGTGGTTTACATCGGCAGCAGCAACACCTATCTTGCTACGGGCAGATACACTTACTCCATCACATATGAAACGAACCACCAGCTAAAACTCCTGGAAGATTATGATGAACTGTACTGGAATGTGACCGGTAACAGCTGGTCATTCCGGATCGATTCAGCAACCTGTACCATTATTTTACCAAAAGGAGCCGTACCGTTATCCAGCAAATGCTACACCGGGCCACAAGGGGCCGCCAATGAAGATTGCAAGTTTACAACCACCACAACAGGTGACAGTACTGTTGTTGTTTTTAAAACCACCAAGCCCCTTTTGCCCAAACAAGGTATTACCATTGCTACTTCCTGGCCCAAAGGATTTATAAAAAGCCCCGGTGCCTGGCAACAGGTAGGGTATTGGATATGGAATAACAAAGCGGTTTTCTTTTTACCTCTTGCTGCGTTGTTCAGTGCTATTTTCTGTTTCATCTTTTGGAGGCGGTATGGCCGTGACCCGGAGAAAGGGACCGTGTATCCGCAGTTTGAACCACCGGCTGGTTATTCTCCGGCGGCATTGGGTTATATCTATTATAAAAAATACAGCCGCCAGTTAACGGCAGCCACGATTGTAGATGCAGCGGTTCGCAATAAGATAAAGATCGATGTGGAAAGAGAGGGAATGATATTTAAACATAATGAATATCATATTAGTAAGAGTAGCAAAGCCAGTAAGCCGCCACAGACGCATTATAATGATTTTGACAGCGATATTGAAGACCTTATTGGTACCACTATTGAAAAAGGAAAGTATAACAGTGACCTTGGTGACCTGAATAAGACCGTTCAAAAGTACTGCGAGGAAACCTATAAGAATAAAGATGGGGGATTCAGGAAAGGATACCGTGGTATGTTCAGCCTCAACAGTTCTTATACAGTGTTGCCCATATTGGTTTGTGTGGGCGCCGGTATTTGGGCATTGATCGGTGGTTTATTCAAAGCGCTGATGCTGAGAAATTTCTGGCAGATCGCCTATTTTATTGGAGGCTGGATACTTTGTTCGATGGTATTAAGAGTATTCTCAAAGCTGCTAACAGCTTATAGTCCTGAAGGAAGAAAACTGATGGATAAGATAGAAGGCTTCCGCATGTTTTTGTCCACGGCAGATGAAAAGCGGTTTGACATGATGAACCCTCCGGAAAAATCATTGGAGCTGTTTGAAAAATATCTGCCCTTTGCCATTGCATTAGGTTGTGAGGTGGAGTGGGGTCAGAAGTTTGAGGACATTATCAATACGGCCTACCTGGGCGGTACAGCCACTTCATCTTTTTCACAAAGCTTCACCAGGGATAATAAAAGTTTTAGTTCGTCTTTTACTTCTTCATTCAGCGGCGCTATTTCATCGGCCAGTTCACCACCTTCCAGTTCATCCGGAGGCGGTTCCTCTTTTGGTGGTGGTAGTAGCGGTGGCGGAGGTGGCGGCGGCGGAGGTGGTGGCTGGTAATTGTTTACTGTTAAATCAGCTGCAGCGCAGGGGAAATAATAATCTCTTAGTTATGTCCCGGCCCAAACAAGGCTTTCCCGGCCCTTATGCCTAAATGTTTTTCATTATCCACTGTCAGTACTCCGTTTACAATTACAAAATGAAAACCTTTGGAGTAAGCATGTGGTTTTTCAAATGTGGAAACATCGTCCACTTCTTTTTCATCAAAGATGACGATGTCGGCAGCATAACCTTCTTTCAACAGGCCACGGTCTTTCAGTTGAAATTTTTGTGCGGGTAAAGAGGTCATCCGGCGGATAGCTTCTTCCAGGGAAATTACTTTTTCTTCTCTTACGTATTTTCTCAACACTCTTGCATTGGTGCCATACCCTCTTGGATGGGGCATACCATAACCAAACGTTCTAATAGTGGCATCGCTGGCAAACATGTTGAAAGGATACTGCATGATGCGTTTTACATCTTCTTCACCCATGCCGTGAAATACAGCACTGGCGCCGCCATTTATCATGATATCAATTACGGTTAAAGCTTCTTCTTTTGGCTTATGCTTTCTGCCTTTCATCAGGTTGATCTGTTCTATGCTTTTACCATTATAAGAAGTGTCTGGTTCGTAATAAGCTACTACGGCATAGCTCAGATGTTTCAGTTTTCTTTTTTTCAATCGTTCTAATATATGACTTATGACCTGCTTCTTTATTTCAGGCCGTTGCAATCTTGCTTTGATGGAATCTTGTCCGTCTGCCAGTATCTCATCCGGTATCAATGTGCTGATGGAAGTGCTGCTGGCAGTGTAAGGGTACTGGTCAATGGTGACTTCAATGCCTTCCCGCCTGGCAGCTTCGATCATAGCTACAGTTATTTTACTGCGCCCCCAGTTTTGTTGTCCGCTTAATTTAAAATGAGAGATCTCTACCGGGATCTTTGCTTCTCTGCCAATCGTCAATGCTTCTTCGATGGCCTGCGTTACGCTGTCGCCTTCATCCCGCATGTGACTGGCATAGACACCATTATATTTTGCTGCAATTTTGGCAAGGTCAATGATCTCCGGTGTTTTGGTGTAGGTGCCGGGAATATATATAAGACCTGTTGATAAACCAACTGCACCATCTCTCATGGCTTTGTCCACTATCTCTTCCATCTGTTTCATTTCTTCCGGTGTGGCATCCCGGTTAGCACGGCCCATCACGGCTTTGCGCACATCATTATGACCTACCAGCGTGGCTACATTGATGGACAGTTTTAAGGAATCTATATAATACAGGTACTTACCAATATTTGTTTCTGAGGACCCGCAATTACCGGTGATGCAGGTGGTTACCCCATCCAAAATAAAATTCGTTGCGGCAGGGTCTTTCGCTTCATCGCCTTCCAGGTGGGTGTGGACATCAATAAAGCCCGGGGCAATGATCAATCCTTTTGCATCAATTGTTTTAGCGGCGGCAAATTTGATATCTCTTCCAATGGCGATGATCTTTCCGTTTTTAACAGCTATGTTGCCATAATACCAGTTGTTGCCGGTGCCATCAATGATCTTGCCGTTGATGATCAGGATGTCACAAGACCTGTCATTTTGAGAAAATAATGATAAAGGATATAACAAGAAGAGTGCTAACCATTTCATTAGCACAAGTTACAGAAACGGCCTGATGGGCAGGCATCGCTTCCCGTTAAAAATTTCTAGTCACCGGGATGATACGTCTTTTCTGCATGCTTTACTACATCTTCTTTGTAAAATAATACTTCTTTGAAACGGCCCTGTGTGTACATTTCCAGCTGGTCTTTAAAATGGGGTGATGAAGGATCTCCGCTGACACCACCTGCCAGCAGCGATTTTGCCTTTATGCGTTCACCAAATTCTACTGCGCAAACAAAACTGTTCCCACTTACACCATATCTTTTTTGAGTGCCCGGAAAGTAGCGGCTG
This sequence comes from uncultured Chitinophaga sp., assembly GCA_964443345.1. GTDB lineage: Bacteria > Bacteroidota > Bacteroidia > Chitinophagales > Chitinophagaceae > JJ008. The sequence goes on from CAYUCU010000002.1 coordinate 32,477, forward strand.
TTGTAGGCCGGCAGCATGCCCCAGGACGCAGAAGCAAATGGAACAGGGGTACTGGTTTCATCATCTTTATATTGCTGGGTGATATCACTTGAAATTCGCTGAAACCGGTTTATTTCTCCCCAACCAATACGCCAGCGTCCAAACTTTCGCTGCAATTCATTTAGTACATCCACCAGTGGCGGCAGCAGTTCTTCCGGGGTAGCCGTTTCAGCAAATTTTTTATTGATGGCCACCTGGTCATCCCAGCCTTCATCAATATATACCCGCTGCAATGAGGCCGATAGTTTTTGCGCCCATTCTATAGCCAGCATTGTGGCTACGGAGGTATCTGACACCCGGTAATTCCATTTTCGTAACAGTTCTATTGGTTGGTTCAGCAGGTCGTAAATTTTATGTGACGGGGTAATTGTTTTATCATATGCTTTCAGCAAAGCAGGAATTAATACCTCAAACGCAGCAAGCCGGTTGTCATACCCGGCTGCAATGATCTTGTCAATAGTAAAAGCTTTTTCATCCTTTAAAACCCGTACGGCATTGATGCCCCTGAAATTTTCACCATCCGGGGCCATATAGTTAGGGTATTGTTCTCTTTTCGGACTATTGTTTCCGGCAGCAGTAAAAGGGGTGGAATTACAATTCTGTATCCAGCCGTTGGAAGGGTTGTAGAGATGAACGGTCTCCTCTACTGTGTGCAAGCCTTTCCATTCGGTTGCAGAGGTACTTCCATCCTGCGGCAGGGCCCAGTTCGTTTTCGGATTTCGCCTTGGAATATAGTTGCCATGCCAGTACGCAATATTTCCTTTCCTGTCTGCAAAGATCGTGTTGTTGGATGTGTTGCCCCGCAGCGCCATTATCTTTTTATAATCATCCAGTCCTTTGGCTTTATTGCGCATCCAGCACTGCTGCAGGCCATTCAGTGACCGGTTATAGGAACGAACGCTTATCCATTTGTCATTCCGCTTTGCCATCACCGGGCCGTGATGTGTGAAATAAGAGGTGATTGTTTTTGATTGCAGCCCGGCCGGAGTAGTATAATAAAAAACCATTTTCTTTTCCTTTACCGGTTTTAAGGCACCGTTGTAAGTATAAAAAAAGCGATCTCCTTTTTTTGTGATCTTCAATTCATACAGGTCTGCCACATCCACATTGGCAGAAGTGTGCATGAATCCGCAATAAGGATTAAAGCCCTGGTATATAAAGAACTGCCCCCAGGTCACCGCACCATACACCTGCAGGCCCTCTTCACTGCTCATCTGCACTTCCGGCCGGAAATAAAAAGTGGTATGCGGATTAATGTATAAGATAGCCTTACCCGAAGCAGTGCGGGAGGGTGCAATAGCAAAACCATTGGAGCCATCTGTTTGCTCTTTTTCTTTTGGAGTGGCAATTGAAAAGGATGTAGGAGCATCGCTGTAAAAATTCTTTACATCCGTTTCCGATACATCGGCGGTATTGATAGCACCAATGCTTCCATCTGTCCATAATAACGGGTACCAGGGTTTGAAATGGGTGAGCAGGGCTGGTCGTACCTGCGGGTGTTTATATAAGTAAAAATTGATACCATCCGCATACGCCTGTAAAAGTTTTTTTAACCAGGCCGGGCTTTTGTTATAATCGGCCACCGCTTCTGCAGAATCAATAATAAGACGGATGTACAGATCATCGTACAACGAACTTTCGCCTTTTACTTCCGACATGCGACCCAGCTTTTCAATATAATTCATCTCCACCCGTTTAAAATCATCCTCACATTGTGCATACAGAAGACCAAAAACAGCATCGGCATCTGTTTTTCCATAAATATGCGGGATGCCCCAGTTGTCACGGATGATGGTAACCTGCTGTGCCTGTTTTTCCCAACGGGAAATATCGGTGGCTGATTGTTGCGCCATTGATTGTAATGGAAGCAGCAACAATAACAGTAGTCTTTTCATATGGGTAAGATACAAATTATTCACTTTAAAGGATATATAAGGCCATTCCCCTGCCAACACCGTGTTAGTAAAATGGAACGGAGGGTGTAAATCATCCCAAAACGTGACAGATGTCACCCACCATAAAAATGGCAGTTGATAGTTTTACGAAGTAAACCGGGAATATGAAAAGCAAATGGTTCAGGCTGTTGATGGTTTGTATTATTTGCCTGGCGCTTGTTGCCGGTATCGTTTTGGTAATAAAACTATTTTGATCAGTAAAACTATTATGTATGAAACCAAACATGGGAAACGCAGACCGCATTATCCGGGTATTAATAGCGGCTGTATTTGCTTATCTCTATTTCAGCGGAACTGTAACGGGAACAATAGGATTGATCCTTGTTATCCTGGGAGGAGTATTTGTACTTACCAGCCTGGTGAGTTTTTGTCCGTTATATACCCTGGTTGGATTGAATACCTGCCCGAAGAAGCAGTAATAAAAGTTTAATGATTTGTTTAAAGGTTGATGGTTAATAGTTAAGGGGTAATGCATTTGCGATGCCCCTTTTCAATCTTCTTTGCTTCCTTTCTCTCCAACAAACCACTGTTCTTTGTTTTTAAACAATACATTGAACGTAGTGAGGGAACCATAACAGCGGGTGATATATTGCTGAATATTCACCTTCTCTTCGTCGCTCAGTGTTTTATTGCTATTGATGTTTTGCTCCAGCACCCGTAATCGGTCCCGCAGCATCACTATCTTATGAAAGAAATCATCGATCGGAATTTCTTTTGGTTTCAAACTTTTATCAGCTGGCTGCAGCAGCATCATTCCTTTTATCCATTTGTCACCCAGCGGCACATTTTCGGTGATGCCGCCCCAGAGCCGCAGTATTTTAAGTAAGGACCTTTCCACTTCACTGGCGGTTTCTATTTCTGCAGTTACATTCTCAGGAATGATATCATCCAGTTTATCATCTGTCTTGTCTATTTCTTTAATGCCCGTATTGATAAAGGAAATAATATAAGTGGCATATTTGATGCCTACTATCACACCGGGGCCATGGTGGGTATGCTGCAGACGGGTGCCGATGCCAAGTGTTGTTTGTTCCATATGATTTTTATTAGCAGTGGTTCTAAGTTAGTTATTGTGCCGCAATTTATCCGTCACACAATGCCATCCCTTATTTTATAAATAACTCAGCCACCACTTTTCTTTATGATTGGTTTTGTACCTGTCGTACCATTTGCATAGCGGATACAATGAAACCACAACAGCGATCCAGACGAGATATACCACCCATAGACCATACCCTTCTCCGGGAATGGCAAATTTGAAAGGAAAACCGGGAAGACCTTTTGCTCCTTCGGAAAAGGAATGCCCTCTTGCCACAAAAAAAATGATGTGCAACAGGTTCAGCAAATAAAAATGAAGGATGTAGTAAAAGAAAGGTACCCGCCCGTACACCGAAATGATGGTTGCCAGCCGGGTGCTGGTATTTTTTACCAATCCCATGAAGATAAGAGCCCAGCCTACTGTGGCACACATGAATAATAATGACGGCGGATATTTTTGCACATTCATAAAAGACAGGAACGTAAAGAGACCATTCTTTTGTTCGCTCCAGTGAAGCGGGTCGCCATAAACGTCAATGGCCCGTAGCACAATGAACAATAATAAAGCGCCAATACCTATCCACAGCAATGTCCTGTTTCGCTGCGGGGGCTGAATAGTGGTAAATAGCTTTCCGCAACAATAACCCAGCATCATCAATCCTGCCCATGGAAGGAAAGGGTACAGTACACCGAGCGTATGACCGCCACCAAGCTGAATGAAAGTTGGCCGGTGAAGAAAGCTCCACCATAAAGGCACCTGCCCCTGCCGGTCTTGCTCAGCAAAATCCAGCGCATTATGCCCCAGCACGATCAGCAGCCCCGCTGCAAGCACCACCCGGAATGGCAACCAGATAAAAAGACCAAGTATGATCATGCTGATACCAATGGACCAGATGGTTTGTAAGAAAATTGTACCAAAATGAATATCGCCACTAATACCAAAGCTCATAATCAAGATCTCTACCAGTACCAGCCACAGGCCACGGGTGATCAAAAAAATACTTAGCTCCTTTTTTGTTTTGCGCTGGCTTTGCAACCAGATAGAAATGCCCGAAAGAAAAACAAAGGTGGGTGCACAAAAATGGGTGATCCACCGGGTGAAATATAAAATGGGAGTGGTGGTGGCCGGATCAAGCGGATCGCCGGTAAAAGCTTCTCTATGAAAATAATCACGGGTATGGTCCAGGGCCATGATGATCATTACCAATCCGCGGAGCAGATCAACGATCTCGATCCGCCTTTGATTCTGGTTTAACGGTTTCTGTAATGGAGTGTATACTTCCATAAAAAGTATTTTTAATGCTCGTTTGCAGCAAACATCCGCAAGAAGTTTCCTCCCAATATTTTCCGTATCTCTTTTTTAGTATAACCTCTTTTCACCAGTTCTTCAGTGATCTTAGGGAAATCTTCCACTCCTTCCAATCCGGCAGGCAATGAATTGACTCCATCGAAATCGCTGCCCAGGCCCACGTAGTCCACACCCACCAGTTTAACGATATAATCCAAATGATCGAGGAGTAGTGATAAGGGCGGCCGCAAACTTTTCACTTCGTCCGGGTATTTGTTAAACAGGTACACTTGCATGAAGTAGGGTTCCGGGTTTATTTTCAGCATAGAATCCATTTCCGCTTTATGCTTCAATGTAAACGCATCGCTTCTTGCTTCAAACGCCGGATCAAGAAAACCGCTGTAAAAATTAAGATGAATAACGCCACCATTTTTTGCCACTGCTTTTATCTGTTCATCTTTTAAATTCCTGCGATGGCCGCAGAGTGCATACACACAGCTATGAGAGACCAGTACCGGTTTAGTAGTGGTATTAATGGCGTCCCAAAATGTTTGTTCACCCACATGAGACAGATCTACCAGCATACCCAGTTCATTCATTCGCTTTATTATCTGCTTTCCAAAATCAGTAAGACCTTTTTTCCCTTCGGAGTTTAAAGCCCCTCCTTCGGAGGCAACCGAGCTATCAGCGAAGGTTGGGAACGAAGTTCGTGGGGAGGCCTCATCCAGGGCTGATGTTGCCCAATCAGTTGAATTGTTCCAGGTGATGGTCATGTACCGAACGCCTCTTTTATACAAGGCATCTAACTTGCTGATATCATTTTCAATCATGTGCCCGCCTTCCACACCAAAGAGCACAGCCAGTTTTTTTTGTTTGGATGCAATAATAATATCAGCAGCAGTAAAAGCCTGCATCATCTTGCCAAGATTGCGATTGGTCCAGGCCAGCACCGTATCAATTTCCCGGTTGGCCCAGGCATACGGGTCTTTCATATTGCCATCGCACCAGATAGAAAAAAATTGTGCATCCACACCACCTTCACTCATGCGCTGCAGGTCAGAATGGGTTTTGTGTTTCAATGCCTGGTCAAAACTTACCCCGCCATCTATCGCAGTGGTGGGAATATCATTATGTGTATCAACAAGGATGGCATTAAAATGAATTTTTTTTGCCCGCTGGGCCAAACCCATTACAGCACTTAAAAGAAACAGAACTACTAATAAAGGCAGACGATAGTTTTTCACCATTATTTTATTTTGATAAAGTCATAAGTAGTAAACTCAACAAAGTCGGCCACTTTTACCGTTAATGATCTTACCTTTTTATTGACCACAGCAAATTCCAATTTCTTCATACCATACAGCGGATCGTTGTAGGTGCAGAAAAAGCGGTTTCCACCAAGCGGCTCCATCGTTCCGTATCTTCCTTTGTGGTGCTCAAACCGCATGATGAGTTTGCCATTCTCAATTTTGATGTTCATCTTGCCATATACCTGGTGCATATATTCGCCTGCATAGGCAGTAAGCGGCAACTCTGTTTTTGGATTCAGGGCGATACTGTCACGGATGACCTTGTATTGTTTTGCTTTTTCTTCCTCATCGGCCCATTGGTAACTGCGGTACACTTTGCTATAGTTGCGGTAGGGCAAGCCGAGATAAGCGTCTTCAATTTCATTGCGCAGTGCTTCATAAAAATTATTAGCATCGGTGTTGGTCAAAACAATGATCCCAAGTTTCTCTTCGGGAATCAAACATACGCTGGTCACAAAACCATTTACGCCACCGGTGTGAGCTACAATTTTTCTGCCGGCATATTCTTCCAGGAACCAGCCGAGACCGTATAGATTAAAATGTGCTTTGTTGAACATATGTCCGCCATTGCCCAAAATAGAATGTGGTAGTCTTGTTTGCGCAATAGCGCCTGCAGGTATGACTTCTTTACCATCCAGCTTACCATTGTTCAGCAGTGTCATCACCCATTTGCTCATATCGCTGGCACTGGAAGAAATACTTCCTGCCGGGGCCAGGTTATCAATATTGCCGTAAGGGACCTTTTTCAGTTCACCCATTACTACCGTATGTGCGGCGCATTTATTACCTGCCAGTTTTATATCTTTTGATAAAGCCAGGCTATTATTCATACCCAGCGGCTTAAAAATTCTGTCGGTAATAAAAGTTGCCCATGACTGGCCCGTTACTTTAGGAATGATCTCTCCGGCTGTCATAAAAGCGGAGTTGGTATAACCCCATTTGCTGCGGAAGCTGTACATCGGTTTTAGCTTGCCCATTTTTTCTCTTACTTCAGCAGTGGTAAGGTCGGAATCGAAATACATAAAATCTCCCTGGAAGGTTTCAAAGCCGAGGCGGTGGCAAAGCAGGTCTCTTATATTAGCTTCTTTAGCCACCCAGGGATCGTATAGTTTGAAATCGGGCAGCCATTTTTGTACTTTATCATCCAGTGACAGCTTCTTGTCAGCATCCAGCATGGCCATTGCAGTGGCGGTAAATGCCTTGCTGTTGCTCCCGATCATGAACAGGGTATTCTCATCCACCTTATCAGTTGTTCCCAGTTCTTTTACACCATACCCTTTCATATATACCACCTTTCCGTTCTTAACGATAGCGACAGAAACTCCGGGTATCTGCCATTCTTTTAATCCCCTTTCCACATATGTATCCAGGCTGTCTTTTACAAAAGAAGGAAGGGAATCTGTTTGCGAAAAACTGCTGCTGACAAACAACAATAAAGCAGCCGCAATAAAGCTGATACGTTTCATAAAAAAGGGAGTTGGTTAAGAAAGAGTAGTGAAAATTACTTTTCTTTTTTTACTTAGGGAGAAATAAACAGAACTATTCTTCCTCTTCTTTAAAGACAGGCTCCGGGCGGAGCCCAAGTTTGAAACGGTACAGCGCCTGTTTGATGTAGTATTGAAATTCGTACTCGCCGGCCATTTTGGTAAATAGGTAGGAAGGCCTGTATAATTGCATAAAACTGTCCAGTTCGTTGCCGGTTAATAAAGTAAGGCGGCGAACCAGCACTTTGTTGAAACGGTGATTAATAAATTTATCCTGCTCATCCAGCAGCAGTCGTTGCTGGAAGGAGGCAATACTACGGTTTCGTTTGAAACGGAACATATTGATGATCTCATCCAGGTCGAAACCGGCGCCGACACCATACTGTGGTGTCACCACTTTTAATTTCGGCTTTTCGTAATTAAAGATCTTAGCGTAGTCTTTCCTGTTTTGTATCGAATCAAACTTATAGTTCTTCGGCTTGATCTTTACTTCTTTCAATGTGGGCACACTTACATGCAGGGAGACATCAAACTCATATGGGTTGGCGATCTTTAATACCGGAAACTTGATGGTAGGTTTGCCCAGGTAGCTGAACCAGATGGAATCTTTTTCGCCCACTTCTATCTGGTAAAACCCGTCTGAATTGGATACGGCCCCTTTGCCGGAGGTGGAAAGCACACTTACGGCTTCCAGGGGATAGTTGCGGGAACTGTCGTACACATAACCGCTTATCTTATATGATTGGGCCGTGGCGGAAAAACCGTCCAGGAACAAGAAAACAGCAATAAATGCAGGTATGTAAAGTTTACGTTGCGGCAAAACGATTTAATTACCGGCAAGTAACGAAAGAAAATGCAAAAGGTTCTTTAAAGTGTGGCTTGTATTCCTCTCTTATTGATCAGAAAGGCTGCTTCGGCTTCTTTTATACCAGCAGTTTTTCAATCACTTCCGGGTAATGTTTATATTCCAGCTCCTGTACTTTGCGGGCAAGACCGGCAGCCGTATCCGTTGCAGCTACCGGGCAGGTGGCTTGGAAAATAACTCGTCCGTGGTCATATTGTTCATCCACATAATGAATGGTGATGCCGCTTTCGGTTTCTTTATTGCTGATCACTGCTTCATGCACTTTTTTCCCATACATACCCTGGCCGCCATGTTTGGGTAATAATGCCGGGTGAATATTGATGATCTTATCAGGATATTTTTTCATGAACAACGGGGGCACTTTCCATAAAAAGCCGGCAAGCACAATCAGGTCAATACTATAATTTTCTAAATAGAGGATGTGGGCATCACCAGAAATGAAATTTTCTTTTCTGATCACTAACAGCGGGATATCTTCTTTTTCCGCAATGGAGAGAACACCAGCCAATGGATTATTGGAAACCAGCAAAGCAACCCTGATCCCTGTTTCAGGTTTATTGTTGAAATAGGTGATAATGTTTTGTGCATTAGTACCGGCACCGGAAGCAAAAATGGCAATACGCTTTACGGGCAATTCTTTTTTTTCAGGAGCATCCTTTTTTTCGGGGGCCTCCTGTTTTACCAAACCCATCCGGCGGCCGATTTTTTTAAGATAGCGGGTAAAGAAGGAGAACTTTCCGAATGGTATGCTGATGAGCAGCACCGCTATCGGCCAGATAAGCGTAACGAGGATGATATAAACGAGTATCCAAAGCCAGTTGGAGCCGATGCCGAGGAGAGGCATTAATTTACGGGCCGTATAACCAGTAAGGCTGCCGCCGATGGCAAAAGTGCATAGTATAAGGGCCAGTTGAAGGCCATTCACCTTCCATTTCTGTTGCAGCTTTTCAAACATTGCGGCAAAAGTGCGGAAAAAACATTCATGAAGGTTGCTATTTTTAATAACTGTTGAACTTTATCCTGATGTTGACTGATTTATGACAAACAACATTGACTTGCCCGGCAAAACCTTTATAAATCCGCTGAAATGCAGACTGGTAGCGGATTAAAAAAAAGTTAAAGCCATTGTCTTTTTGTTAAGTTCCTGACTTATTTTTGCGGCTGACTAACGGTTTTTATCCACATTTTTTTAGATCAATTGAATCTATGATTCCCTGTAAACCAATCGGCCAAAGACTGACACTTTTTTTTCTCTCATTCTTTGTTTTTTCTATCGCAAATATTTCGGCACAGGATATAGCAGCAGGTAAGGCGCTTTTTAATGGAAAGTGTGCCAGTTGCCATAATCCATTAAAACCAAGCACAGGCCCAATGCTTGGGGGAGTTCGGGATAACGATTACTATTCAGGTGATATAAAAAAAATCGCTAATTGGGTAAGAAATGTAAATAAATTAATTGGTACGGAACCCCGTTATGTGGCCCTAAAAACAGAATATGGTGGCTCAATAATGACCCAATATCCTGAACTTAAGGATGAAGAAGTGGCTTCCATCTTTGCATATGTAGAGGATGTAGTGGCAAAAAGTAAAACCCCAACCACCACCACAGACGGTGCTAATGTCCCCGAAAAAGGCAATTCCAACGCCATCATCTTTGGCGTTATCTCCCTCATTCTCGGTATCATAGCCCTTATATTAATGCAGGTGAACAGCAACCTGAAGAAAATGAGCGATGATGCAGAAGGCATCTCCCGCCCTGATCCGGTTGCTTTCTACAAAAACAAGGCGTACATCGCCATGGCAGCCATTGTGTTTTTTGTCATTGGTGGTTATTTTGTGACCAAAGGCGCCATCGGCCTTGGCCGCCAGAAAGGCTATCAGCCGGTACAGCCTATTTATTACTCCCATAAAGTGCATGCTGGTATCAACCAGATCAATTGCCAGTACTGCCACAGCTCCGTTACAGAAAGCAAACATGCCACTATTCCTTCGGTGAATGTGTGTATGAACTGCCATAAAGCGATCAATACGTACGAAAAAGGCCCTAAGCTCTACGATGAAAGCGGCGATGAGGTAAACGGAACAGCCGAGATCGAGAAATTATATAAATATGCAGGCTTCGACCCCAAGAATGCAGCTGCATGGAATCCCTCCAAATCCAAACCGATCGAATGGGTAAAGATCCACAACCTGCCCGACCATGTATATTTCAACCACTCACAACACGTAAAGACCGGTAAAGTACAGTGCCAGAGCTGTCACGGTGAAATAACTGCCATGGATGAAGTGAAGCAGGTGTCTGAACTAAGCATGGGCTGGTGTGTGAACTGTCACCGGCAAACCAAAGTGGACTTTAACTACGACAGCACTGGAAACAAATTCTACAGCATTTACGAGAAGTTTCATAATGATTTAAAGACAGGTGAGCTGGACGCTATCAGAAAAAACACTGTTCTTACTGCTAAAGAGAGGAAGTTCAAGATCGACAGCATCATGAAGCTGGTAAGAATGGACAGTATAAGGGTGCAGGATATCGGTGGATTAGAATGTCAGAAATGTCACTATTAATATTCAATGTGTAAATAGTAAATGTGAAAATTTGGAAATGTAAAAGGCAAACATCGAACTGAGGTCACATTTTCAAATTGTATAATTCTCTAATTTTCAAATTATGGCTAAATACTGGCAAAGTTTCGGAGAGGTGAATGACCCGGAAAATTACAAGAAGCAGTCCCAGGATGAATTCCAGGAAGAGCTGCCTTTTGAAGGGTTTGATGATAAAGGTTTGATCGATGCGAAAGCTCCCCGCAGGGATTTCTTAAAATATCTCGGTTTTAGTACCGCTGCTGCCACATTGGCGGCCAGTTGCAAGATACCGGTACGTAAAGCAATTCCCTATGCCAATAAACCGGAGAACCTGATTCCCGGGGTGCCAAAATATTATGCCACCACCTATGTTCAGGATGGTGATGTGATACCGGTAGTAGCGAAAGTAAGAGATGGCCGCCCGATCAAGATAGAAGGAAATACGCTTTCATTTACCAATGGTGGTACCACCGCCCGTTCACAGGCATCTGTGCTTGACCTGTATGATATGTACCGGGCCAAGTTTCCGCTGCACCGCATGGTAAAGGATAAAGAAGTAAAGTTTGAAGAGGTTCCCACATTCGAAGCCTTTGATGATATGGTGGGAAAAGCCATTGCAGCAGCAGGCGGTTCCATTGTTTTACTTACAGATACAGTTGTTTCCCCGTCTACCAAAGAGATCATTGCTAAGTTTCCGAACTTAAAGCATGTACAATATGATGCCGTTTCTTACAGCGGTATGCTGCTGGCCAACGAAGCCAGTGGTTTCGGAAGAAAAATACCTTCTTATGATTTTGGCGCCGCCAAAGTAATAGTAAGCCTTGGCGCCGATTTCCTTGGCACCTGGCTTAGCCCGGTGGAATTTGCCAAAGGCTATTCCAAAGGCCGCCGCATAGATGAAAAGAATCCTTCTATGAGCAAGCACTTTCATTTTGAAGGATACTTGAGCATGACAGGTTCTAATGCAGATGAAAGATATACGCACCGCCCTTCAGAAACAGCAGCTGTTGCCCTGGACCTGCTGAATGCTATTAACGGAACTGAAGGAGCTGCTCCTGTTACTAACGCTAAACTGGAAGCCGGTATTAAAAGTGCAGCAGCAGCCCTGAAAGCAGCCAATGGTGAAGCACTGGTTGTTTGCGGCAGCAATGATAAAAACGTACAGGTAATTGTAAATGCGATCAATAATGCTATTGGTGCCTACGGCAAAACGATTGACTGGAGCAAACCAGTGAATTACCGCCAGGGTATCGACAGCGATTTCAACCAGTTGCTGGCAGATATGGAAGCCGGTACAGTTGGTACATTACTGATACATGGCGCTAACCCGGTGTACACTCATTATGATGCAGACCGGTTTAAGAAAGCATTGGATAAAGTGAAAGTGAAAGTTTCTTTCAATGAAAAGATGGATGAAACGACTGAGTTGTGCGAATACATTATTCCAAATCATCACTACCTGGAAAGCTGGGGCGATGCAGAAGCCAAGACCGGTTATGTAAGTTTTCTTCAGCCTACTATTTACCCGCTATTCAAAACCCGCCCTTATCAAACATCGTTGTTGAAATGGAGCGGTAACAATACTGATTACGAAACGTATTTCAAAGCCTACTGGACCGCCAAGCTGGGTTCTGAAGCCGCTTTCAACAAAGCATTACAGGATGGTGTTTCTGAAACAGCGTCTGCCGCATCTGCCGGTTCTTACAGCGCTGCAGGAGTAGCCGAAGCCACTACTGCCATCAACGGGTATAAAAAAGTAAGCGGTGCTGAAGTGGTGCTTTATCAGAAAGTATCCATGGGCACCGGTTCACAAGCAGGTAATCCCTGGTTACAGGAATTGCCCGACCCGGTATCTAAAGCCACCTGGGACAACTATGCACTGATCTCCATTCCCAAAGCAAAAGAACTGGGCATCAAACTGGATAATGATTATGAATATTATCCGCAAAAGCCCACCATTGAATTAACAGTCGGGAAGAATAAAATAAAGATACCGGTACTTGTTTTCCCCGGTATGAATGCTGATACGATAGCAATAGCAGTGGGATATGGCAGAAATGAAGCAATGGGTGTGACGGCTGCCGGTGTAGGAGTGAATGCGTATCCGCTGGCTTCTTTCAATGGTACCACCGTTGACTACCAGGCTACCGGTGCAGTAACCACCAACCTGAATGAATCGTACAAAATAGCACAGACACAAAAGCATAACTCTTACGAAAACCGGGAAGAAGTAGTAAGAGAGACCACCATGCATTCTTTCAAAGGGCACCCGAATGTGATTACTGATTTCAGCAATGAACTGAAAGATGCGTTTTACAAAAATTCCAACGAAGATTTCAGGAATGCCACTTTATACCCGCAGCATGATCAGCCCGGCATCAAATGGGGAATGAACATTGACATGAATGCCTGTTTTGGTTGTGGCGCTTGTGTGGTGGCATGTCATGCAGAGAATAATGTATCAGTAGTTGGTAAAAGAGAAGTGCTGCGCTACCATGATATGCACTGGCTTCGCATTGACCGCTACTTTATATCAGATGAAAAAGATCCGGACAACCTGAAAGGAGTAGTATTTCAGCCGATGCTGTGCCAGCATTGTGATAATGCACCTTGTGAGAATGTGTGCCCGGTAGCTGCTACCAACCACAGCAGTGAAGGATTGAACCAAATGACCTATAACCGTTGTATCGGTACAAGATATTGCGCTAATAACTGTCCGTTCAAAGTGCGCCGCTTTAACTGGGCGGATTATACAGGAGCAGACAGCTTCCCGAATAACCGTGACCAGCAATTGGTGGGCAAACTGGACAATGTGATCGAGCAAATGAATGACGACATTACCCGGATGGTGCTGAACCCGGATGTTACCGTTCGTTCAAGAGGGGTGATCGAAAAATGTTCTTTCTGTGTACAGAAATTACAGGCAGCCAAACTGGATGCGAAGAAAGAGAATCGTATGCTGAAAGATGGAGATGCTAAAACGGCTTGTCAAACGGCTTGTCCTTCTAATGCTATTGTGTTTGGAAATGCCCATGACAAAGAAAGCGAACTGAGCAAAGTGCGCAATGATAATCCGCAGCGCAGTTTCCATGTATTAGAACAATTGCATGTGCTGCCAAATATTACCTACCTCGCTAAAGTGAGAAATACAGATGAGGAAGCATCGAACTGGGGTGGTGAGGAACATCATGCAGCAACGGGTGGTAGCGAACATGGAAAGGAAGAGCATAAGGCGGACAGCACATTGCCTTCTGTGCCGAAAGTAGTAGAACCGCATTAGCAGACCCCGAAGGCCTGCCGGCAGGCAGGGGTCAAACATAAAGAACTCCGGGTGAAACCCGGGGCTTGATGACCAAAGAACGGGACGATGAACGGTCCGCCTACGCTAAAGCTTCGGTGGATAAATGCGCCGCAACAGACGATGACCAAAGGACAGAACGTTGACTTAATAATAAAAAAGCTAACTGCTCAAAACTTTTAGCTCAAAGCTTAAAAAGATATGTCATTACTCAGGTACGAATCACAGGTAAGACCACCGCTGGTGGATGGCGATAAAGATTACCACCAGGTAACTGAAGATATTTGCCGTCCCGTGGAAGCCAAGCCCTCCAAACTCTGGTGGATGGGGTTTCTCATTTCTGTGGCTTTGCTCATTTTTGGTATTATCTCTGTAACCATGGAGGTAATATATGGTACAGGACAGTGGAACCTTAACAAGACCGTTGGTTGGGGCTGGGACATCACCAACTTCGTATGGTGGGTGGGTATTGGTCACGCCGGAACACTGATCTCTGCTATCTTATTATTATTCCGCCAGGGCTGGAGAACAGGTGTGAACCGTGCGGCGGAAGCGATGACCATCTTTGCGGTAATGTGTGCGGGCCAATTCCCGATCTGGCACATGGGCCGTGTGTGGAATGCCTTTTTTGTACTTCCTTATCCCAATACAAGAGGTCCGTTGTGGGTGAACTTTAACTCACCCCTGTTGTGGGACGTATTTGCGATATCAACTTATTTCACGGTTTCCTTACTATTCTGGTACTCTGGTTTATTGCCCGACCTTGCTACCCTGCGTGACAGGGCCCGGAAGAAATGGGCTAAAATGTTTTATGGAGTGGCAGCGTTTGGTTGGACAGGAAGTACCAAACACTGGCAGCGGCATGAAGCTCTCTCACTGGTATTAGCCGGGTTGAGCACACCACTGGTATTGTCTGTACACACTATCGTATCATTCGACTTCGCCACTTCGGTAGTACCGGGCTGGCATACCACCATCTTCCCGCCTTACTTTGTGGCGGGTGCCATCTTCTCCGGTTTTGCAATGGTGCAAACCCTGCTGGTGGTGACCCGGAAAGTATTAGGACTGGAAGATTATATTACCCTGGAACATATTGAAGTGATGAATAAGGTAATTGTACTGACGGGTTCCATTGTTGGTATTGCTTATCTCACGGAGTTGTTCATGGCATGGTACTCCGCAGTGGAGTATGAGAATTTTGCCTTCTTCCAAAACAGGCTGAACCTGAACAGTCCTTATGGCTGGAGTTACTGGATCATGATGGGATGTAACGTATTGTCGCCGCAGATATTCTGGTTCCGGAAAATGAGAAGAAACCTGCTGCTTACTTTCTTCATGTCCATATTGATCAATATCGGTATGTGGTTTGAGCGGTTTGTGATCATCGTTACTTCAGTTTATCGTGACTATCTGCCCAGTGCCTGGAGTACATACTATACACCCACCATCTGGGAAGTTGGATTTTATTTGGGAACATTCGGGTTGTTCTTTACCTGTTATTTCCTGTTCTCCAAATTCTTCCCGGTAATTGCGTTAGCAGAGATCAAACATATATTAAAACGCAGCGGTGAAAAATATAAGGAGAAGATGGATGATATAGAGAAGAAGGATACGGAGGGATTTGCTCACGATGAGGAACATGATCATTAGAGAAAAGCTATTAGCTATTAGCCATAAGCTATTAGCTGGTAGAAAACGAAAAGGATAAAATCTTTCAGGGTTGCAGGCTTGAAGCCAGCAGCTCATAGCTAAAAGCTAAAAGACATGAGTGTAAAAAAATTTGTAACAGGCAATTTTTACGATGAGGCGGTATTATTTCCGGCTGTAAAGAAAACCCGTCGTGCAGGGTATAAGATCCACGATGTGTTCACCCCATTTCCGATCCATGGATTGGATAAGGCAATGGGTCTCCGTGATACCAGTCTTCATACGGCAGGATTTATTTATGCCATTACCGGTACAGCTACGGCTGTTGGTTTTATCACCTGGGCATTAACCGTGGACTGGAAGCTGAACTTTGGTGGTAAGCCCTTCTTTGCATTACCGGCATGGATACCCATTACATTTGAGTTAACGGTATTATTTGCTGCGGTGGGCATGGTGCTGACATTTTGCTATCTGTGCCAGCTGGCACCGTTTGTAAAGAAGGATCACTTCAACCCCCGTTCAACTGACGATACATTTGTAATGGCATTGGAATGCACCGATAAAACGAATGAAGCAGAAGCGATCAGCTTTTTACAGAGCATTGGTGGTGCAGATGTGCAGGTGCAGTATAAAGAAACCGGCTGGTGGCTGGGTCGTTATGATAAGGACACCAAACGTTTTGAAAAGAAAGCAGGCGTGGAAGCGGCGCATTAAGAAGAGGAGTTGGAATTTGAGATTTTTTATTTGGGATTTAAATTTTTTTTGATGAAAAAATATTGGATTATAACAGGTTTGGCAGCAGTGGTTTTGCTGACGGCAAGTTGCGGAGGCCCCCGGAGAAATCCCGGACGGGCTTACATGCCGGATATGTCCTACAGCCGTGCTTATGAAACCTATGCCAGTACCGAAAACCTGAAAGCAAAAGGCGTTAATTATACGGCGATGCCGGTGACAGGTACTATAGCCCGTGGGGATATGCTTTTTGTATATCCTTATGCAAATGATTCTGCCGGGTATGCTAATTCTGCCAGTGTGAAAAGTCCGCTTAATACCGATAGCATTGATATGAAGGAAACCGAGAGAATATACATGGTGAATTGTGGTATCTGCCATGGTGCCAAGCTGGATGGCAATGGCCCTCTTTGGAAAGATGGTACTGGTCCATTTCCGGCAGCGCCGAGAAACCTGGTAACAGATCCTATCGCTACGAAAATGGCGGATGGAACGATGTACCATTCTATTACTTATGGCAGGAATACAATGGGTAGCTATGCGTCACAACTGAATGTGAAACAACGCTGGGAAGTGATAGCTTATATCAGGATGAAGCAGGGTGGCGGGGCAGGAAAAGATAGTGTAATAGCAGCTGCGCCAAAGACGGATACGGTGGCAGCAAAAACAGGAAAGTGATCCCGGTACTGACCGGTTATTTTGGAATTTCATAAAAGAACACTGATGTCAATAAAAGAAAAATTTGTAGTCACCAGGCGGTATAACATGATATCAATCGCATTGATGTTGCTTGGTATTCTGGCAATCGCAGGTTTATACATCACTACACATGGCGGCAAAGGAACAGCGGAAGAGAAAGCAGTAAGTGATGCCCGGTTCTGGGCCAGCCTGCTGCAGAACAGCGTTTATTTTTTATTAGTGGTAAATGCGTCTATGTTCTTTATCTGCGCCACCACACTGGCATGGGGCGGTTGGCAAATGGCTTTTCGCAGGGTGCCGGAAGCAATATCCGCAGTAGTGCCTGTATTAGGCGTTATTTCCCTGGCCATTCTTTTGGCGATCACCTTTGGAGGGAATCATACCATTTTTCACTGGACAGATGCAGAACATGTAGAGCATGATAAAATATTGAATTTTAAGAAAGGCTTTTTAAATAAGAATTTCTTTGCCGCCATGACCGTTCTTACCATTGCAGGCTGGTCTTTGCTCGGCTGGAAAATGAGAAAACTGTCCCGCAGCCTGGATGACAAACCACTGGCAACTGTTGCAGAAAGAAAAAAATATATCTGGAACAATACCGTGTGGGCAGCTTTATACATTGTGGTATTTGCACTTACCGTGATGTCTTCTATTCCCTGGCTCTGGCTCATGAGTATTGATGCACACTGGTACAGCACCATGTACAGCTGGTACACTTTTGCCAGTACGTTTGTGGCCGGTATGTCATTGATCGCATTATTTGTAGTGTATTTAAAGAACAAAGGCTACCTGGAATATACCAACCAGGAGCATGTGCATGATATTGGCAAGTTCATGTTTGCCTTCTCTGTATTCTGGACCTACCTGTGGTTCTCCCAGTTCATGCTGATCTGGTATGCCAACATTCCGGAAGAAACGACATACTTCAAACCAAGGGCCTACGGAGTTTATGGTGGCTTATTCTGGTTTATGTTTATAGTGAACTTTATTGCACCCCTGCTGATATTAATGAGAAGAGGTTCGAAGAGAAATTATACCATCCTCACCTTTATGGCCGTGCTGATCATTTTCGGGCACTGGCTGGATCTGTATCAAATGGTATTTCCGGGGCCTATGACGGATGCTAAAACAGGAGAAACACATATTCCCGTGATACTTTGGGATATTGCTATTGCGTTAGGATTTGTTGGATTGATCATGTATGTAACCGGTAAGGCGCTGAGCAAAGCACCATTGCTGGCAAAGAACCATCCGTTTGTAAAAGAAAGTGTGATCCATCATACGTAGAGACAAGGCATGCCTTGTCTGTTCGAATTGGAATTTTATTATTTGGAATTTAGAAAATAGATTATGCAAACATTGTTCATCGTTGCAATTTTAGCGCTGGGTTTTCTGATAACGTTTCAGATTGCCAAGGCCAGTGAATATGTGGCCGTGCTGAGGGGAGAAGAAAAAGCCCGTAAGCAGGCCAACCGTGTCAATGCCTTCCTGTTGCTGGCTTTCCTTATCATCGGGCTGATCGGTGTATTTTATTGCAATCAAAAATTGAAAGGAAAGATACTGGGCGTGCCTGCTTCTGATCACGGGATACTGGTGGACCGGATGCTCTATATTACCCTTGCGCTGACCTTTGTTGTATTTATAATTACACAAGTAGCCCTTTTCTGGTTCTCTTATAAGTACCAGGAATCAGATACCCGCAAGCCCTACTATTACCCGCATAATAATAAACTGGAAATGATCTGGACCGTGATACCGGCTATCACATTAACGATCCTTGTTGGATTTGGAATTTTCTACTGGTTTAAGATCACCGGCGATGCACCCAAAAATTCAATGGTGGTGGAAGTAGTGGGTAAACAATTCGGCTGGGAATTCCGGTACCCGGGTAAGGATGGCATATTGGGAAAAAAATATTTTAAGAATGTAGATCCGGCTTCGGGAAATCCTGCAGGCCAGATATGGGATGATCCTGCAAATCACGATGATGTTTTTATGGAACAGGAAATGCACCTGGTGGTAAACAAGCCGGTAAAACTCGTAATTGGCGCAAAAGACGTGATACATGATGTGGGGCTTGCACACTTCCGGATGAAGATGGATGCCGTGCCAGGCACACCTACTACTATGTGGTTTACCCCTACCTATACTACCAAACAAATGCGTGAAAAAACCGGCAACCCGGATTTTGTATATGAACTCTCTTGCGATCAGATGTGTGGCAAAGGACACTTTGGTATGAGAGGAGTAATAGTAGTGGAAACCCAGGAAGAGTTTGATGCATGGATGGCCGCTAAAAAGCCGCAATACTATACCGCATTTCCGGATAAAGATCCAAAGGCCCAGAAAGATACCGCAGCCGCTAAACCTTTAACGGTAGTGACTGCCATTAAGTAAAAAGAAACCAGGAACAAAAGACAACAGGTGTTGTCATCAAAATAAAAGATTATGAGTGAAGCATTGCATGTACATTCCGGGGCAGTATCCTCACACGGAGATCATCATGAGGGTCACCACGGCCATCACAAGGAAACGTTTATCTCCAAGTACGTTTTCAGTATGGACCATAAAACCATTGGCAAACAATTCCTGATCACCGGTATTGTGTGGGCGATTATTGGTGGATTGTTTTCCGTGTTGTTCCGCTTGCAGCTGGGCTACCCTGATCAAAACTTTCCGATCCTTGAAACGGTTTTTGGAAGTGCTGCCAAAGGCGGACAGATACAACCAGAATTTTATTATTCCCTCATTACCATGCACGGTACAGTGCTGGTGTTCTTTGTACTGACAGCCGGATTGAGCGGAACATTCGCCAACATCCTGATCCCGCTTCAGATCGGGGCCAGGGATATGGCCTCTCCGTTTTTAAATATGCTTTCTTACTGGTTCTTCTTTATGGCCAGTATTGTAATGCTGTCTTCTTTGTTTATTCAAACAGGCCCTGCTTCCGGAGGATGGACCATGTATCCACCACTAAGTGCTTTACGACAGGCAGGAGATGGCTCTAAATTAGGAGCCGACCTGTGGTTGGTGAGTATGGCACTGTTCGTGGTTTCTTCTTTGCTGGGTGGCCTTAACTATATTTCTACCATCCTGAACATGCGTACCAAAGGGATGAGTATGACAAGGATGCCGCTTACCATATGGGCAATGTTCTTTACCGCTGTACTTGGCGTATTATCATTCCCCGTGTTGTTGTCCGGTGCTATCCTGTTACTGTTTGACCGTAACCTGGGTACCAGCTTCTACCTGAGTGACATCGTAGTGAACGGGGAAATATTACCAAACGAAGGAGGTAGTGCTATCCTGTACCAGCACTTGTTTTGGTTCCTCGGCCACCCGGAAGTATATATCATTTTGCTGCCGGCGATGGGAATGGTGTCGGAAATATTGTCTGTCAATTCCCGAAAACCAATCTTTGGATACATGGCGATGCTCGGTTCTTTATTTGCCATTGCCATCCTCGCCTTCCTTGTGTGGGCGCACCATATGTTTGTAACGGGGTTGAATCCATTCCTTGGATCGGTCTTTGTGTTGCTAACGCTGCTGATTGCGGTGCCGTCGGCCATTAAAGTATTTAACTGGCTCACCACGTTGTGGAGAGGTAATATAAGGTTCTTTCCCTCTACTCTGTTTGCAATAGGCTTTGTAAGCTTATTCATCTCTGGTGGTTTAACGGGTATCTTCTTAGGAAACTCCACTATTGATATTCACCTGCATGATACCATGTTTGTAGTAGCACACTTCCATATAGTAATGGGTGTCGCTTCTTTCTTCGGTATGTTTGCCGGCGTGTATCACTGGTTCCCGAAAATGTTTGGCCGCTATCTTAATAATACGCTGGGCTATATCCATTTCTGGGTAACGATGATTGGCGCATACCTGATCTTCTGGCCCATGCACTACCAGGGGCTGGCAGGTATTCCCCGCCGCTATTTGGATAAAAGAGGCTGGGCATCATTTAATAATTTTACCGAGCTGGATAAAATGATCACCATTGTTTCCATTATCGTGTTTGCAGTGCAACTGATGTTTGTATTCAATTTCTTCTATTCTATTTTCAAAGGAAGAAAAGTAACAACGCCGAATCCGTGGGGCGCCAATACACTGGAATGGACAACCCCTATTCGTCCGGGCCATGGCAACTGGGAAGGAGAGATTCCGGAAGTACACCGCTGGCCATATGATTATGCAAAAGACGGAAGAGAGTTTATTCCGCAGACAGAACCGGTGGGAGAGCAGGAGAGTAAGCATTAGGGAATGTGAAAATGAGGGAATTTGGAAGTGTGAAAATGAAATACATCGTGGTTGGTTGACAATTGCTTGCGGTTAACAAGACCCCGAAGGGGTCGAACACGAATAACCCCGGATGAAATCCGGGGATCAACAAAAGCTGAGTAGAACCTGCCTGCCGGCAGGTAGGTTACAGAACGATGAAGAGTCCGCCGGTTGGCGGAAGGGACGAGGATAGTAGTACTGGTGATGGGAAGATAAAAACTATTCGGGGAGATTGCTTCGGAATTGCCCTGCGAGTGAATATAAATCGAGGATTGTTGCGGGGGCAACGCCTCGCAATAGTGAAGGCTGATGAAGAAGATCAAGGATTATTTACAACTAATGAAGCCTTCGCTGAGTATCATGGTGGTGTTCAGCAGTGTGATCAGTTATTTGTTGGCGCCGAAAGTGGTGGAATATAACTGGATGATGATACTCTTGCTCTTTGCAGGTGGGATGTTGGTAACAGGCAGCGCTAACGCCATCAACCAGGTAGTTGAAAAAGATACGGATGCACAAATGAAGCGTACGGCTAAACGGCCGGTGGCTTCGGGCCGGATGAGTGAAACAGAAGGATGGGCTTTTGCAATAGTAACGGGAGCCATCGGTGTATTTGTGCTGGGAAATTATTTCAACTGGCTGGCAGCGGGATTAGCAGCGTTCAGTTTGTTTTTGTATGCCTTTATATACACGCCATTGAAGAAAGTAAATTCAATAGCCGTGCTGATGGGGGCGGTACCTGGAGCATTGCCTTGTTTGATAGGCTGGGCTGCGGGAGATGACAAGCTGTCAACCGGTGGGTGGATACTATTTGCGTTTCAGTTCTTTTGGCAATTCCCGCATTTTTGGGCGATTGCCTGGGTGGCGCACAAGGATTATTCAGCGGTGGGGTTTAAGTTGTTGCCGGCAAACGAAGGACCAACAAAGTTTACAGCGATACAGACCATTGTGTATTCACTGTTGCTGGTACCGGTCACATTACTGCCCTTCTTTACAGGTATGTGCAGCTATGCTGATGTACAGGGAATGATTGGTGTGGGGTTGATAGTACTGGCGAATTTATTTATGATAGGCCGTTGTGTGGGTCTATACAGGAAAATGGATGTGTCTTCAGCCAGGAAAGTGATGTTTGGAAGTTATATGTATTTGCCGGTGGTGATGTTAGCAATGTTACTGAGCAAGGCGACTGGATAAAATCCCAAATAAAAAATACCAAATCCCGGTAAATGGGAGTGGTTTTATAAATGTGACGTTATCCTGAGATTGAAGATTTTTTGTGAGCAGGACTGAAGCACAGCGATGTCTGCTTGGAATTTGAGATTTTTTATTGAGATTTTAATAAATATACTTTACCCTATGTTCGAGCATCCCTTGGAGGAGAGATGTTACTTATTTGCAAAGAGAGTGAGAAGCTTTTGCAGAAAACTGAAAATGGATATTGCGAACTTTGAAGATGTAAAACAGTTAGTAAGATCAAGCGGCTCGGTGGGAGCGAATTATATAGAAGCAAATGAAAATGTAGGTCCCGGGGATTTGAGATATAGATTAAAGGTGAGCAGGAAAGAATCAAAAGAGAGTATGCATTTCCTGGGGTTGATAGAGGCTTTTGGAAATGCAGCACTGGACAAAGAAAGAAACGAGTTGGTTAATGAAGCAGGACAATTGAGAAAGATATTTTCAGCGATGATAAAAAAACTGGGAGATAAATAGCAGAAACGGTGCGGCTGGAATTTGTAATTTTTTATTTGGAATTTTAAGCATGAGTATCAGCACAGTGAGTATGGAAACGAAAAAGAAAATGCACCCTCACAAGTTTACGTTGTGGGTGGCCATTGCCAGTATTGTAATGATGTTTGCGGGACTGACAAGTGCATTTATAGTAAAAAGCAACCAGGTAAACTGGAAGCCTGTAGCATTGCCAAAAGTATTTTGGATATCGACGGTTGCCATATTGCTCAGCAGCCTTACGATTCAAATGGCATTAAGATCTTTTAAGCAACGGGAGATGAACCAATACCGGATGCTGATAGGCGTAACCTTGCTTTTGGGTGTGGCATTTGTGATATTGCAATGGATGGGATTCAATGCGTTGTGGGAACAGCAGATCACTTTCAAAGGCTCCGGCGCAGGCCAGTTCTTGTATGTGATCTTTGGACTACACGGCTTGCATGTGATAGGCGGAGTGATCACATTGTCAGTAATGTTTGTGAAGGCATTTACCGGAAGTACCAAATTGTACAGTTCGGTACCAGTAGAAGTGGCAGCCACTTACTGGCATTTTGTGGACCTGTTATGGATCTATTTGTTACTGTTTTTTTTGATCATAGGCGGATAGCCTGGAATTTGGAATTTTTTAATTTGGAATTTTTTATTTATGGCTAATACAGCAACAACACATCAGACCAAATGGTGGACCGGGGGCAAAAGCCCTTTCAACCTGGAGTATGGTAAACTGATGATGTGGTATTTTTTGATGAGTGATGCGTTTACGTTTGGCGCCTTCCTGATCTCTTATGGGTCCATCCGGTTCAGCCAGAATTTCTGGCCCGATCCGAACGTGGTGTTCAATGCGTTTCCCGGTGCCGGCCATGCCAACCTGCCGCTGGCTTTTGTGAGTGTGATGACCTTTATCCTCATCATTAGTTCTGTAACGATGGTACTGGCAGTACATGCCGGACACAAGGGAGATAAGCAAGGTGTGATCAAATGGCTGGCCTGGACCATTGTTGGCGGATTGGCGTTCCTGGGTTGCCAGGCGTGGGAGTGGCATCACCTTATTACCGGCGAGCATGCCGTACTGGTGGATGGGCAACTGGCAATGATCGGACAGACCACAACAGGAAACCCATGGGGAGAGATAGTAGAGAACCAGGCGACCTTAACGGCAGCATTGAATGCTACCCCGCATGATGTACTGGTGAGTTTGGTACATAGTCATGATCATTCTCATACCGTAAAAGAGCTGGCCGTAATGCCCGATACACAGTTAAGAGGAATGATACACCTTTCCGAAATGCATATACGGGAGACCGGGCCGATCGCTTTTGGTGGTTATTTCTTTGGTATCACCGGCTTCCACGGCTTCCACGTATTCTCCGGTGTGATCATCAATATTATCATGCTGATAATGACGCAGAAAAATGTATTTCAAAACAGGGGACATTACCTGATGATAGAAAAAGCTGGTTTGTACTGGCACTTTGTGGACCTGGTATGGGTGTTTGTATTCCTTTGTTTTTACCTCATTTAATAAAAACCCCAAATAGCAGATCCCAAATTCCAGGTGAATGATTGGGATTTGGAATTTGTAACTTGTAATTTATTTTATTTATGCAACATCCGGCATTTGAAGAAGTAACGGTCCATCATCATACAGAAGATGATGCCTCATTCAGGAAAAAGGTAAGAAAGACCACGATATTGCTTTCTATTATCACCATAATAGAACTGGCTATCGGATTAACTATTTATACTATTCATAAAGGAGAGAGCCCTAACCATACGCTGGTGCTGATGTTTAAAGGCATGGTGTGCATTCTTACCCTCGCTAAAGCGTATTATATTGTATCCGTTTTTATGCACCTGGGTGATGAGATAAGAAACATGATCATGACGATCGTGGTGCCACTCATGCTGTTCATCTGGTTTATTGCCGCCTTTATCTGGGATGGTAATTCTTACAAGAACTTGCGGAACAAGTACGATAAACATTTTGAAGAGACTACCATGCCGACCCAGCATCATAAGGCCGATACGCATGAAGTAACGCCGGCAGAAAAACCCGGAGGAAAGGAATAATACTATAGTTTGTTTTTTTTACAGAACCAAAACCATTAAATCGTCAGCCTGTTACTATAACATGCGGTTTAATGGTTTTTTTATTAATATAAAGCAGAAGTGAATACAAAAGCGTTATATGCCGTCATGCTGGTGATATTGATACCACTGACCGCTTATTTTATTGTAAAACGAAAAAGCGAGAGCCAGGTCGTAATGCCCCGTCATTATCTTCCTGATTCGGTGATCAACATGACCAAGCGGGGCAAACAGGTGTCCGATACCACCTGGCATCAGGTTAGTGATTTTTCCCTTACTAACCAGGAAGGACTAACAGTGAACTGGGATAGTTTGAAAGGCAAGATCATTGTGGCAGATATATTCTTTACCCGCTGCCCTACCATTTGCCCGGGAATGACAGCAAACATGAAACGCCTTGCCGAATCTGTTCATAATGCTAAACGGGTGGGCGATAAAACCAATAACCGGGTACACTTTTTATCTTTCAGCATTGATCCGGAACGGGATTCTGTAGAGCGGCTGAAAAAATGGGCCGACCGGTTCCAGATAAACCCCGACCAATGGTGGTTGCTTACCGGCAATAAACAGGTGATCTATAACCTGGCCATCAATGAAATGAAAATGTTTGCAGAGGATGGGAATGGAGTGGATACTAATTTTATCCATAGCGACAAGTTTGTGCTGATAGATGCAAACAGGTATGTAAGGGGTTATTATGACGGACTGGATTCTGCATCACTTGCCAAACTATCGTCCGACCTGATCATGCTATCGATAGAAAAAGACCCCAAAAGTAAAAGCTTCTTTGCAGGCAAGCTGCAACTGATAGCGGTGGTATTCCTGCTGGCCATATTTGGGGTGGGGCTATTATTATTCTTTCTCAGAAAAAAATCATAGTCATGCTGGAAGCCGCCTGGAAAAAAAATGATAGAAAAGCAAAGGCCCTGATATTTGTTTTTTCTGCAGTGGTGTTCAGTGCTGTAGTATTGCTGAGCCGGGTGAAACTGAATGTGAACCTGGGCTTTGATGTGCATCTCTTTGCAAAAGCCAACGCTATTATAAACTCCTGTGTGGCCGTATTACTGGTGATTGCCCTCCTGGCTGTTAAAAACAAAAAGTTTATCCTGCATAAAAAACTGATGCTGGCGGCCATGTTGCTATCCATCCTTTTTTTGGTAAGTTATATTAGTCACCACTTATTTGCGGGCGATACCCGTTTTGGCGATGTGAACCACGATGGCATAGTGAGTGACATTGAAAAAGCAGCCGTTGGGAACCGGATGATCTATTACATAATTCTCGGTACCCATATTCCGCTGGCAGGTATCATCCTTCCGTTCATTCTCTTCTCCGCCTACCGGGCCCTTACCGGAGAATTTGATAAACATAAGAAGCTGGTCCGCATTACCTGGCCGGTATGGTTTTATGTAGCTGTTACAGGTGTGGTAGTGTACTGGATGATCAGCCCTTACTATAATTAAGCAGCGGGCAAGCCTGCGTCAAAATAAAATACCATAAAAGTGGTATGGTGAAATGAGAACAAGTGTATAGATTTGTCGTATCAAGAAAAGCTTTTACATTCCTTAAAGCTTATTTCCAAATCAAGAGCATGATATATTGCCTGGGACAAACAGGTTGCTGAAAATTTATTTTCAGTAAACGGTTGTACAACAGCTATGCGGCGCAGCGGTGCAAGCTTCCGGGCGAATACTATTTAACAGCATTCGACCTGCCCGGCATGCAAACGGGAAACCAATCGTAAACACACTACTTACGCCAACAGGCTTTGCAACTACTCTTGCAAGGTCTGTATAGGAAAAAATCACCCAACCACAAACACAACCAGCCCGGTTCCGGGAAGAAGGGACAGCATCACTATTACTAAAAAATAAAGCGCCAAAAAAATGCCTAAGAACTATCTTTTTTTGTTACTGGTTTGTGTAAGCAATATTTGTTATTCGCAAAGCAAACCGGCCGGACCTGTTGTAGCTACTCCTAATGCAGCCAGTTTGGGATTGTATGGGGAAATACCGGTATCTTATTTTACAGGCCTGCCTGGTATCGAGCTGCCGGTTTATACCATACAGGAAAGGGGATTAAGTTTTCCCATTACGATGAGTTATCATGCGCAGGGATTCAAACCGGATGTTCATCCCTCATGGGTGGGGGCCAACTGGACCTTGAATTTTGGTGGCGCCATTACCCGAAAAATGAATAAACTTCCCGACGAATGGAAAAGCAATGACTATAATTTATTCGGGTACTATTATAGTCATGATCGTCTAAATAATCCTAACTGGAGCTCAACAGATACGCTGTTGGCTATGGGGAACCCGGCACTTTCAGGAAGTTTTTATCAACTGGACCGGCTGGACAGGGAACCGGATGAATTCAATTTTAATTTTTTAGGATTTTCCGGAAAATTTTATCTGGACCACATGGGCAAATGGCGGGTACAATCCAATAAAAATCTCCGGGTGGTTTGTACAGAAGCAGACATCATTTACCCGTTTTTTCATAACAGCGTTCCCAACACAATGAGCTTCACTTATTTTTTGTCAAAAGTTTTTGGAAGATTTACGTTGATAGATGACCAGGGTATCCAGTACATTTTTGGAAAAACAGAAAACACAGATGCAATAGAATATTCATCAGGAATTGCACCGCCGGATAATAATTACCGGCTGTGGCTGATAGCAACAAGCTGGTACCTGGCCGAGATCAAACTTCCCGATGGAACCGGGTATATAAATATTAATTATGAAAGAGGTCCGTTTCAAAGCAGCTTCCAGTATTTTGAAAGTCAGAACCGGTTTTTTGTGTCCCGCTGTGTGCCCGGGTCTACCGGTTCGTCAAATTTTGATGCCAAAAGTTTGTCCGGGACTATTACTTCTCCGGTCTATGCTACTGATATCTTTACCACCAGTGGTATAAGGGTGGAGTTTAAATTTTCAAAAAGTAACGAACTGGCATATCCATCCGGCACTTACTTCGAAGTGTTCCGGGATGATCAGGGCCGCCTTCCTTCCCAGCAAAGCCCGCCGCAAACCATTCCGGAAGGCTATTTCAACTTTATGCAGGCACGGGGCAGTGTGCCCTATTATGTAGCTAATGGCATTTGGGCGGATGGGATCATAAGCAGCAATAAATTTGCCTGGTTCAAACTGGACAGTCTTGTACTATCCAACTGGGACCTTAGTAACGGTATGGCAAAAACCGCTTTCAAAAGAGTGGTCTTTAATTACCGGGAAAATGCCAGTGAACGGCTGAAACTTTTATCATTGGATTTTAAAGGTGCTGAACCTGGTAATGAATCCGGGTTGTTCTCATTAAAGTATAATGATTGGGGAGCCGCAGCACCTGCATATGTATCAGATCTTACAGATCATTGGGGATTTGCTAACCGGCAACCTCTTAAAAAAGATCCTTTGTACGGAGGCTATACCTGGTTTGGCGGTAGCATGCTGGCAAACAGGGCCCCTGATGAAACCGGGGTTAGAATGGATATGCTGACCGAGATCGCCTATCCCACAGGCGGGAAAACAATTTTTGAATACGAGGGTAATGAGTATGGAAAATACCTTCTCAATAATACGAGAAACTATGCTCCTCCCGGATCGGGTAAGGCCGGTGGTTTAAGGATAAAGAAAATCACCAATGAAGATGGGTTGGGTAATATGGAAGCGAAAGAGTTTTTCTACGTCAATGGCTACGATCCCAATGTGCCACTGACCTCCCTTTCCTCAAGCGGAATTCTGGATGGCAAACCTGCCACTACTCACTATAATTATACACTTACAGCAAACGGCCAGTATTTATCGTTATACTCATCTAACGCCATCGTGCCGGTAAGCGGCAACTCGGGGGCAATATGCGGCTATAGCGAAGTAACAGAGAAAAAGCAGGATGGGTCTTACAAGATCTATAAATTTACCAATCATGATAATGGCTATACCGACCAGGATGCTATTGTCACCATTACTCCTTATGAGTTAGGTGTCCCCTTTCGGTCACGGAGTTTTGAAAGAGGGCAGTTGTTGTCTGAAGAAATTTTTTCTGCCGCTAACAAGCTGGTGCAAAAAACTGAGTATTCCTATGTGCGCATTGGCGCCGGAGCGGACTCGAATTTTATCCGGAGCCTGAAAAAAGAATTTGGCGGTTACTGCACCAGCATTACACCGCTTAACCCTTATGTAGCCACCATTTCTATGGGATATGGCGTGCCTATGCTGAACGGGTTTTTTGCAGACCCTTCATCTTTCAACCCAACATATACGACGGCCACTGCCTACGGATATTATACGTATAAATTTTTGCCGGAAAAAATAACACAGAAGATCTATCCCTCACCTGGTCAGCAGGGCCTGTTGCTCACAACAGAAACAATGAAATACTATGATATGTCGGGTAATTTGATACAAACTACACAAACGGATAGCAAAGGAGAAACAGCTGTCACTAATTTTAAATACCCCTACCATTTTACGGGCATGCCTGTATATGATGCAATGATCAGTCGCGGGATGACAGGTAGTGTAATAGAATCTGAAGCACTTCTTTCCGGAAAACTCATTGGTAAAGAGAAAACGAACTATGGTTTTTTTAACGGAACAGCATTAATAAAACCGGCAAGCATCAGTAAGCAAAATGGTACCGGCACTCCTTACACCACCATACAATTTAATAAGTATGATGAATTTGGAAATATACTGGAACTGCAGGCATCAGATGGAATCAAAAACGCATACGTCTGGAGTTATTTCAAATCCCGGCCTGTAGCTAAAGTGGCTGGTGCTGACTATGCAAGCATACAGCCGCTTATAAATCAGCAGGTGTTAAGCTACCCATACGGAGGAGAAGCACAGCTTCTTGCAGAAGTGGATAAAATAAGGATCCAGATACCATCGGCAGTGGTAAGCACCTTTTTATATGATTCAAAATCTGACTGGGGAATGAAGCAGCTAAAAGATGCCAACGGGTTCAGCACTTATTATGAATACGACATGATGGGAAGACTGGTGAAAGTAAGGGACAATAATAACAAGATACTCACCCAGCTGGAGTATAAGTATAAAGACATTGTTTCGTTTCCTTTTCGAAATGCCGAAAGGTCACAGGTGTTTGACAGGACCAACTGCCCTGCAGGTTATGCAGGCGCTGCAACTTATGTTGTCGCAGCCAATAAGTACGGCTCTTTTATAAGCCAGGCAGATGCAGATCAAAAAGCACAGGATGATATAAATGCAAATGGACAAGCATATGCAAATACTACGGGGGCCTGTTATCCTTACTGGTCTTATATGCCTTGCTGTGGATTTGGGAGTGTATACTCCAATTTTGCATTAACCGACACAGGTTCTGTGACCTTTTCACTTATCATTACCAAAAACCCTCCCGGTGGAGGTTCTTCCATGAAAATTGGAACACTTAGCGGTCCCTTATTTCTTCCTTCGGCTAATAGAAATATCGGCTTTAGCACTGGCGGTAGTACCGGCGGTACTTCTGGTATGATAACCATCACGAAGACTGGTGAAGTGCGGTTGTCAGGAAGTATTGGAACAGAACCACTGCAAATAACCGGCACCTATGTATTATAAAGTGCAGAGCAGCGGCTGGAACAGGAAAAGAATGGCGGAAAAGAAATTTACTTTGAAGCAGGAAACAGTTATAGTTTCCCCGACCACAGATCTTCCTCCGCTTTTTCAGCTTTGTGTTTCTCTTTTAATTTTTGTGGGATATGTTCCGTGAACAGGGCTACAATGATAACAACAGTATATAAGAATAACAACAGAACAGCTAATGAAATGGCATAATTTTTCATCCATAAATATTGGATCATCAGTGAAAGAACGGCGCTGATGATCAGCAGAAGTGGTGCGATCACTTTTTGCAGGGCCAATACTAAAAAGCTGATGCTTATAAACAGGTAAAACACAACTATGGAATTGGTGATCCACCCGGGAATGGCTACTACGAAGTGTTGTATCAGGCAGGTAACCGTGAGCATGACTCCAAAAACACCACTATAGCTGCAAATATTTTGCTGTCGTTCAGTAAGCGGGTTAAGGGGAGAGCCGGTGGACATATTTCCAAAATGTATTTGCTGGGAGGTAAAGGTAAAAAACAGTATTAAAAGCCCAACTCTTTGGCGGGATCCCAAAACAGTTCGACAAAGTTTATAACCTGGTCGTTTTTCACTTTAACACCTTCTTTTTTTAATAATTGTTCCATCAGGCCCGGGGGTGAAAAATGGGCTTTTCCCGTAAGCATGCCATTGCGGTTTACCACCCGGTGTGCAGGTACTTTTGGTTTTACCCGTCCGGCACCATTCATGGCCCAGCCTACCATTCGTGCAGATGATTTGGTACCCAGGCAGGATGCAATGGCACCATAAGAGGTTACCCGCCCTTTTGGAATTTGCCGGGCCACTTCAAATACGAGTTCAAAAAAATTTTCCTCCCTCTTTCCCGAAGGCTTAAGTGTTTTTAATTTTTCGGAGGCTGGTTTTTTAGGCATGAAATAAAGATAATGATAACTATAGAATAGTTTTGGCCACAGATTACACGGATTAACACAGATTGATTCTTGTGGAATTATATCACGCAAAAATGCCAAATCTCAACAGTAGTCTTTGCGTCTTAGTGGCTTGGCAAGATATTATTTGTATTTATCTGTGTTAATCCGAGTAATCTGTGGCTAACCTGTATTAATGGCGGGAGTTTTCTCCAGCGCTCAGCAATATACTTCGCCGGGGCTCTGGTACATTTTCATACAAGTAAGGGCAATGCTTGCAACCGTTTCCACAGCAATAGCCTTTTTCTAAATGATATTTTTCTGTCAGTACCACATAACCCTCTTCATTAATGTAGTAGTCGGCTCCTTCAATCAGCTCCTTCATGGATCTGTAGTTTATCTTTTAATTCGGCATCTTTTTCTTTGCCCCCCATTTCTGCAGGCAGGGAAAAACACAGATAATGTACCCGGTTGCTGCCAGCAATATCCAGCGATTCATAATGCGTTTTTATTTTCAGCTCATCCGTGATAAGCTCTTGCTGATACACATCATTACAGTCAGCATGCAATGTGCAGCTATATGATTCAATTACGAGTTTCGTAAAGTGATACAGGTCGGGGCTGTCTGTTTTCAGGTGTATTAAACCACCGGGAACAAGGAATTGTTTATATAACCGTAAAAATTTCGGATGGGTCAGTCTCTTTTTTGCTTTTGATAAACGTAACTGGGGATCGGGGAAAGTGATCCATATTTCAGCTACTTCACCAGCTGCGAAATAGGTGGCCACATGGTCTATTTGACTACGGATAAAGGCCACATTGGTCAGCTTTTGCTGCAACGCCTTTTTAGCGCCAACCCATATGCGGTTCCCTTTCAGATCAATACCTATAAAATTCCTGTCGGGATGCAACTGGCCCAGCCCGACTGCATATTCTCCTTTGCCACAGGCCAGCTCAAGAGTGACAGGATTAGTATTATTAAAAAAGACATTCCACTTTCCGGCAGTATCTTTTGGAAACTGTAATACATTTTGAAAGGTTTCTATCTCAGCAAACCGTATTAGTTTTTTTTGGCCCATGACTGGCAAAGATAAGCCGGATAAAAAATAGCCTGCTTGTAAAACTGGCTGGTGAAAGGAGCGTACTGCGGTGTTAAAATTTAACCAACAGACCCAAACCTACTGCAGATTTTACCTGCAGGGCCGGCCGGTTCTTATTGACGCCAAAAAGCCGGACATCGTCATCATAAATAAGATCGACAGCCCAGGTGGCAGCGAGTACTTTTGATAATTTTACATTCAGGATGTTTGACATGAACAGATCAACATTCTCCGGATTTCTTCTATAGTTAGAAAACAGGTCAAGTCTTGTTTTGTAGGTGATAACCTTGCTGATGTCTTTCTGATAACTGATGGTGGCAAACGCCCCCATCTCCAGGTTCGATTTTTTCCCGGGCGTTACACCATAAGCACCTTTATTGGACAATGCTGTATCAATTACAATCACCCAACGGGCAGTGATGGGCGATACATATATAGAAAGATTTTTAGCGGGTTTAAAATCCAAACCTGCACTTACCAGTAAGTAGCCCGGTGCCATAAAATTGGACGATAATGTTTTTACATTGTCAGAGTAAGAGTATCCCTGAAAAAACTGCGAGCGGAGGTTCACCAGCCCTGCCAGGTTTAGTTTGGGCTTTAATGCATATCCATATTTTGATAACAGATCAAAACGGTCATCATTTTTACGGTTGCCCAGGCTGGTAGTGTTCACATAGCCGAGTGTAAAGTCGAAAGTGTTGTCCCAGCTATGCTTGTCTTTTTGGTAAAAGGCATACACACTGAGCAGAGAGTTTATTGCCAGTGAAAAATCATCGCCACCGGCAGCCCAGTTACTTAAGGAGGCTTGTGCAATATTAAGATTATACAAACCACCTTTTTTCCAGGTTTTTCTGGAAGTGTCTGACGCATCTTTCTTAATGGATTTTCCGCTTTCGGCTTGTAATGCTTTTACGGTTCCGTCCTGCGCTGCTGTCCATAGCGAAAGTAGCAGGAATACGGGTAGTATTGCTTTTGTCATGCTCAGAGATTTACAGCAAAATTAAGTGCTTGCAAAATACTCCCGTGGGAATTTGACAGAACCGATACTTAATGAGTGGAGGTACTTCTTCCGTAATTGCTGGCAGGGTTGCTAAAGCAGCAGTTTTATTTATATCTTTTTGTCTTCAATAAAATTCTTAAGGCCAGCGGATAGCTTTAGTGAAGGGTTGTCCCGTACATTAATAATAACAAGCTGTGATAGTGATGTAATGCTTTCCGGCAGAGCGGTGAGCTTGTTTCCTTCTACATATAATTCTTTCAGCATTGTCAGCTTGCCGGTGCTTTCCGGCAGGCTTCTGAGCTTATTTTTGTTCAGGTCAAGCACCTCAAGTTTAGGCAGCCGGGTAATTATTTCTGGTGCAGTCATAAATTGGTTATAGGGCAAGGCGAGGTACTGCAGATTAATAAGTAGTCCCAAACTTTCAGGAAGAGTGAACAGCATATTACCACCCAATCCCAATTCTGTAAGATTGGTCAGCTTGCCGATACCTTCGGGGATAGAGCTGAGCAAATTGCCGTAGAGGTACAACTCATTTAGTAAACGCAGACTTAAGATGGCGTCAGGAATGCTTTTAAATTTATTGTTATTCAGGTACAATATTTTCAGGTTGCTGAGCCGGGAAAGAGCAGAGGGTAATACAGAACAATTATTACTGCTGAAATCCAGCTCTGTTAAATGGGTAAGGCGGGTAACGACCTCCGGTAAGTTGTTGAATTTATTGTCACTGAGGTCGAGCTCTGTCAGGTTGGTAAGCAGGGTGATAGATTCGGGGATCTCAGTGAGCTTATTGCCGGAAAGATCCAACGAAGTCAGGTTGGTAAACTGGGTGAGGGCAGCAGGAAGGGCGGACAGTTTCTTATTACTTAATGACAGTACAAAAACATCAGCCGGGTTTTTCAGTGCTTCTTCTAATGAAGAGTACACTTTATCTTTCTGTGCAAAGGAAATGATGGTGCAAAACAGGAAGGCGGAAATGGTGGCGATCTTTTTCATAATAATTGGTTCGGTTTTTTGAGGACGGGTTAAAAATACAGCGATATTGGTAAAATAAAGCATTCTTTCAATTGTTGGTACTACTTAAAGACTGGCAGATATGTCTTTTCAGTTGTTTCACCGGCAACAAAAAAGCCTCCGGCCTAAACAAGTACATGAGAAAAGCTGTAGGGGGAGGGATCGACTCCGCCGCGGCGGACAGTTAGCAGTAGTACAAAGTTCCGGGGTTTAAATAGCTTCTTACCAGTTAGAAAGGGCAACAAAAAAGCCTCCGCAAAAGCGAAGGCCTAAACAAGTACATGAGAAAAGCTGTAGGGGGAGGGATCGAACCTCCACGGAGCAGTTAGTTGTAGCACAAAGTTCAGTGGTCGACCCTGGTCGTCCCGCTTTTCAGCGGGACGGCTCTATGCTATATTTATCCTGTTACCTCCACCCCCGAGACAAGAGGGCATGTCTGCCGAAAATTTCATCACCCCACAGTATTATAAGAGCTTGATGGAACAAATATAGGCCGGTTGCCCGATTTATTCCAAATTTTCCAATAAATATTTTGAAATTATAGAAATTATTCAAATATTTGCCAAATATTGTGAATAATATCTAAAATCAACTGATAAAATGGCTACTAAATTAAATCTTGATAAGCTGGACCTTCAGATCATCCACCACATGATGGAAAATGCAGAGATCTCTTATGCAGAGCTCGGAAAAAAACTGTTCGTTTCGGGGGGTACTATTCATGTTCGTATCAAAAAACTACAGGAAGCCGGGGTGGTCAAAGGTACCAGACTGAAAGCAGACCTGAAACAACTGGGTTATGATGTGATCGCCTTCATCGGTATTTATTTAAAGGAAAGTTCTTTGTACGATGCGGTGGCCAAAGACCTGCAAAAGATACCGGAAATAGTGCGGCTTAATTATACTACTGGTAACTATAGCATGTTTGCTGAAATTGTTTGTAAGGATATCACTCAACTGCGATTTGTGTTGCATGATCAGCTGCAAAAGATAAAAGGTATTGAACGAACGGAAACCTTTATTTCACTGGAAGAAAGTTTCAGCCGCAATGTGAAAGTGATGTAGTTGTTTGATGAAGATAGCTGTTCTTTATAGTCTCCCTCTTACATTTAGGGCATCTCTTAATCCATTTCCCAGCAGGTTGAATGCTAATACCAACAACATAATGGCAAAGCCCGGAGCCAGTGCCAGCATAGGATTTTGAGTGATGATGAAATTGTAGTTCTCCTTTATCATCAGGCCCCAACTGGGCATGGGTGGTTGTACGCCCACCCCTAAAAAACTTAACCCGGCTTCTATCACTATCGCTGAAGCAAAATTACTGGCAGCGATCACCATTACTGGGCCCATGATGTTTGGCCAGATATGCCGCACAATTGTTCTGATACTGGAAAAGCCCAGCGCCCTGGTGGCTTCCACATATTCCAGCTCCCTCACTGCCAATACCTGGCCTCTTACTAACCGGGCTACATTCACCCACATTGTTAATCCAACAGCAATAAATACCTGCCAAAAACCTTTTCCTAATGCCAGGGTGATGGCGAAGACAAGCAACAGCGTTGGCATGCTCCAGATCACATTGATAAACCACATAATAATATCATCCACCCTGCCACGGAAATAACCGGCCAATGAACCAAGAATTAATCCAATGCTCAGAGAAATAATAACTGTTATTAATCCCACACTCAGGCTCACCCTTGTGCCCACAATGATGCGGCTTAAAATATCACGTCCATACTTGTCTGACCCCAACGGGAAAGTTAATTGGGTAATTGGTTTATCAGTTAATATATTCCTGTTGTATGCCTGTCTTTCTGATACGCCTTCATCAATGTATTTCTGAACAATGATGCTATCACCTTTTTGCTCATGGCTTACTATTGGTATATAGTAATATTTATCCTCTTTGCCCGACAGGAGTTGTTGCAGAAAACCAGTTGAACCAACGTCTTTATCTTTTTTTACTTTAATGAATTGTTGTTTGTAACCGGGTTTTTCGCCACCAATCTCTAAAATGATCCTGTTGGCAAATGGGGAAGGGTCCGGCGCAATAAAGTAGGAAAAAACGGCCACCAGAACAGAAAGTACAATAACGATCAATCCAAAGACAGCACCCTTGTTTTTTTTCAGCCTTCGCCATGCTGCTGCCTGGAATGATTGTGAATGACTCATGCAGGAAAGGTAAGCTAAGTGGCTAAAAGGGAAAAGGGGGGAGAAAAATTTTTGACTAAGAGGATAAAAGAGAAAATGAGAAAAAGAGTTGACTTGAGAGTTTCCTCTTTGCCGCCTTCACTCTTTAACCTCCTAGCTCACCTTTCTGCCTTTCCATTCATACTTGCCAAATTGGCCAAAGAGGCCAGACAAGATTGTGTACAGAATATGCAGCGGCTGGAAAAAGAAAAATAGTTTAATGGCCCATTGTTTATTGAAAAAAACCGACAGTGCTATAAAGAAAGGCAGTTCTACAATTGTTTTTGCTATCCATAACCCTAAAAAATAAATCCAGTAATGGTAAGAGAAAAAACTTGAAACTGCCAG
This sequence comes from uncultured Chitinophaga sp., assembly GCA_964443345.1. Taxonomy (GTDB): domain Bacteria; phylum Bacteroidota; class Bacteroidia; order Chitinophagales; family Chitinophagaceae; genus JJ008. The sequence continues at coordinate 69,656 of CAYUCU010000002.1, forward strand.
GACAAGAAAGGAAAGATTGAACAGGTAAACAAGTAGCAGTACCGGGAGTATTCTTTTATCGTCATACTTCTTTGCTTTGCTGGCCCAGCGGATACGCTGATTGAAAAAATCTTTCCATGTTTTCATGGGCTGGGTGGAAACAATAGCCTCTTTTGATTTCAGGTAATGAACGTTCTCCGGATATTGCTTCCATATCTTATGCATCAGCAGCATATCATCGCCTGAGGCGATGTTGTCAATGCCTGTAAATCCATTCACTTCAGCAAACACTTTTTTCTCATAGGCAAGATTGGCGCCATTGCACATGGATAAACTCTTTTTATACACAGCGGCGCCGGTGATACCCTGCAATACCATAAAATCCATCGCCTGGAATAGCTGTACTACTGAGGAATTACAATTGATCACTACCGGGGCGGCAATAAATACTGCCTGTTTTTCCTCCTTAAAAGCTGCTAGTAGCCGGAGCCAACCGGGTGATGGTAAACAATCAGCATCTGTGGTAACGATCAGCTCACCGGTGGCAGCGGCGATACCTGTTTCTATTGCTTTCTTTTTGTAAGAGTTGATGTTGTCTTCATTTAGCTGTATCAGTTTAACCGATGGAAACTGCAGCACAATGCTGGTGGTGGCATCTGTGGAATGGTCATCAACTACGATCACTTGAAATAAGTGTGCCGGGTAGGTTTGTTTTTGCAAAGCCTGTAATAAAGGACCAATATTCTCTTCTTCATTCCGTACAGGGATAATGACGGTGATGGTCGTTTTTGGTAAAGTGGCAGATGGGATATAGTCAGGGATAGATCTCCATATAAGCCAGTAATAAAAAATCAGCAGGCTGTAAATGACAAATAGTGGTATGATGATATAAAGTAGAGTCATGTAATCTGGCAAAGCTAATCATTGCCATTAGTGCAGCAAAGCAGGCAATATTTCCTCCACATGCTTCTCATGCAGTACCTGGTGGCCGGAGTGGATAATGGTAAGGGTGCAGTATTCTTCAATACCCCGTTTGAATTTTTCGCCTACTGATGACAGGATGATGCGGTCATGTATGCCATAAACTAACCGTACCGGCGTTTTATGTTGCAGTACCAGTTCTTTTATCTTGTTTAAATTGGGTTTTAACTTCCGTAAGGTGGTCCACCTGGTGTAGAGTAGCCGCCGCACTTCGGTATCTCCAATATAATAATTGACAAACTTGAAAATGCTTGTATTTACCAACTTTAGTTTGTTCATCAATTTTAGCAAGCCAAAAAACCAACCCGGTTTTTTCATGGTAAAGGCAAAGAACTTATTACCCAGCCATGTTTGCGTGGCCAGCCAATACCAGGAATTCACTTTCAGCCCGTCCGGTGCCAGCAGAACAAGTTTCTCAACAGAAGCTGGTAGTTGCTGGTAAAGGGTCAGCGCCGCCCGGCCACCCAAACTAAAGCCAAGAAGCAAAAACTGCTGACTGACATTTTTTTGCCCGGGATAATTTTCTGCCAGTATATTTTGAACGATGAGCACCAGCTCCTGTCCGATGAAATTGAGTCCTTCCTGCCATTCCGTTTTGCCATGGAAGGGAAGGTCAATAGAGAAAAAAGTATATTGATTACCAGCGTACTTACTCAAAAATCCGAAAGAGGCAGCCTCCTCACCATATCCGTGAAAGCAGACAACCAGCTTTGGCCCCGAGCCAAACCGGAGATAGCTTAGGAGGGAGTTTTTGAAGGCATATGTTTTCTTTTCAGCCACCGATGCAAAATTTTACAAAAAATAACTTGGATGATTCAAATATAATATTAATTTTGGATAGTTGCACAAACAACTATATGCCAAACAACCAATTTAAAAAAGGGGAACTCTACAGCTTTATCACCGGAAAAGCTTCCACTGCTATTGCACGGCGATTGCAAAAGAAATTCAATGCTGCCGGATTGAACATTACCATTGAGCAATGGAGTGTGTTGTATCATTTATGGAAACAGGAAGGCATCAGCCAGCAGGAATTGTGTAACGCTACTTTCCGTGACAAACCCAGCATCACCCGTCTGGTAGATAACCTGGAAAAGCTGAACCTGGTAAAAAGAGTGGCGTCAGAAAATGATCGCCGTATCAACCTGATATACCTGACAAAGCAGGCGCAAAAGTTGCAGGAAGAAACAATGGCCCTGGCGGATGAAACACTGAACGAAGCATTGGTAACCGTACCTTCTGACCGGATAGATGTGTGTAAGGAAGTGCTGCAGGTGGTGTATGATAATTTGAAATAGCGGGTAGGAAATGAGAAAATGTGATGATGTGAAAATTTGAAAATGAAATACATCGTGTTGTTTTTTGAATAGGATCGACTGTTTGATGTTGTGTATTGACCCCGACAGGGGTCGAATATGAATAGCCCCCGATGCAATCGGGGGAGATGAAAACGACGAATGTATTTGAACCCCGAAGGGGTTCAACATAGATGAGTAAAGAACAGAACGTACAAGAGTGCGACGCAACAAGGCTGATAGTAGTACTACAGCCCGGCTAATAATAAAAAACACTAAAACCTTAATACAATGAGTACTGCAGCAGCAACAAATACCGTATTGAAAGGCGGCGAATGGCTGGTGAAAGAATCATCCCCGTTCGAAACATTTACACCGGAAAATTTTGGCGAAGAACAATTGATGATCCGGGATATGTGCAACCAGTTTTTGGATGCAGAGATATTTCCCATTCTGGACCGTATTGATGACCTGGAGCCGGGCCTGATGAAGTCGCTGGTAACAAAAGCAGGCGAACAGGGATTGTTGGCTACTTCCTTTCCGGAACAATATGGCGGACTCGGAAAAGACTTTGTTACGTCCACCATTGTAAATGAATACCTGGGTGCTGGTCACTCCTTCTCTGTGGCCATTGCTGCACATACGGGCATCGGTACATTGCCGATCTTGTATTTTGGAACGGAGGCGCAAAAAGAAAAATATATTCCCAAACTTATAAGTGGTGAATGGGCCGGTGCTTACGGATTGACGGAGCCCAACAGCGGCAGCGATGCCCTGGGTGCAAAGACAACTGCCAAACTGAGTGATGATGGAAAATATTATATCCTGAACGGGCAAAAATGCTGGATCACCAATGGCGGTTTTGCCCAGGTGTACACAGTATTTGCCAAAGTGGATGGCGATAAATTCACCGGCTTTATTGTGGACAGGGGAACGGAAGGATTTACACAAGGTCCTGAAGAACACAAGATGGGTATCAAAGGATCCTCTACAGTGCAATTGTATTTCCAGGATTGCAAAGTGCCGGTAGAAAACCTGCTGGGAGAAATTGGCAAAGGACATAAGATCGCTTTCAACATATTAAATATTGGCCGCCTGAAACTTTGTGCAGCAGCATTGGGTGGTGCCCGAAAATCGCTGAGCGGTACAGTGGAGTATGCCAGGACGAGAGAGCAATTTAAACAACCGATCTCTAATTTTGGCGCTATCAAACACAAGCTGGCAGAAATGGCCATTAAAGTATTTGTGGGAGAATCAGCCTTATATCGCACCGCCAAATGGGTGGATGATAAGGAACATGAATTACTGGCAGCCGGCAAACCCTTTAGCGAAGCCTTACTGGGTGGTGCAGAAGAATTTGCCATTGAATGTGCCATGCTGAAAGTATATGGCAGCGAAGTACTGGATTTTGTTGTGGACGAAGGCGTTCAGATCCATGGTGGAAATGGTTTCAGCGCTGAGTATAATATTTCAAGGGCTTATCGTGACAGTCGTATCAATCGTATTTATGAGGGAACGAATGAAATCAACAGGCTGCTTACGTTAGATATGACGCTGAAAAGAGCAATGGGTGGCCGCCTCGATCTGATGGGCCCGGCAATGGCGGTACAGAAAGAACTGATGAGCATTCCGGACTTTGGTGCAGAAGATGAAACGCCTTTTGCCAAAGAAAGAAAACTGGTGGCCAACCTGAAGAAAGCCATCCTGATGGTATCCGGCGCTGCCGTACAAAAGCTGATGATGAAAATAGAGAACGAACAGGAAGTGCTGATGAATATTGCAGATATGGCCATTGAAACCTATAATGCGGAAAGTGTATTACTGCGGATAATGAAGATGGCCGATCAGCAGGGAGAAGCCAATGTGCAGTTGCACCTGGATATAATGAGAACCTACCTGTATGATGCGGCAGATAAAGTAAATAAATCAGGAAAAGATGCTGTGAATGCCTTTTCTGATGGCGATGAGCAGCGGATGATATTAATGGGACTGAAGCGGTTTACCAAAGCAGAACCATTCAACAGCAAGGATGCCAGAAGAAGAATTGCTGATAAAATGATTGCAGAAGGGAAATATTGTTTTTAATTCCAGTGATCTTTATCAAAATCAAGAAGGGCTGTTCTTAACGGAACGGTCCTTTTTGTATCTGCCGGGTATATTTTTGATAATTCTTTCCTGGTGATCTTTAATTCAGTGAGCTTGTATATTCTCTTTCTTTCAACGAGGATACCCGCACTGATCAGCAACGAAGAAAGGAAGGTGACCATAAAGTACACTAAAAAAGTATCTTCAACGTATTGCGTCTTTACCTGGTTATTGGGATCAAGATGGGCTTTGAAAACATAATACATCAGGTAAATGATAGCATAACAACCATAGGCAAACAACAGTGAAGAAACCATCATAGCTTTACCAGTGGCTTTGCGGTGCACAATGGCCAGCTTTACCTGCCGGGTAAAAAAGTACAGACAATAACCCAGTACCAGCGGAAGACCCGGGGCCAGTATGATAGTGATCGCATCTATATTCAAACCACGAAAAGAAAGCACTACCAGTTCCCAGCCAACAAAAGCCAGTACGATCATCCGCATTCTTTTTAAGAAAGCCTTTGATGGGCTGAAGTAGGTAAGAAAGTACATCATAAGAGGAACATCCAGCAGGTTATTCGCTAACCCCCAGTAATACACAACATCAGCCGGGGCTTTGATGTATCCTTCTGTAAGCATATTGTAAACAGAAACGATAAAGTAATAAAGCAGTAAGGCAGGAAAACTGCGGTAGGTGGCTAATCTCAGCAGGAGAATGAGAAAAAATGGCAGCAAAAGGGTTATGGTCGAAATAAAACCCATAATAGAGTTCCAGGTCATGATAAATGGTTTTCTAAGGATAAAGTGTTTAAAGTATTCACTTGGTGGTTAATGGTCTGCAATATTAACGAGAGTTAAAATTTGATAGTGCTTGTGGCGAACGGTTTATAGAAAAATCGAGTAAAACCGTGGTTCGGTTTCGTAATTGTACGCCAATATGGAAGCGGTTTTTTTAGGTATCTTTCCGAAATGTTACGATGCGTCGTATTAGTTGCAGTGTTTTGGTGCCAGCTTGCTCATTCTCAGGACGTTAAGAGTAAACTCTTACTGGGTAAAACAAGCGGCACACTCCCTTTTCTTGAGTATGGATTAGGAGCCGACCGGCTGGGCGGTGCCAAGATGACTTTTCTCGATACAGGGGTGGTGATGAAGGTGGCCGACAGTACGATTGTTAACTATAAAGTGCAGTTGTCGAGAGATCATTTTGCATGGTTGCCAAAAGTAAACTTCCAAAAAGATAGTACCCTCAAAGAACAGCCCAGCTATCTTACGAGTAGCTGGATGGTGAATGGCGATGACAGCTTTGATTATGTTACTATCGCATTGGATGAAAAACTTCCTTACCGAAGTATGCAGCAAATAAATCCATCCAGAATTATTGTGGACATTTTTGGTGCTACCAGCAATACCAATTGGATAACGCAGCGGTCAGGGGCCAAAGAAGTTACAAACGCTTACCCGGACCAAATAGAGGATGATGTGTTCCGTGTCATCATTGAACTGAAACATGCACAGCACTGGGGCTACAGTATTTATTACCAGAATAAAAGACTGGTTATAAAAATAAAAAGACAACCCAAAAATCTAACCATCCAGCACATGAAGGTGGCTGTGGATGCCGGGCATGGCGGTGATAACACCGGCGCTACCGGAATTACAACAGCCATTGCGGAGAAAAAATATACACTGCTTATTGCTAAACAACTGGAGAAAGCGCTGCAGGAAGAAGGAGCTAACGTTTATATGACAAGATCGAACGACACGTCATTAAGCATGCCGGAGCGAATTGAAATGGTGGCTAAAGAAAACCCCGATTTTCTGATCAGTATTCATTTGAATTCTTCCGTAAAAGACAGTGTGAAAGGAGTAAGCACTTATTATCGCTATATCGGTTTCCGGCCATTGACAAAATACATACAGGAAAGCATGCTGGAACTGGGACTGGCAGATTTTGGAAATATCGGCAATTTCAATTTTGCATTGAATGGCCCTACGGATTATCCCAATTGCCTGGTGGAAGTAGCTTTTTTAAGTAATAAAGAAGACGAACAACTGATCCTTAACCCTGAATTTCACGAGGCGGCAGCAACACAAATCGTAAAGGGGATAAAAGCATGGCTTAAATCATGTAAAGAGGACCGCTGATTACTGTGATTGAAAACAAGATTAGCACAGATTAATACAACTGTGCAGTATACGACATCCATGTTGATCCTTTAAAGCCATGCACTTTTAAGCAATTTTAAGTAATAAAGAAGACGAACAATGATCTTCAACCCTGAATTTCACCAGGCTCCAGCAACACAAATCGTAAAAAGGACCGCTGATTACTGTGATTGAAAACAAGATTAGCACAGATTAATATAACTGTGCAGTTTACGACATCCGTGTTAATCCTTTAAATTCATGTAATCCGTGATATGGGCTTAATGTTCCGGAGGAAAAGGTTCTCCCCGGTGGCAAGTTTTGCAGGTCACGGTATTCAAATATTCTGGTTCCACATCTTTATTAAAATAGAAATAGGTCTTATTAAGATGGATCGTCATCTCCATCATCTTCCGTGCATTTTCTTTCATCGGTTCTTTATCAGAAGCATAGTCAAGACTGTCTGCAAAATTTATAAAGTTTTTTACCGGTACATGGCAAAAATCACATTTAACCCCAAGAGCAATATTATAGGTATTCATAATACTGTCCAGTTTAGCGTCGCTAATGTTTTTGGGTAAGATCTTCAGGTTCCTTTCTTTTTGGTAGGGAGCCTTTATTGCTGCCACACTTAGCAGGACAAAAGCGGCTAATGAAAGAACGGTCAGTAGTTTCTTTTTATGCATCATGGCTGAAAGACGGTGTTTTTTTTATGAAAGTGGCATTATGCCCGGTTGATTTAAATAAAATTGTTAAGAAGCACATTTCTCATTGTGGTATGAAAATACTCATTTGCCAACGTTTTGGATACCGTGATTTGACGAAAGGGTACATTTTCTACATTTGATGTTCTAAAACATATATCATGAGTAATCTGGTAAAAGAATTTAATGAATACAGGGCCCGGATGAATGAGGTGATCCTTAGTAAAGACAACCTCGTTATCAAACGCCTCTGGAATCTTGATACAAACACCTACGCCCCCGGCACACTCGATGTAAAAACGAAAGAACTGCTGGGGCTGGTTGCCAGTATGGTGCTCCGTTGCGATGATTGCATCAAATACCACCTGGGTAAAACTTATGAACTGGGGGTGACCACCGAACAGGTTTATGAAGTATTTGCCGTGGCCAATATTGTGGGGGGTACCATCGTTATACCACACACCCGCCGGGCAGCTGAGTATTGGGAAGAGCTGAAGAACTGATGAACAGATGAACAAGGAATTATGAACGCGGAAGTAAACAGACCCCGGCAGGGGTCAAACATGAATAGCATCGGGTGAAACCCGTTGCCCGGACAGGTATTTCATTCGATATTCGAAATTCCTTGTTCGTCTGTTCGATATTCCTTCCGATATTCTATAAATTTGCGATAACCTATTTTATATGAGTGACGTAACAATTGCCCCTGCCCTAACCGCCAAGGATTTTGCCACCGACCAGGAAGTACGCTGGTGCCCCGGCTGCGGAGACTATTCCATTTTGGCACAAGTACAAAAAGTAATGCCTACGCTGGGTATTGCCCGTGAAAATATTGCTATAATATCCGGTATCGGCTGCAGCAGCCGGTTTCCTTATTATATGAACACCTATGGCATGCATTCCATACATGGAAGGGCCACAGCGGTCGCTTCAGGATTGAAAGCCTCCCGGCCGGAACTGAGTGTCTGGATCGTAACCGGTGATGGCGACAGCCTGAGCATCGGCGGTAATCATACCATTCACCTGCTGCGCAGAAATTTTGATGTAAACATACTTTTGTTCAATAACCAGATCTATGGTTTGACAAAAGGCCAGTACTCCCCCACTTCGGAAGAACATAAGATTACCAAAAGCACCCCGATGGGAAGTATTGATCACCCGTTCAACCCTGCCGCACTGGCACTTGGTGCAGATGCCACTTTTGTGGCCCGCACCATGGACCGGGATCCCAAGCATATGCAAGCTATGCTGCTGCGCACCCACCAGCACAAAGGAGCTTCATTCTTAGAAATATACCAGAACTGCAACATCTTTAATGATGGGGCTTTTGAGATATTTACTGAAAAAGCAAGTAAGCAAGCAGAAACATTATTCCTGGAGCAAGGCAAGCCGTTGGTATTTGGCGCTGCCGCCGATAAAGGTATCCGACTTGATGGGTTCCGGCCGGTAGTGATCAACTTTAGTGATGGTTACAGTGCTGACGACTGCTGGGTGCACGATGAACAGGATATTTACAAAGCACAAATACTGACCCGGATATTTGATGATCCTAAAAGCGAAGGGCACCTGCCAAGGCCATTTGGTGTATTCTACCAAACCAACAGGGCCTGTTATGAAGATGTGATGGCGGCACAAATAGAAGAAGCAAGATCAAGAAAACCGGCCGATCTGGATAAACTGCTGAAGGGAAGTGAGGTGTGGACGATAGCCTGAGAAAAATAATATTTAATAAGTATTAATTAATAATGCCTCCGGTTTGCGGAGGCATTACTGTTACCCGGAATGCCAGATACCCTGAAAGCCCATGGGTGGAACATGCAACCAGTAGGGGCCATTGAACCTTCTTCGTGCAGATTTATTAATTTAACGGTCTAAAAAAACCTTTATGAAACAACTGCTCATCATAGCATTTTTTATTTTGTCTGCTGCTGTTGCCAACAGTCAATATTCTTTTACTTACAATGGAAGAGAGTACCATGTGCTGAAGACAAGTGTATTTAAAGATTCAACAGGGAAACAGTATAATTATAACGAAGCCATGCTCGTAATGATGGGTGGTGAGTACGAGATCATACCCGCCAATCCAAAAGATGCCAGTAAAGGGTTCTTATTATCAGGCATCAGTAAGGAAGAGCAATTGAGAAGGGCCATGGCAGCTCCCAAACCTGCCGAGACCACCGCCTTTAAAACAGGAAAGAAGTTTGATGGTTTCAGCGCCAATGATATGAATGGCAACCTGGTGGATACGAAACAACTAAAAGGAAAAGTATTAGTGATCAATTTTTGGTTCACCACCTGCCCGCCCTGCAAAGCGGAACGTCCCTACCTGAATAAGATAGTGGATGATTACAAGTCTGACCCCAATGTGGTTTTTATTGCTGTGGCACTGGATCAGAAAGAACAACTGGTACCTTATCTTAAGGAACATGAATTTAAATATAATGTGATACCGGAAGGAAAGAAGATAGCCGACTCTTATGATCTGCCCGGTTACCCCACACAGGTGATCGTAGATAAGGAAGGCAAGGTCGCATTTCACACGGTGAGTTATTATTCCGTTACCGACTACTGGATGCGCAAAACGATAGATGAGCTGAGGGTGAAGTGAGTTGTAAGCGGGTTGTCCGGAGTGGCTTCTTCTTTGGAAGATCAGGTGCTGGCCAGCACCTTCGCTGCATTTCTGTACACTTTCTTTTCTTTCCTTTTATACCACCATTGCGGCATTGTTTTTTTCATCATCGTATCTATGCTGCGCATGCCGATAAGACTCCAGACGCCCTTTATTTTTCCTGAAAGAGAAGGCTGCATGGCCCGCAGGCTCATAGCAAAACCACTGTCCAGGTATTCCATATGGTGCCAGTAACCGGCCGGCATAAATAACGTATCGCCGGGTTCCAATATAAAATCAAACCCTTCAGCCAGTTTCAGTGCCGGAAATTTTTCGTAATCCGGAGAACCATTTTGCTCATAATAATTAGAAAAATCGGCCATGCTCAACACTTCAAAAGGTTTGCGGTAAAGTTTATGCTGCTCTTTATTAGGAAACATCAGCACTCTTTTTCTTCCGCCAAACTGGGTATGTAAAATATGGGAGAGATCGATATCATAATGCATGTGGGTAATGCTGCCGGCACCACCGGTAAACAACATCGGGTATTTTTTTACAAAGCCCTTCATCAGGTGCTCGGGCCAGGTAAAGTCCTTAGTAAGTTCCGGGGCATGGTCAAAAATATTGAACAGAAATATCCGCCAGGCAGCAGGACCGGCACTGATCATGTCTATATATTCGCCAAAGGTCTTGTAATCGTCGGCAGTATTGATGGGAGTATAGGCATCGCTTTTAACGTTGTTATATAAAGGAACCCTCTTTTCGCCAACTAACTGTTTGAAGTAATCCCAGTTCCATTTAGTATAAGCCGGCCAGTCTTTAGCAAGGTTTTTGATAACTACCGGGTTGCCGGGATTGTAAAAATCTTTTTTGAAGACCTCCGGGCTGATGGTATCAAATGTGGCAACTGGTCGTAATTGCATAAAAGGGCAAACTTAATTTGCCGCCAAATTACAACTTGTAGGCCAAATAGGGCTTTTAGAGATGTTTTTTAACGTGAAGGGTAAATACCGGGGTTGTGCAGCTTCTTTTTTTCTCAACTCCTTGTGGCGCAATGCCGCAAAAACCTGGTAAACCTGTTTTGGAATAACCGGCTATGTTATTACACATACATCCAGATAACCCACAGCCACGCCTGATAAAACAGGTGGTGGAAAGCCTGCTTCAGGGTGGCATCATCATTTATCCTACTGACACTGTTTATGGTTTGGGTTGTGACATTTTGCAACAAAAGGCAGTGGAACGAATTTGCCGGATCAAAAAAGTGGACCCCAAAAAGGCCCAGCTTTCCTTTGTATGCAGCGACCTTTCTCATCTGAGTGATTTTACAAAACCCCTATCGACCCCCATTTACCGGTTGCTGAAGGAAAAATTGCCCGGGCCCTACACGTTTATTTTGCCAGCCAGCAAAATGGTACCCCGGATACTGCAAAGCAATAAAGACACCATCGGGTTGCGTATTCCGGATAATAATATTGCCAAAGCCATTGTTAATGAATTGGGCCGTCCCATATTAAGTGCCTCACTTCCCGGGGAAATGGTGGAAGACTATACCGATCCCGAAGTGATGCATGAAAATTTTATAAATGAAGTGGAATACATCATTGATGGTGGTATTGGTGGTATGATACCTTCCACCATTATTGATTGCACCGGAGAAATGCCACTGCTGATACGGGAGGGCCTGGGCGAATGGGCCGAATCATAGTTAAAAAAGCAGTGATGGCGCTGGTAGCAGGCGGAAACTTTTACGATGATATTTACACAACCCATACTCTTCAATGGCCTTACGATGAATGGCTGTGCCATATCCTTTGTTTTGACTCCAGCCATAGCGGGGAAATTCTGAATGTAACTGCTGCATCAACTCATCCCGGTACGTTTTTGCTAAAATGCTGGCGGCTGCAATGGAGGCAAAACGGCCATCTCCTTTTATAAAACACTGATGCGGGATCTTTTTATAAGGAATAAAACGATTGCCATCGATCAGCAACAACTTCGGCTTCTTTTTCAAGTCATCCACCGCCAGGTGCATGGCCTTAAAGGAAGCTTTCAGGATATTGATCTGGTCTATTTCATTATTATCAATACTGGCTACAGCAAAAGAGATAGCTTCTTTTTCAATGATCGGGCGGAGCAGGTCCCGGCTTTTTTCAGACAACTGTTTAGAATCATTCAGCAGCGGATGATAAAACCCTTTGGGCAGTATAACAGCTGCTGCAAAGACAGGACCGGCATAGCAGCCACGACCGGCTTCATCGCAACCGGCTTCCAATAGTTTATCCTGGTAAAAAGGGAGCAGCATGGTACTGCAAGTTGCGAAATAATGCGCAACAAAAATTGTTTGGAGCAACGTTCGGCCGCTAACTTTGCACCCGCAATGACAGACAAACTTTCACATCGTTCTTCCAGGCCCGTAGCCATCTGGCTGCTGGTGGGTGTGGGAATGATTGTGATCCAGATCTTGCTGGGAGGCATCACACGGCTGACCGGGTCAGGACTTTCTATTACCGAATGGAATGTGGTAACGGGCACCATGCCGCCAATGAATGAACAGCAATGGCTGACAGAATTTTCCAAATACAAACAGACGCCACAGTTCAGCCTGCTGAATTCTGATTTTACCTTAAAAGATTTCAAATTCATTTTCTTCTGGGAATGGTTTCACCGGTTTTGGGCCCGGCTCATTGGAGTGGTATTTGCAATTCCTTTTTTTGTTTTCTTATTTCAGCGCCGCTTCAAACCTTCAATGGTAAAGCCGATGCTCATTCTTTTTTTACTGGGGGCATTGCAGGGTGCCATCGGATGGATCATGGTGGCCAGCGGGCTGACCGGTGATGCCATTTATGTAAAACCAATAAACCTGGCCATACATTTCGTTTTTGCATTGGGCTTGTTGTGTTATACTTTCTGGTTTGCCATGGAACTGCTGGTGCCAAAAGAAAAATTGGTTATTAGTGCATCGGTAAGAAAACTTAATCCTGGCATCATAGCGGTGCTGGTGGTGCAATTGATCTATGGTGCTTTTATGGCAGGCCATAAAGCTGCCACAGCTGCTCCTACCTGGCCGGATATTAACGGGCATTTTATCCCTCCCGGAATGATGAGCAATAATGAGGGTTTGTTGAATTTTGTGGACAACAGGGTATTGATCCATTTCATACATCGGGGACTGGCCTACATCCTTCTGGCACTGATACTATGGTTAACGGTGAAACTCTGTAAAACACCCGGCTCCTCCTTATTTAAGAATACCCGCTGGTGGCCATTGGTATTGGTTATGGTACAAGTGTTACTCGGAGTTCTTGCTGTATTGACCAGTTTAAAGATCGTTCCCAATCAATGGGGCGTTTTTGAATGGATGGCACAACTGCATCAGCTGGTGGCCATGCTGCTGCTGCTCTCGCTGGTATGGATAGCATACCTTGTTCGCAGCAGGGCAACTAATTAACAACCCGCTTCGACTGGTTATTTGAAACCCCAGTTAATAATCAGTATTTTTAAGAAATAACTAGTCGCCAAATTCATGAAAGCCTGGCTAAAAGGATTTTACCATTCCTTTCCCATACAATTAGTGTTCCTTCATGTAAGGAAATACCAGGTGCTGTTGCTATTCTGGTTTATACTCTTTGCTACCGTTAACGGAACGTTCATGAAAACATTCGGTGCTGATTCCTTATTCCTGGCACCCGAATACCTGGGTAACGTAAATTCTTTCAGCTCTGCTATTGTTGGCGCATCCGTTGGTATGTTTATCATGAGCTGGAATATTGCTACGTTCATTTTGTTTTGCAAACATTTTCGTTTCCTGGCAGCCACCACCAACCCCTTTTTAAAATATTGTATCAACAACTCGGTCATCCCTGTGATCTTCCTGGTGTTCTATTTTATTAAAGCGTACCGGTTTGATCATTACAAAGAACTTATCAGCGCAACAGAGATCCTTTTCCTGTTTGGTGGTTTTATTTGCGGACTGATATTTATCCTGGCGGCATCGTTCATTTATTTTTTTCGGGCAGATATCTCTATCCTCAGGCGGATGATGCCGGTGATCAGCAATCCTAAATCTTATATCACTCACCTTAATCCTATAAAGGAAGTCTATCACGGGGCGCCCTTACTAAAAGTGAACAATTATTTCGAATCTCCTTTTAAGATAAAACCGGTAAGGGATGTGTCGCACTATACAAATGAATTTGTGGATTCCATTTTCAAGCGGCATCACTTTGCTGCCATTCTTTCTGTGTTTGCTGCTTTTTTATTCCTGGTATTTATAGGCTTTGTATTAGACTATGCCTTTTTTCAACTACCGGCTGCTGCCAGCATCACCATTTTCTTTTCCATCCTGATCGGTGTGGCCGGGGCGGTCACTTATTTTTTACAAAGCTGGAGCATTCCGTATCTTATCGGGCTGGTGCTGGTATTAAATATTTTTTATAAAGCCGACCTGATCGACCCCCGCAACAAAGCCTATGGCATCAATTACTGGAATAAAGAGGAGCGTCCCGCTTACACCAGGGAAAATCTGCTGGCGCAATGCTCCAAAGAAAATGTAGAGGCTGACAAGCAAAACATGATCAGCATACTGAATACCTGGAAGAAAAAACAGGATAGTGATAAACCCCTGCTGTTGCTGATCAATACGAGCGGTGGCGGCCACCGCAGCGCCACCTTTACCATGAGTGTGCTGCAGTACCTGGACAGCATCACTAAGGGAACGATCATGCAAAAAGCCTTTCTTATAAACGGGGCTTCGGGAGGAATGATCGGTGCTGCTTATTTCAGAGAGTTGTATTTGCGCAGGCAGCAAGGTAAAAATATCAACCTGCAGGATAAGCAATATGTGGATGATATTGCCGGCGATCTGTTAAACCCCTTATTCACTTCCTTTTTTGCAAGAGACCTGATCTCCCCGGCACAAAAATTTTCTGTTGGGCCCTACCGCTATGTAAAAGACAGGGGCTATGCCTTTGAACAAAAACTCAGCAGCAATACACGGGGTTTTTTAAATAAACAATTGAAAGATTATGTGGCCGATGAAAAAGCGGCCAATATCCCATTGATGTTCTTCAATTCGGTGATAACAAGAGACAGCCGCAAAATGATCATCAGTACCCAGCCAGTGCGGTTTATGATGCAGGTGCCACAAGACACCACCAATGTCCCGTTTGTTGACCCGGATGCCGTTGACTTCACCACTTTCTTTGCCAAACAGGACCCTTATAATATCCGGATGCTGACCGCCATGCGGATGAACGCCACTTTCCCCATCGTGTTGCCCAATGTCTGGCTTCCATCCAACCCGGTAATAGATGTAATGGATGCCGGATTGAGGGATAATTACGGGCAAGAAACCTCTTTGCGTTTCCTGGCAAACTTTGATGATTGGATAAAGGAAAATACCAGCGGGGTGTTGGTGATGCAAATAAGAGACCGGACAGCCGGGGGTTGGGAAGCCCCTTACTTATCAGATGATATCAGTGATCATGCCACCAAACCCTTTTTGTTGTTGCAGCACAACTGGTTTAAGATGATGGAATACTTTCAGAATGATATGCTGAATTTTTATACCACCCGAAGCGGCAACCCCGTTTATAAAATTGCTTTTCAGTATGCTGCTAATAATGAAGAAGATAAAGCGGCACTTAATTTTCACCTTACCCGCCGGGAAGAAAAGGATATTATGAACTCCATTTATTCTCCGGGCAATCAAAAAAGCTTTCAACGAACGCTGGAACTGTTTAATAAAGCCGCCGCAGATTCTATGCGGGTTGAATAAGCCGGAAGCATCTTTTTTTTACTTCGATCTTTACTTCATCAGGAGTTTCGGCAGGATCACCATCAATATGAAGCGGCGCTGATGAGAGATTACGGATCAGCAATTTTTCTGTTTGGAAATAAATAACTCCCTTTTTGTCAACGGTGATCACTTCGGTAGTTAATCTGATCTTACCCCGGATCTGTTTAAGCACTTGTAATAGTAAACTTAGTTTGCCCTGGTTGGTTACGATCACAATATCCAGCAGCCCGTCTGTAAGACTGGCCTGCGGAGCGATGGTAAAATTATTACCAAACTGGTTGCTGTTGGCAATACTGATAAAGAAGGCGTCAACCTGTAATTTTTTATCTCCGAGTTGTAATTCAAACTGGTAGGGCTTTGCCGAGAAGAAATTTTTTACTACCTGTTTTACATAAGTAGTAAGACCACGATGGGGCTGCTCTGCAAAAGCATGGGCCACTTTTGCATCAAAACCAAGACCGCACAACATACAGGCAAACTGGTTATTAATATAAAACCCATCCGTAAGAGAAGATTGGCCCGAAAAAATCAACTCCAGTGCTTTAGCTGGTTGTTTTGGAATTTTGGCTGCATTAGCCAGGCCATTGCCGGAGCCGCAGGGAATGATACCGAAGTTTACATTACAATTCATCAGGCTGTTCACCACCTGGCTCACTGTGCCATCACCACCTGCAATGACCACATCGGTTATTTTTTGTTCTGCAATAATGGGATGAAGAAAAGAGTAATCGCCGCTGGCAACCGACGGGAATACCTGGAAAGGAATATTTTCTTTTGTTGTTCTTTTTTCAATGAGTTGCTGCAGGTCTCTTTTTGTCCTGGTACCAGAAATGGGATTAATGATATAAATAAGGCGCCTGTTCATTACCCGCAAAAATAGTAATACAGGTTTGTATTGTCTCTTATTGCAGAACCACAGTAAAAAGGTGTATCGGTCTCATACGGACAAGGGCTGCCTTTTCAGGGTCCCTGGGTATTGCGGTATAATAGAAAACGATCTTGCTGCGGCCGGTATACAGTTCTTTTAATTCAGCACTGGTGATGGTGATCTTTTGGCTTACATTTTCCCAGCTTTTTAACCCGGACCTGTTGGCATCGTCAGCCATTATGGTAATGACCGATGCAGTATCTTTTTTGGCAAATGAGATGGTAATATTGCCCGGCTTTTTTAAGCCCGGCCTTTTTATTTTCAAAATATTTTTTTCAGGATCTTCTGTTCTGTTTTTTAACACAACCTTTCCCGACAAGGAGATGCTCCACTTTGTTTGTGCCTGCATGGTGAGAAATGTAAATAAAAGGCTGGTTAAAAGAATTGCTTTTTTCATTGCTCAATAATTATACTGTACTGACAAGTATTCAACGCAGTAAGTTGCAGACCGCAGCTCCTACCATCTTAGTAAAGCGCTGGCCCAGGTAAATCCGCTGCCAAAAGCAGCAAGGCAAACGAGGTCGCCGTCTTTTATCTTTCCTTTTTCCCATGCTTCGCACAATGCAATAGGAACGGATGCCGCAGTGGTATTGCCGTATTGCTGGATATTGTTGTATACCTGGTCATCACTAAGTTTCAATTTTTGCTGCACAAATTGTGCAATGCGCAAGTTGGCCTGGTGGGGAATCAGTAATCGGAGGTCAGCAGTCTGAAGGCCGTTTTTGTTTAATGCTTCCAGTATCACTTCCGGAAATTTTACTACTGCTTTCTTAAAAACGGATTGGCCATCCATGAATGGAAAGTTTTGAGCATTATCGATCATGTTATGACTCATGAACATATCGCCAATTTCATTGTCGTTGAAATCAGCCAGTTTTTGTTCCACCCAATGGTTGGCATGTGTCCCGGGATTGTACATGGCAAGGATCTCTGCTGCTGAGCCATCACTGTGCAGGTGAGTGGAAAGAATGCCCTGGTTTTCTTCAGTTGCTGGTTGAAGCACCAATGCACCGGCACCATCACCAAATATCACGGAGATATTTCTTCCCCTGGTACTGAAGTCGAGTCCAAAAGAATGCTTTTCGGCACCTACTACCAGTATGTTCTTGTACATACCGGTTTTAATGAACTGGTCAGCTACACTAAGGGCATATACAAAGCCGCTGCATTGGTTGCGCACATCCAGTGCGCCGATCTCTTTCATCTTCATGGCCCGTTGTAATAATACCCCGCATCCAGGGAAGTAATAATCAGGGCTCAGCGTGGCAAAAACGATAAAGTCAATATCCTGTGGGGTGATACCGGCCCTTTCGATAGCAATTTTAGCAGCTTCCACCGCCATAGTAGTGGTGGTTTCATTGGTGCGGTGGGCATACCGGCGCTCTTTGATACCGGTTCGTTCCTGTATCCATTCATCACTGGTATCCATGTACTTCAGCAGGTCGTTATTGGTAACCACATGGGATGGTACGTACATCCCGATGCCGGCGATCTTTGATTTTTGCATAGCAAGCAATTAAGTAAGGAAGATAGTAAAAGTGGGGGAAATGAAACTATTTCGGGGCACAACTGTTTCATTTTGAACAGTATGGTATTTAGATGACGGAATTACCGGTGCTCCGGTAATGGAATATGTGGTGACAGGATCAACACTTCATTTAATATTCCAATTGGGTTATTAAAATCATCAAACAGCGATTAAAGTTGTTTTGAAGACTTAAAAGCTGTGTGCATGCTGTACCGGCACTTGTCTGAAACCGTTTGATCTATTGCCACACTACTATCCGTAAGGGTTTACATGTAGTTGAAACTTCATTTATTTGCCGTACCTTAAAACAGCTACCAATAAGAAAGAACACCTTCCACCATCCTCTGATCACTTCTTTGTTGCAGTAAGACCATGCGTATCAAGTATGAGACCCGGAGTGTTAGACTATTAATTACTACCAAAGGAATATTATTTTCGAAATGCTGGCACAACCCTGCTTATGAAAAAGTTAGTACCAGAAAAAATGCTGTTCGTGGGTATGATGATGGTCATTGCCACCATCATGACTATTGTTTTTGTTTCCTACCTGCAATCAAAAAAAATTCAGGATGTATCAAAACGAGTATCTCTTGCAACGGAGGTGTTGTATCATTCCGAAAAGGTGCTGGCTAATACTATGCTTAATGAAACAGGGTCAAAGGAGTTTGCTCTTACCGGTTCAGTTGTTTTTTTAAACCCCTTAAACAGATCGAAAACTGTAGTTTATAAGGAACTGGCGGAATTAAAAAGACTGGCTGTTGATAACACCACTCTTCAACATCGCATTGATTCCATCTCTGCCTATACTACCCGCCAGATCGAATTTTCTGCCAGGCTGGTAACTGTAAGAAGAGAGAAAGGATTTGAGGCAGCATCTGCTCTTTCAAATACAGGGGAGGGAATGCGGTATGTGGATACGATCCGGAAACTGGTTAACGAGGTGCAGGCAGATGAGAATATTTTTCTTCGCCAACGGGAGCAAAAAACCAAGGAAGCGGTGACCCGGATGAACGAAATACTTATTGTATTGGCAGTACTGGTTCTCACATTGGTTGTAATTACCTTTCTGGCAGGGAAAAAGTTTTTTGGAATACAAAAGCAACTGGCAGATCAGAAACTAAAACTTAACAAGAATAAACTTGACGAAGTGGAGGAGCAGGTTGGCCTGGGAACCTGGGAGTTTGAAGTAGGTACACAGAGAGCGACATGGTCCAAACAAATGTTTCTGCTGTTCGGTCTTGAAGTATCAGATCATGCGCCTTCGGTTGAAGATTTTCTGCAGCGGATCCACCCTGAAGACGAGCCGCTTATCCGGGAAGTATTGAATAGTTTGACGGCAGGAGTTTGCCCGGTACCGCAAACATTCCGTACAAACCCGCAGCAGCATCCTTTACGGTACCTGGCACCAACCGGGCATTTGGAGAAAGACAGTTCTGGCAATCCGCTTAAATTTTCTGGTACACTTCGGGACATTACCGTGATGGTAGAAGCAGAACAAAAAATTAGAAAAGCCAACCGTCTTTATCTTTTTATAAGCCAGTTGAATCAAATGATAGTGAGGATGACTGAAGAAAAAACATTTTTTAAGGAAGCCTGCCGGATCGCTGTTGATATTGGCAAATTCAGGATGGCCTGGATCGGGATCATTGATGAAGAAACAAAAAAAGTAATTCCTGTAATGCATGCAGGTGAGGAAATGGATTATCTCTCCAGGATCAAGATCATTTCAGTAGCAGATGTGCCCGAAGGACGGGGACCTACAGGCACCGCATTGCGGGAAGGGAAATATATCATCTGCAATGATATTGAAACAGATCCGAGCATGGCCCCCTGGAAAGAAGCGGCCCTGGGGCGGGGCTATTATTCCTCTATAGCATTACCTATAAAAAAGTTCGGGAAAGTGATCGGGACCTTCAGTTTTTATGCTTCCGAAAAAAATTTTTTTGATACCGAGGAAATTACTTTGTTGCAGGAAGCAACACGTGATGTGGCCTTTGGACTGGAAATTCTTGAGAATGAACGAATGAGAAAGGAAGCGGAGAGGGAAGTGGTAAAAGTCTATAAGGAAAAGGAAACTACTTTGAACCGCATCAAAGACGCTATGGTATCTGTTGATACAGACTGGCGATATACTTTTTTAAATGATGCAGCTTTAGCCACGCATCCTTCGGGCAGAGAAGCAACGCTGGGTAAAATAATATGGGAGGTGCATCCGGAAATGAAAGGGACCATTTTCTGGGATAAGTATCATGAGGCAATGGAAACCGGAAAAGTGGTGGAGGTCGAAAGCCTGTATGCACCAATGAAAACCTGGTTCTCCGTTAAAGTATATCCCTCTCATGATGGCCTGACAATATTTTATTCCGATATCTCTGAACGGAAAAATGCTGAAGAACAGCTGACAGAGAAAGAAAACCAGTTAAGGCTGTTTGTTGAATATAGCCCGGCTGCCCTTGCCATGCTGGATATGGATATGAAATATATTGTTACCAGCAAGAAATGGATGCTTGACTACCAGCTTGGCGATAAAGACATAATTGGGAAAAGCCATTACGAGGTTTTTCCAGAAATACCACAAGAGTGGAAAGAGATACATCAGCGTTGCCTGGCAGGAGCTATCGAAAAGAGAGATGAGGATATGTTTGTAAGAGCGGATGGCAGTGTTGACTGGGTTTGCTGGGAGATTCACCCATGGCGAAAAGCTTCCGGAAATATCGGCGGTATTATTATGCTGACAGAGGTAATTACCGGACGTATAAAGGCACGGGATGAAATAGTAAAAGAAAAAAATCTCTCCGATTCCATTATCAATAGTTTACCCGGCATATTTTACCTGTATAACAAAGAAGGTAAATTCTTGCGCTGGAATAAGAATTTTGAAAAAGTGAGCAAGTATCAGGGAGCAGAGATCATGCAAATGCACCCGCTGGATTTTTTTGATACGGATGACAAAAAACTGATAGCTCAAAAAATAGAAAACACATTCAATCTTGGAGAAGATGATGTACAGGCGGATTTCCTTTTAAAGACAAAAGAAAAAATTCCTTATTACTTTACCGGAAAGGCCATTGAGTATGAAGGAAGCACCTGCCTGATGGGAGTGGGGATAGATTTTACAGAACGGTTAAAGGCACAGGAACAAATCAAAGAGACAACAAGAAAATTGCGCCAGCTTACTGCTTACCTGCAAAGCATTCGGGAAGAAGAACGGAAAAGGATCGGCCGTGAAATTCATGATGAACTGGGGCAACAGCTCACTGCGATAAAAATGGATATATCATGGATCGATAAGAAAATACCAGCAGATGCCGGCCTGGTAAAAAGTAAATTGAAAAATATTATCGGATTGCTGGATGGCAGTAATAAATCATTAAGAAGAATATTGAGCGAATTGAGGCCGGGTATGCTGGATGAACGTGGGTTGATTGAAGCCATTGAATGGTTGGGCAGACAATTTACAGAGAACACAGGTGTATTGGTTGAGTTTAAAAGTACCGAAACTGAAATTAAGCTGCCCGAACCACTGGCTATCTGCATTTTTCGGGTGTACCAGGAGGCGTTAACAAATATAATGCGTTATGCCGGGGCAAGTAAGGTCAGAACATCTTTTAGTATTAAGGATGATATGATAGAAGTTACCATCGAGGATGACGGCAATGGTTTTGACCCTGCTGTGGTACAAAGCAAGCAAACATTTGGTATCTTAGGTATGAAGGAAAGAGTGGCATCGCTCAATGGGATGCTTAAACTGGAATCGACACCTGGAAAGGGAACCCAAATAGTCATCCATATTCCGTATCAGCCCGATCATTTTAAAAAAACCAGTGCATGAAACGTATTATTTTAGCTGACGATCACAGTTTTATACGTATGGGCCTCATTCAGATCTTAAAAGATGAATATCCATCGGCAGAAATTAGGGAAGTGGAAGATGGTGATGCACTTATCAAAGAAGTGATGCTCCACGACTGGGACCTTGTAATATCAGACCTGGACATGCCGGGCCGCAATGGGTTGGAAGCCCTTGAGCAAATAAAAAAAATAAAACCTGTACTTCCCGTCATTATACTGAGCATGTATACGGAAGACCTGTATGCATTAAGGGTTATTAAAGCCGGGGCGTCCGGCTATTTGAATAAGAACGCCGCACCCACCGAACTGATCAAAGCCATTGAACGCATCTCCCTGGGAAGAAAATATATCACCTCTGATATAGCGGAACAGCTGCTGGCCCATAGTGATGATAAAAAACCACATGAAGTACTTACCAACAGGGAGTTTGAGATCTTTAAACTCCTGGCCAATGGCAAAACGATAAGCCAGATCGCCGAAACTCTTTCTCTTGCCCTTACAACCGTAAGCACCCACCGCAGCAGGATTATGGAAAAATTGAACCTGTCCACCAATTCTGACCTAACCCGTTATGCCATAGCGCATAGCATCATTTCTGATATAGACCTTTAATTGGTTTTTAATGGTTTTGTATTATGTGTGATAGTATAACTACTACACTAAAAACCCTTAAGCTTCTACTATTTATACCTGCGTGTTTTCTGTCCTTTGCATCAGAAATGAAATCAATGGTGGTACTAATTTTTGACAGGTCAAGACTCATTCCGGAAAGACTGATCAGTCTTATCTCAGAAGCCAGGGAGAGTGCCATCTTTTATAAAGCTGATACATACGAGGAAGCTGCCGGGCTTTTAGATGAGGTGACTCCACAGGCAGTGTTAATGGATTTTAATTTTCCTGGTAATAGTGTCATCGAGTTGTTGAGAATGATCAGGAAATCAAATGAGAAGTCGGTTGTAATTGTATTGTTTACTGTAGCTGACGATCATAAGCTGAAACTGTACAAGGAGCATGGGGCTGACTTCCTGTTCGATAAATACCATGAGTTTGAAAAAATACCTTCGGTAATTGCCACTATCCCGGCAATCTGATAATAAAATAGGAAAATAAAAATATTAACCCTGGAAAAACCAAATTAAAAATGTACAAACAATTACAGGAAAGTGGCAAGTGGCTTAAGAATAAAGGAATTGTATTGTTTGTACTTTTTTTTTCAACAGCTATTATCCTTGTCGAAACTAAAACTATACCGGGCACAACTATTATTGCTTTTTACAGCAGTATTGTTTTTGCTCTTCTTGGCGGCCTGAGCTTCTGGTCTTCACAGAGCAGGGTGACAAGGCTGAAGAAGATAAGCAACGAACTGAAGCAGCAGCGGGAGCTTTTCAGAACAACATTAAGCAGTATTTCAGAAGGATTGATAACTACCGGGAAAAACGGTGAGGTGCTTTATATGAATCCTGCAGCAGAATTTATGACGGGCTGGAAAAACAAAGATGCGTTACAACTGCCGGTGGGAAAAGTGTTCCAGGTGTCAAATGAGGAAACAGGTCAATCGGTTGATAGCATTGTAAACCGGATCCTTAGTCACGGGAATGCGATAGAATGGGAAAATAATACCATACTGAAATCAAAAAACGCCGGTAACCTGGTAATAAACAACAGCGGTTCACCGGTACTTGATGTGAAAGGCAAACTTGCAGGAGCAGTACTCGTTTTCAGTGATACGTCGGAGAGTAAAGTAATTGAAAACAAACTAAAAGAACGGGAAAAGCAATACCGTGACCTGATCCAGAATTTACCGGAAGCGGTTTACACCTGCGATGAGTATGGATATCTTCAACTTTATAATAAAGCGGCAGTACGGCTATGGGGCCGTGAGCCAAAGCCAGGAGATGATGTGTGGTGTGGTTCCTGGAAAATGTTTAATCCTAATGGTACTGATTTGCCACTTGACAATTCCCCAATGGCGATCTGTTTGAAAAATGGCAAGTCTGTTCACGGAAAAGAAGTTATGATCCAGCGACCCGATGAAAGTTACAGGCTTGTCATTCAGTACCCTTCTCCTTTATTTAATGCCGAAGGCCAATTGACCGGGGCTATTAACATGCTGCTGGATGTTACGGATATGAAGGAAAGAGAAATAATAATAAAGCATACAGAGGAAAAATACCGGAACCTTATTGAACAGGCAAGCGACGCTATCCTCATTTATTCTTTTGACGGCACCATCCATGAATTTAATAAAAGCTGCTGTACCATGTTGGGTTATACAGCAGAGGAGTACGGAAAGCTGAAACTTACGGATATCCTTGTTGAGGATATTGTTGTGGACCAGGAAAACTATGCAGCAATACTGGGCGGAGATACCAAAACCATATACAGAAACCTGAAGCGGAAGGACGGTACTCTTGTAGTAGCGGAAGTATCTGTGAAAATGCTTACAGATGGTAAAGCGATTGCTTTTGCCCGCGACATTACAGAACGCCGGAATGCAGAACAGGCACTCAGGGAG
>CAYUCU010000003.1:0-69797 GCA_964443345.1 uncultured Chitinophaga sp.
TTTATTATGAATAGAAGACTGGTGTTGGATAACCAGAACCAATTACAGGAAATACAACAACCGCCTGTTATACTCAGGTTTGCCGCTAAATTTATTTCCTGGGTATTCCATCCTGTTTTTGTACCCGTTATTGTAATGTGGTTTTTACTATACGTTCATCCCTACCTGTTTGCCGGCTTTTCGGAAGAGCAAAAATTTAAAACCATGATGATGGCGGTGGTGTCATTTACTTTTTTTCCTCTCGTAACTATACTATTATTAAAAGCATTAAAATTTATTGACAGTATTTATTTACGTACACAAAAGGAACGGGTCATTCCGTTTGTTGCCTGCATGATCTGGTATTTCTGGATCTGGTATGTCTGGAACAATTTCGGCAAGACCCGTGATACGGTTGATATTCCTCCTGCTGCGGTCCACTTTGCTTTTGCAGCATTCATCAGCACCTTTGTCGGCCTGATGGTAAACATTATAATGAAAGTTAGCCTCCATGCCATTTCCATGGGTATTATTGTGGCATTTTTTGCTTCCATGGCCCTCACACAGGATGTCAATTTTGGAATATATTTTTCTGCTGTACTGCTGATTGCCGGGCTGGTTTGTACCGCCCGTTTTATTGTTTCCGACCATAGTGCCAGGGAAATATATGGCGGCCTCGCCTCCGGGATCGTCTCCATGCTGATTTCTTTACAAGTTGGTAAATGGCTGGGTTAGAAAAAAAATCCACAAAATATTAGTTTTTATTTACTAAATCATTTAGTTTTGAATCTGTTCCGCAAAATAGCGGGATTACAATACGCAAAAACATACATAACATTATGGCAAAAAATGAAAAAACAACCGACACGGCTAACAACAGTGAAAAACTAAAAGCCCTGAAGCTTACCATGGATAAGCTGGAAAAGGATTACGGAAAAGGAAGTGTGATGATGCTGGGTGATAAGGCCGAAACAATGCAGGAAGTGATCTCCACCGGTTCCATCGGGCTGGATGTAGCATTAGGAATTGGCGGGTTACCAAGAGGCCGGGTAATTGAGATTTACGGTCCTGAATCTTCCGGTAAAACAACCATCGCCACACATGTAATAGCAGAAGCACAAAAGAAAGGGGGTATGTGTGCCTTTATTGATGCGGAACATGCTTTTGACAGTTCCTATGCCAAAAAACTTGGCGTGGATGTAGATAATCTTTTAATATCTCAGCCAGATTATGGAGAGCAGGCCCTGGAAATTGCAGACCGCCTTATTCTTTCCGGCGCCCTGGATGTAGTGGTAATTGACTCGGTAGCAGCCCTGGTTCCCAAAAGCGAACTGGAGGGAGAAATGGGAGACAGTAAGATGGGCTTACATGCCCGGTTGATGAGCCAGGCTCTTCGGAAGCTGACGGCTACTATATCTAAAACTAATACGATCTGCATTTTCATCAACCAGCTGCGTGAAAAAATAGGGGTGATGTTTGGTAATCCTGAAACCACAACGGGTGGTAATGCATTAAAATTCTATGCTTCTGTTCGGTTGGATATCCGTCGTATGACACAAGTAAAAGACGGGGATGAGGCAATAGGTAACCACGTAAAAGTAAAAGTGGTTAAAAATAAAGTAGCACCCCCATTCCGGGCCGCTGAATTTGATATCATATTTGGAGAGGGTATTTCCAAAACGGGCGAAATTGTAGATATGGGAACCGAACTGGGAATTGTTCAAAAAAGCGGAAGCTGGTACAGCTATAATAATGATAAACTGGGGCAGGGCCGGGATGCAGTTAAACAACTGATGGTTGATAATCCTGAGCTGGCCAAAGAAATCGAGACCAAGATCAGGGAAAAAATAAAAGAAATGCAATCGGCCTAAGCCTTTTGTTTTCAACTAGTTACTAAAATGGGTTCGTACGTATAGCCGCCGCACAATTGTGCGGCGGCTTTTTGTTTTCACAATTCTTTAATATGAATTCACCTATTCAATGTTTAAACATTGTATATTTGATCTTAGCTGTCGCAACCCGGCTTGAAAAATAGCCGATACTGTTACTAAAAACTATGAGCGGGACAAACAACAAAACTGGTATTCTGCATTGGCTTCACCCATTTTTTGGTGCTGTGCTTTTGCTGACCTTTTTCCTTTCATGGGTTTCATGGGATGGAACAACGGTAAGCGGTTCAGCTATGGCTACCGGCGATTTTTTTAAAATTTCTGAAACCAGGTTCCGTTTGGCCAACCCATTTCCACAACTTAGTTTTTCCCTTTATATTTTCTGGCTGATCCCGGTTATGGCTGCCATATCCGTCAGTCTTTTTTTTCTAAAGAAGAGGACAACCATTTTTTCATTTATGGCCGGGGCCCTTTCCCTGGCGCTGCTGGTTGTTTATTACCTTTTTACTAATACACTTATTGACCTGGGTGTTGGCAAAAATGCTTTTAGTATGTTAAAACCTGCCGCCTATTTACATGGTGTGGCTGCTGCAGGGCTTATACTGACCAGTTTCTCAACAAAAAGTGTGCTGCCCAAACTATTCTGGTTGCTTACAGGTCCGGTTCTTGCATATGGCAGCTATAAGATGGGAGAAAAGTATATAATGAAAGAGACGCATAAAGCCACCGAAGATGTGAAAGCTGATTATACTATCTCCGCACCGGAACTCATCACCGAGTTTATAAAAAACGATACCGCATCCAACAAAAAGTATCATGAAAAAATGATGGTGATAACCGGCCCGGCAGCTGCAGTGGAAATTTTACCAGATTCCACCAGCACTATCAAATTTGCAGACAGCACCGGTTCGTATGCTATTTTTTCTTTTGAAAAAAACATGTATGAAAAAGCAAGTGCTGTTAAACAGGGCGACCAGGTATCACTAAAAGGGGTTTGCAGCGGCAGTATTTACAGTGAGATCCTTGGAACAACAGCCATAACTTTTAAACGTGCAACATTCAACTCTAATAAATAAAACAAAACCCTCACACAAATGAAAAAAACAATTCTTTCTTTATCCCTGTTTCTTTTTGCAGGTGGCCTGTTTGCCCAAAACCTGACAACTTCATCAGCTACTATCACTTTTGATGCAACAACTCCGATTGATGCATTACCAAAAGCTGAAAATAAGACGGTCATTGCTTCATTGAATAAAACAACCGGTACCGTGTTATTTGAAGCTGCAGTAAACAACTTTGCTTTTAGCAACCCCAAGATACAGGAGCACTTCAACGGTCCCAACTGGCTAAACTCCGCAGCTTTTCCAAAATTTACTTTCTCCGGCAAAATTGACAAGTTGTCAAAAGTAAAATTTGATAAAAATGGCGTTTACAAAGTTACTGTTAGCGGTACCCTGGTAGTAAAAGGAGTTAGCAAACAAGTAAAGGTCCCCGGCACTATAACTGTTGCCGATGGCAAAGTAACAACTGCTGCTACTTTCAGCATTGTGCTGGCAGACTATGGCATTAGCGGTCAGCCAATAGATGCAGGTAAAGTAGCAAAAGAACCTAAGATCATTGTTTCAGCACAGTTTTGATGCTGTTCCCTGAATAAAAAAAAGCCCTCCTGATTTCAGAAGGGTTTTTTTATTCGTTCATAGCTGGTTTATACATCGGCCCACATCCTGAACAGGTTGCTGTGTGTTTGTAATAACAGGTTCGCTTCCGGTGAATGCATATCCTTTTGATACAATAATGCGTGAACCTGGTTCAGATCAAAAAGGATCTGCCGTTGCTCGGGTGAAGCAACATTACTCTGCACCCAGGTTACCACAGCCACTCTTTCACCTGTCTTCACTTCATTTACGCAGTGCAGGTACTGGCAGGGATATAATACCGCATCTCCTTTTGCCGGTTTGAAAACTACGTTTCCTGAAGCCGTTTGCAAAATAAGCTCTCCGCCTTCATACGTGGAAGGGTCACTCAGAAAAATGGTCATCGCCATATCTGTTCTTATCGGTTCTTCTCCCATTATTGGACTATCCACATGCCAGCCATAATACTGGCCGGTAGTGTATTTACTGACCAGCGGCGGATATATTTTTTTTGGTAACGCAGCAATATTAAACAGCGGGCTGGTTGCCAATGCATTTTGTACGATCTCCTGTACCTGGTAAAGGGACTTGTTATTCTCTGCAGCCTGGAGGTTGTTCTTTACGCTTTTTGCAGACATACCGGCAGTTGCTTTCCCATCAATAAATTCAATAGATGAAACTAATTCTCCTATACGAAGTAATTCTTCCGGCTTTAGTAGTGCGGGGATTTGAATAAAATATTTACTCATGAAAAGGTCCTGTTACAGGATCGCCAATATATCCTGCTTTTTATGATTGGCAAAATTTAAAACTGACTCCCTGTCAATTTTTGCCACGGAAAGTGTGCGGAATGTTATCGGTTTTACCAGGGACTTCCTTTTACAGGAGATGCTCAGCGAATGATCAGATGCAGGCATGCTGATCTTCAATGAACTGGTCTGCATGTTCATTTCTACCGGCAATGCAATAATGAGTTTTTCAGCACTGTATGTTGTGGTACCGTCTGTAACAATAAAACCTTCCGTATTTCTTTTGATCTCCCTGGGAATAAAGTCCAGAACAATGCTTTTGGAGTTTCCGCTATATTCCTGTGTTGTAATGACTTCAATCTTTGAATTACTGTATTTATCCTTTTGCGAGATCGCTCCTGCTTTTACATTGTAGTTATACACGGCGGCATGGCCGGAACCAGATGCGGGTTCCAGCAACATTGTTTCTATTTTTTCCTGAGTCAATTTATTGGCTATGAAAAGTCCCGGAGTTCCGGCCCCTAAAATGAGCACTTTTGTGCGTACCAGCTTTCTGCTTCCTGGAGTGTTCTCAAATAATAATTTGGGGGCAATCATTCCGGCTGGTAGTAGTACAGCCATGTCGGAAATAAAGTTTCTGCGCTGCATAATGTAGTTTGGTTTAAGGTCAGTATTGTTTTAAATAGAATTGGATTGACTGGGATTAACTACAGACCTGTCGGGCAGTTACTTCAAATCGGGGAAAACAGGACGACGGGGCTTAGGTTAATGCTTATAAAAATAGGGGTTTTTATTGATAAAAAATAGGATAAATGCCGGAAATGCTGTGACTATCCGAACTGCATACCGGCCTGTACCCCATACGCTGCCAGCCTGTGGCCCGAAAAGAATCCTTCATTGGTATAGATTATAGTAAGCTTTATCCTTTTGTTATCTTTTGTTTTTACAACCAGCCCCTTATTGCTGTTGCATTCAAGAATGCTGCCCGGCTTTCCTTCTTCCAAACAGGTTCCTTCTAAAATTATTGCTTCAGTAATTCCTATAAACCAATTATTAATAACAGCCCCGGCCCCTTTGTTCCAGGGATTACAAGCGTTGATCAGCCGGATAATTTGGGCTGCACCCATTTCGCTCCAGTTAATAGTCAGTTCCTTTGCACCCGGCATATCATAATAAGCAGCTTTGCTTTCATCCTGCGGAGCAGAGGGGATCATTGTTCCATATGACAGTATCTTAAGGAGGTTGGCCGCAGGTTTTGCCGCAAGATGGGCCAGCTTACCCTGCAGCACTCCGTATGTATCCGTTTCATTGATGGTCATTTTTTCCTGCATGATTATTTCACCCGTATCAATTCCTCCATCTACTTTATGTAATGTTACTCCGGCTTCGGCATCATTGTTCAGCAGATGACGGAGGATCGGTTGCGGGCCCCGGCATTGTGGCAATAGACCATAGTGAAAGTTGATGAAGCCTTTTGCGGGCAGCTCCCATATTTCTTTGGGCAATACAAATGGAAAGGTCATCATCAGGCCAGTGTTGATACCGTATTGAGTTATGGCTGTAGTTAGTTTGTCAACGTAATCATTCCGGGTTACAATGATAAGAGGTACCCCCGTATCCTGGATAAGGCTGCCAATGATCTGTTGCATTTCCTTATTCTTTTTTGTTACCGCTATGGCCCCTACTTTTCCGTAAAACAAAAATTCTTTAATGCCGGGTACGGCAACAGGATTATTGCAAAGTATCAGCGTTTTTATTTCGTTACTCATAAAAAATTATATGCAGAGATAGGTATTCCTCCAGCTGGAGCTTTCGCCGGACGGAAATAATTCATTCGTAAAATCATTCCATTCTTTATCGATATCGGGATTATCTTCTACCAGCTTTAGTTCCATTAAGTTGCTGCAGCTCAAAAGCCAGGAAGGTCCGTAAGTGTGATTGGTTCCCGCATCGAGTTTTAGCCATCCTCTCGGGCTATCAAAAGAAGCATTACCCAATGCCAAAAGTATTTTGGCGGAATCAGTAGCCCCTGATTTAAATTGTTGCAACACTTCTTTCAGCAACAAACCGGTATCCCAACCTAACAATGCAAAAAGATTAGCTTTTTTATTACAGCTCCTTTGATAGGAATTTGTAAAGGTGTGGTTATGCTCATTTTCCAGGAAAGAAACCCAGGGAGAGTAACCTCTTGCATTTTGTACTGCAAAAGTATCTCCGGGCAAACCGGCAAGTCCTTCATCCAGCATCATAGGAGATACATACAGGCTAAGGTCATACTGACGCTGTAGCGGAATAACTTCACGATAAAACCTTGCAGCCATATCTCCGCTAAACAGGCACAGCAATGATCTTACTTCCGGCCGTTGTTTTAAAAACTCATCCAGCGGCGCAAGTGTAAATTCTTCTTCTTTAAAGTGTGTGACATGTGTATAGCAGGGGATCCCACCATTTTGCTGATGACTGTTTAAAAAAGAATAGCACTGCCTGTATCCGCCATCATAATAGGAAGTAACATAGGCTGCGTGCTTATCAGCTGCTGTAGCAGCCAGTTTTCCGGAAAGCCTTGTGTGCAGGCAGAAGTTTAAAGAATGAACGATAGTTGTAGAAGCAGCATTCCAGGAGTCCGGAAAGTTAGCCCCCATATTTACCAGCATCATTATTTTATTGGTCGCGGTAAATAAGGGCTCCAGCATTTCGCCAATACGGTTTTCTGCAATGACAATAACGATAGCGGCATCATCCTGCAACAGTAATTTTTCTGCCTTTGTATATATTTCTGCTTCATCGGTCCCAAACCCGATATTATCTGTTAGCAGTTTAAACTCCTCATTTATTTTATAGTGAGCAAGGCATGCCTTTATGCCATTCAAAATATCCAGGCCCAATGAGGGAAACAAGGTGGAGCGGGGTAATAAGACGCCTATACAAAGCATTGTGTCAGTAGTTGGTAAAGGAGCACAAATATAATCCCCCTTCTTCTTTAACAGGAGAAGGGGGATTGATTTAATAAGATACGTTCAAAAAATCAGTTTCTGCTGGGGAAGATCCCCTCAATACAAATAATATAGTTCATCCCTAAGTAAGGGGGCATATTGCTGAAGGGTTGGTTGCCACCTGTTAACCCAATTGTTACTGTCCCTCCCAATGGGGCCATGTTTATCAGGTCATCTGCGGCGGCACTGTAAAAAGTACCGGGGCCCATGCGTCTTCCTGTTGGGTCTGATCCTAATGTGCCATCACCTGCTGCCTGTACTACTAAGGTATTGGTAACGGCATGCGTATGTGAAGGCAGATTAGTGCTTAAAAGTGTGGTGCTTGGTGTACCGGACATTTCACCCAGGTCCACACTTGGTAAACCAGGGCCCTGACCTGTACCGAGAGCTACTCTGCCCCTGAAGTCGGGTACACCAAAAGTAGTTTGACCATTTCCGCCGTAGGTAGTTCCCACAAGTGCGAAAAAGGCCGTGTTTTGAGCAATAGACATTATCTGACCCTGGCAAAAAAGCCATGATCTGGGTGCAAAATTGCCCGCAAACATGCGGATCTCTGCAATTGTTCCTTCCATATAAAATAGTTTTAAGTAATAAAAAGAATGTGTTACTGGTATTAGTTTCTCGATGGGAAAATACCAAACATGCAAATGATATAATTCATACCAAGATAAGGAGGCATGATGCTGAACGGCTGACTACCTCCTGTATTTCCAATGGCAATGGTACCTCCCAGGGGGGCCATGTTTATCAGATCGTCTGCAGCGGCGCTATAAAAAGTACCGGGGCCCAGGCGTCTTCCGCTGGGATCTGACCCTAATGTGCCATCGCCTGCTGCCTGTACTACTAAGGTATTGGTAACGGCATGCGTATGTGAAGGCATCGTGTTTTGAGTAAGCGTTACTGTTGGTGTTCCCGCAAGCTCACCAAGAACAATGTTTGGTAAACCAGGCCCTTGTCCGGTACCTACAGCTACCCGGCTTCTGAAATCTGGTAATGCAAAAGTGGTTTGCCCGTTTCCACCATAAGTGGTGCCTAATAAAGAGAATAGAGCGGTGTTTTGCGCAATAGGTAAAATTTGCGCAGCACAGAATGCCCAGTTGCGTGGAGCAAATGTTCCGGCAAACATCCTTATTTCGGCGATGGTTCCTTCCATAAAAAAGTGTTTAAAGGTTTGTGAGAATTGGTTAATGCACTGAAGTTAATATAAATCAGGTTATTGCCAATATTATTTTAGACAAAAGAAGCGGGCTGTTTTTTGCAACTACCAACAGGCAAACTAATCAAGTCTTTTTATTTTTATCGGACAGGATCAGGAGTAAGGGGAACTACTTATTGCAAATACAGATCTTCCTGGTTTTGAAGAAAAAGCCAGCTAGTGTCTGAGCCAGCAGATCATTGCAGGATAGGGGCTGATATTGAGTTCACGGGCCTTGCGTTTTTCTGCCGCCATACCCACCCACTCCAGCATTGGCACTCCAACATACCTTCCTTCCTTAAAATCATCTGCAATATTCTTTCCACCGCCATTATACCCGCTTTCATGAAATACAAAGTATGGGTCGATGTTTAAAAAATGGCAGACCGCATAACTCCAGGCTATTGCCATCATCTCTTCTGCACCCTTATCAGCACGCATGCCAATTTCATTTCCGTTCAGTGTTGCTCTTTCAGCAGCAGGTACCACCGCCAGATGAGCCGCTTCATGTACTATGTCACCGGGGTATTTGAGTTTTGCATGATCAATGATAACGGCTCCTTTTTCTATTAAAAGCCCCGGAAGAAAACATTCGGCATCGATATCCCTGAATATAACTTTAAGACCTACCTCTTCCAGGAAAAAGATGATCTTGTCGATTATAGCGCCTTCGTTCATTCCTTGTCCAATTCAATTTTATCTGCCAGTTCGTTTGCTGTGGTTGTATTCATCTGCCGCAGGTGTTCCACTATCCTTGTTTTTTCTTCGGCGCTGTACTTTGGCCGTAACTCTTCTTCACTGATCTCTTTTTGCAAAGTTGCATTTTCAATAAACATTTTCTTTAGCCAATCATTCACCCGGCAATCTATCACAAGGTGTACCCGGTCTTCAGTTCCTAAATTACTTACCCGGTGTTTTAAAGACAGATTCAGGTACCAGCATTCCCCTTCCTGCATCGGAACTCTTTCATCCTGAAGATAAAATTCCACCTTGTCATTCGTTTGAACAGGAATGTGGAATCTCGCTTCTCCTTCTTCAAAGCTCATTTCATAATCGGTATGCTCTTTTATAATGGCCCCTGCTTCCAGTTTCATCAGCCGCACAGTTGTTTTTTCACATTCAAAAAAATCAAGAACGGATTTGATATATGGACATCCATCCATCAGCGGTGTATCCTTATAGGTGCGCATGGTATCAGAGGAGGAGTGAATGGAGTAATGATTTTCAGGGTCGCCACCAACAGACCGGAGGGGTAAAACACTCCAGCCTCCTTCGTAATGTTTTTTATTATAATGTTCTTTCCACCAACTGGTTGCCAGGCGATTTGTTTCTGCCTTTAGTTGTGCCACATCAAAGTTTCGTTTCAGTTGCAGGTATTTTATCATCCCTTTTACTTATCTCCAATAATTTTTTCAATATGCAATAATTTTCCTGCTGCATCAAATCCTTCTACGATTATTTTAAACCGTTTGCTTACATCATTATTATAAAAATTCAATTTTACCATCTTTGTCTCCCCATCCGTAAAGATATCGGGATTCCAGTATAATGTTGTCCGCTTGTCTGTTTGCGGATGACGGATATTCGTATTGCTGTAATCGGGACTGTAAAATTCTTTCCGGATTGTGTATCCGTTATATTCAACAAACTCCAGTTTATCCGGTTTCTGCTCTTCTGCAAATTTTTCTTTTGTGTAAACAGAGATAGCGCCTCCGGGATAGGTACTGCCCACGCCAACAAATCCAGCATCAAAATATTTTACCAGTGCTATATCAGTAGCCCTTAATGTTCGTAACATAAACACATCGGTAAGCTGCTCATTTAAAAATATACCCACTGCCCATTTTTGTCCTGACATCAAGCTGAAATTCTTACGGCTTACAAAACCGCCGCCATTAAACTCTACCTGCTGCACCCTGTTTTTGATCAGGTCAATTGCGTTTAATGATTTATCAGTAATAGGGTCATTTATATTATCAATCACTTCTTTTGCCTGTCCTTTGAAAGCTCCGGTAGTATATTTTTCATTTACTTCATCAATTGGTTTTTTATTGCCAATAGCGTTTACGTTTACATTCTCCAATTCTTTTACGTCATCCAGTCTTGCCTGCACCTGCTGATGACGAAGATTGACCTCATCCTTATTCTGCAATTGCGCCGGGTTTCTTATCCCGGCAGTTGTTGAAAAATTTTCCGGTATCAGTACGATCTGTTTTTCCATAGCATTTTCATCCAGCACGACCATAGCCGGTTGTGCTTTTTGATTCTTATCTGAATAGGCATAGTAGAAGTTTGTTTTACCAAAAAAAACGATTGAGTCAAGCCTGAATCGTCCGTCAGCACCGATAACAGCCTCAATGGTTTGTGAGGAGGAATCTTCTCCTTCCACTATAAAGCCTGCTTTACCAAAAGCCAATGGCTCTTTGGTCCTGGGATTTAATACGATCCCGGAAATGGAGATCAGTCCTTTATCTCTGAACCTGTTTGGCTCTACTCCATTTGAAAGTACTTTGGTCCAGTTGAAGCGGCTCCATCCATGTGTAAGCATAAGGTTATCGAGAGCCAGCTTTGTAGTATCATTCTGATTTTCAAAATACCAGGCCGGGTTATGTATGTATCCTTTCAGGTCGCTTGTCAGTAAAAAACGGGACCAGATATTATCATTGTCGCTGAACGTTTTTCCGGGAAGATCAATTACCGCTACGGAACAACTTCTTTGTATCGCTTCCGGAAATACAATTTCCAGGATATTCTCCGCTCTCCTTTCTGTTCCTTGTTTTATAACAGCAATATCTGCTGCTCCTTTATATTCGCCATTATCTAAAAAACAGATCCGCTCTGCCAGGGGCTTTTTGTCTTTGTTAAAGACCGTAAAATGCAGAATACCGGAAGGAAGGCTATCTGTTAACAGGTGACCAATAATGGAAGGATAATCTTCAAACTCTATTTCCGTTTCAAACACTACATGATTATTGATCTGTACTGCCAGCCACAGGTTCGCAAACTGGTCCTTATCTTTTTCTGCTCTGGAAAGCTGGAATTTTTTTCCTCCTTTTTCATCTTGTACCCGGAGATTGATGCCTGAAGATTGAACTTCCGGCAACTGGTAGATTCGTTTTCCGGAAACTGTTTCCACTTCTGCCTGGTATTTTTTTCCAGCCTGCGGCTTAAACTGTATTTTTCCTATTCCATCATGAAAACTTCGGAAGGAGGCTACGGTTATGCCGTCATCTGTTTTCAGAACTCCTTCTACATCCGAAGGGGTGCCCCACTGATCAACCGCTTTAAAACCAACAACAGACAATATCCCGTCCACCAGGTGGCCGCTTTCCGGAAAAAACTGAAGAGAGATGGTCGGGGATGTTGTTGCCGCAGTTGCGGAAGTGTTGGGTTTGAAAATAAATATGTTGTGGCGGTACACAAATCCTTCATCGTAATTCAGCATATGAGGGGTTATGGCCCTTATGTAATAGTTTCCCTGCGGGAGTGAATCGGGGATAGCAATATTTCCCTTAATTACGGCACCCATCACCGGGTATTTTTGGTTGCGAATAATATTCCCTTTGCTATCCGTCATTTGCAGGTAAAAATTACTGCTCAGATCACTCGGTTTCCCGTCACTATACAGGTATGCTTTAAACCAGATCGTCTCCCCGGTTACATAATATTCCTTATCATAGTGTATATAAATTTTTTCTGAGGGATGTTCTGTCAGCAAGACGTTCAAAGCCGAATCAATCTTTTGAGCAGAGAGGATGGTGCAGGAGAGCAATGCAAAAGCTATTGCACAATACTTAATATTACTTTTCATTTACCAGGTTATATTAGCTCAAATTAAAGAAATAGAAACAACCTGATCTGGCTGTTTATATAAACGGCAACCAGGATCATGTTTCTTACTAGTTTTCAATCACCCGTTCGATATGAATTAGCTTACCATAGCTGTCGAACCCCTCTATGATCACTTTGAATTTATTGCTAACGTCATTATTAAAGAATCTCAGTCTTACGGTATTTTGATCACCCGTTGTATATACATCAGGATTCCACAAAAGAGTTGTCCGTGTATCTGCGGCAGTATGCAGGGGATCCGATATTGAATAATCCGGGCTATAGAATTCTTTTGTTATTGAATAACCCTCATACCTGATCTCATCAAGCTTCTCTATTCTTTCGTTGTTGTTTGAATGAAGCTCTTTTGTATAAATACTCAACGCCCCTCCCGGACCTCCGGTACCAGCACCTATAAAGCCCGGCTCATAAAATTTTATCAGCGCCACTTCATCCATACGTATTGTTTTTAAAAAACTGATATCTGTAAGGGATTCATTTAAAAAAACAGCGATCGGAAAGTATTCTCCCTTTTCCCTTATTCCCAGGTCAATAAACCGCACACTGCCCGGCGCCGCACCTCCTGCTGCATCCATCGTCGAATCAAGTGTTTTTTGCTTTTGTTCATACCACTCTTCTGAGCTGGCTTTGAAAAGGCTGAAATTCTTTGTGTTGACAAAATTACCTCCCTGTTCTGCAAGCTGCTTAACGGATCTTCTGACAAAATCATATACACTTAGTGACCGGTTATTCTCCGGTTGATTGATATTATCAAAATTCACCCTTCCCATTTGTGTGAAAACACCTTTGGTATATTTTTCATTCACCTGCTCTATTGGCCGCTTATTACTGTTGGATTCAATCACTACCGGTGCCAGGTCCTTCGTTTTAGAAAGTATAGAGTTGCCTGACCGGTACCTGTTACTTACTGCTTCACCACTAATTGCCATATCTGTCTCTGAAGGTATATATCCGCCTTCACCCGGTACCATACCCAGGTTTGTTACAGCAGCATCTTCCTTAGCCCTGTCCAGCGTAATATCTACTGTCTTTTCTCTTCCCTGTACTGTTTTGTATCCATAAAACAATTTTGATTGGCCCCAAAACAACAGGGAGTCAACCACAAACTGACCTTCTGATCCAACAGGTACTTCAAAACTCTGATTTACTGAATCTTCCGACTCAAGGAAAACAGAAAGCATTCCTCCACTTACTGGTTGTCCGGTCTTGCTGTCTTTCAGGCTGCCGGAAAGGGTGATCAGGTAGTTGTCTTTATATGTCGGTACCGGCAATTCATTGTCCATGATCTTCTTCCATGAAAATCTTCTCCAGCCATGAGTAAGCATCAGGTTATCCATTCCCTGCTGTGCAGAATCATTTTGCGTTAGAAAATACCAGCCGGGGTTATTAATATTGCCCCGCAAATCACTCGTCAATAACAAAGAAGATATTATATCGTCTTTTTGTCTGGCGCCTGAAATTGAGAGATCTGTTACTGAAACAGAAAGACTTCTTTGTACAGGATCAGGGAAATTAATAGCAAAAATATTTTCCTGTCGTGCACCGGTGCCCTGTTTTATCAGTTCAACGCTACCATTTGACCGATACTCTTTATTATCTACAAAGGTCAGCCGTTCTGCCAGCGGCATACCATCTGAATTGAATATGGTAAAATGTAAAATACCTGAAGGCATACTGTCTGTAAGCAAATGACCTTTTACAGAATAAAAATCATCAAATGCCACTTCGTTATCAAACA
This sequence comes from uncultured Chitinophaga sp., assembly GCA_964443345.1. GTDB lineage: Bacteria > Bacteroidota > Bacteroidia > Chitinophagales > Chitinophagaceae > JJ008. The sequence continues at coordinate 14,030 of CAYUCU010000003.1, forward strand.
CTATCTTGTTATTCTGTTGTGCCACCACTCTCAGCTGAGAGTACAGTTCTTTTTCTTTTCTGCTTCGGCTTATTACAAACAGCTTTCCTCCTTTTTCATTTTCAATCTTCAGATTAATGCCTGAAGATTGTGCTTCTGGTAATGGGTAGAAGACCGTTTGCCCCTGAAAAGCAATTGCCGCTACATATTTTTTACCGGCCTTAGGCTTGAATTGAAATTTTCCAATGCCATCATGATAACTTTTAAAAGAAGCGATCACAACCGTATCATCTGATCTGATAATTCCGTTTATTTCTACCGGCTTGCCCGATGCATCAGTTGCTTTAAAAGCCACTACGGCCAACAGGTCGTCCACCATGTTACCTCCTTCTGGAAAAAAGCGGACCGATAAAGGCAAAACAGGCACAGGCCGGCTGCTTTCTTTTGCAGATGGGTTAAAAACAAATAGATTCTTTAGATACAGAAAATCGGGATTACTGTTCAGCATTGCAGGTGTTGCCGCTCTTACAATATAATTACCCTGTGGAAGTGAATCGGGAATGTTTATGCTGCCAGATACAGTAGCTCCCTTAACCGGGTACTTTTGGGTAATGATAATTTCACCTTTGCTGTCCAGCAGTTGCAGGTAAAAGTTATAGCTAAGATCACTCGGTGCATTGTTGTTGTACAAATAGGCTTTAAACCAGGCGGTCTCGCCGGCAACATAATAGGTCTTGTCGTAATGAATGTACACTTTCTCTCCCGGAGGTTGGGAGGTAAGCCTGTTGAGCGCTGAATCGATCTTTTTTTGTGCTGCCGCACTTATTGAGAATAAAAGCAGGGTTAATGGCACAAGAATTAGCTTGTTCATAAAAGAAGCATTTAGCAAAAGAAAATTAACAGCCTGCCAGTATGTTCAAATTTACTTAATAATTACCTACAAAAACCCTTTTTACCCCGGTTATTCCTTCGCAAAAAATACTATTTTAAGACAGGTCCCCGCCTTTCATCATAAGCGCTATCTCATCGCCGGGGTTTCATTAAATTGCATCCTCTTTATGCCATTCAAACTTCAAGCACCCTTTCCTCCCGCCGGTGATCAGCCGGATGCCATCCGCCAATTGACGGAAGGGCTGGAGAATGATGAAAAATACCAGACACTGCTGGGGGTGACCGGTAGTGGCAAAACATTTACCATTGCCAATGTGATTCAAAATGTACAGCGGCCTACATTAGTGCTCACACACAATAAAACACTGGTGGCCCAGCTGTATGGAGAATTCCGGCAGTTCTTCCCGGATAATGCCGTGGAGTATTTTGTTTCGTATTATGATTACTATCAGCCGGAAGCATATATGCCCGTGAGTGATGTATATATTGAAAAAGACCTGAGCATTAATGATGAGCTGGATAAACTTCGCCTGAGGGCCACCTCCAGCTTACTAAGCGGGCGCCGTGATATTATCGTGGTGGCATCCGTGAGCTGCATTTACGGTATGGGTAATCCTACCGACTATGAGAACGGTATCATCCGTATCACTAAAGGACAAACCATTTCCCGCCAGGCCTTTCTTCATTCACTGGTCAATTCTTTATACAACCGTACAACTATTGAATTCAACCGGGGCAGCTTTCGGGTAAAAGGGGATACGGTGGACATCAACCTCCCGTATGTGGACTATGGCTACCGTATTACTTTTTTTGGTGATGAAATAGAAGAGATAGAAAGTATTGATGTGGTGAACAGCAAACGGATCGCAAAGATGGAAGATGCAGCCATTTTCCCGGCTAACCTTTATGTAGCTCCCAAAGACATCCTGCAACAGGTATTATATGAAATACAGGATGAAGTAGCTGCACAGGCGGACTATTTTAAACGGGAAGGAAAATACATTGAAGCACAGCGGCTGACAGAACGGGTGAACTATGATGTGGAAATGATACGGGAACTGGGCTATTGTAATGGCATTGAAAACTATTCCCGCTTTTTTGACAGAAGGCGGCCGGGCACACGGCCTTTCTGTTTACTGGATTATTTCCCCAAAGATTATTTAACGGTGATCGACGAAAGCCATCAAACTATTCCGCAGGTAAGTGGTATGTATGGTGGTGACCGGAGCCGGAAATTGATCCTCGTTGATTATGGGTTTCGTTTGCCATCCGCACTGGACAACCGGCCGTTGAATTTTCATGAGTTTGAATCAATGACCAATCAAACGATTTTCGTTTCTGCCACACCCGATGATTATGAGCTGGAAAAATGCGGGGGCATTGTGGTGGAACAGGTGGTACGGCCTACCGGTTTGTTAGACCCACCCATCGAGATCCGGCCCAGTGTGAACCAGATTGATGACCTGCTGGAAGAAATAGATAAAAGAATAACCAAAGGAGACAGGGTGCTGGTAACCACACTTACCAAACGTATGGCCGAAGAAATGGATAAATACCTGCACCGCATTAATATCAAATCCAAATACATTCACAGTGAGGTGGACACATTGGAACGGGTGGAAATTCTTCGTGAGTTACGATTAGGAGTGATTGATGTATTAGTAGGAGTGAACCTGCTGCGGGAAGGATTGGACCTGCCGGAAGTATCCTTAGTTGCTATCCTCGATGCAGACAAAGAAGGCTTTTTGCGAAATGAAAAATCGCTGACACAAACAGCCGGCCGTGCTGCCCGAAATGCAGATGGCCTGGTTATCTTTTATGCAGACAAGATGACTGAGAGCATGCAAAAGACCATAGATGAAACAACCCGGCGCCGGGAAAAACAGGTGGCCTGGAATATTAAATATGGCATTACCCCAGCCACCATCATTAAATCCACCAAAGATGTATTTGCACAAACATCGGTATTGGATATAAAAGGCTTTGATGAAAAGAATCCATATGCCATTGCCAACGAACAGGGCATTGTAACCCTGGCAGCAGAAGACCAGGAAGAATATAAAACCATTCCCCAGGTGGAAAAGGCCCTTTCTAAAATAAAAAAGGAGATGGAGAAAGCGGCAAGGGACCTCGACTTTATGGAAGCGGCAAGGCTGAGAGATGAGATGTTTATCCTGCAGAAACAGCTGGAGGAAATGAAGAAATAAGTGCGGAATCCCTCTTTGTCGTAATTCTACGATTCCCGGTAAAGTATTTGTTCCTGACTTTTTCAAATAGACTCATCTGGCCTTGCAGGGCGGAACAGACGGTTATATCTTAGCTGTGAAAACCGAGAGTAATCCAATATTTGTAAAACCACAAAATCCAGTAAGTATGAAAAGACGTGTCCGTAAAATCGCAAACTTCTTTGCGTTCAACCTGCTGTTCTTCGCTTTATACCTGAACTTTATTCACAAAGACAAAACAGCTATTATAATTCCATCTGCCCAGCAAACAACTGAAGCCTTTAGTGGTACGGTATTGGTGGATAATAATGGACAGGCCGACAAAAAAGAAGCAACTGTGGTAGCTACTCAGCCTGCTGCTGAAAAAAGCGCCCCATTAAGATTGTCTATTAACTAATTGAGCAAAGCAGCGTTAATAAAACAGCACCCCGTTTTACCTTCAGGTGAAACGGGGTTTTCTGTGTTTATAGATTGAACCGAAAATCCTTTTTTTCACCCTTTATCATTGAAAATCATTGCTTGCAAAAGCAACAATCGAAGTTCGGGCAGGCTTCTTACCTTAGAGGCATGGAAAAAAAAGTCTTTCTTCTTGATGCCTTTGCCCTCGTTTTCAGGGCCTATTATGCCCTTATCCGCAGTCCCAGGATCACTTCTAAAGGGAAAAATACCAATGCCCAGTTTGGCTTTACTAATGCCCTGGTGGAACTGATCACCAAACAAAAGCCCTCTCACATGGCGGTTTGTTTTGACACCTCGGCCCCTACGGAAAGACATACAGATTTTGCCGACTATAAAGCCAACCGGCAGGAAACACCTGAAGACATCAGCGCCGCAGTTCCTGATATCAAAAAGATCATTGAGGCTTTTAATATTCCAGTGATCGCTATAGATGGTTATGAGGCGGATGATGTGATCGGTACGCTGAGTAAGCTGGGTGAAAAAGCCGGCTATGAAGTATACATGGTCACCCCGGATAAAGATTACGGTCAGCTGGTTTCAAAAAAAATTAAAATTTACAAACCTGCCTACCAGGGCAATGAGGTGGAAATAATGGGCCCGGAAGAAGTATGTGCCAAATGGAATATCAAAAATGTAAGCCAGGTAGTGGATATGCTGGGCATGATGGGTGATGCAGTGGACAATATTCCCGGCATACCGGGGGTGGGTGAAAAAACTGCTGCTAAGTTCCTGGCGGAATACGGATCATTGGAAAACACACTGGCCAATGCCGATAAGATAAAAGGCGCCATGGGAGAGAAAGTGAAGAAAGGTAAAGAAATGGCGATCCTTTCTAAAAAATTAGCTACCATCATCACCGATGTGCCGGTGGAATTTCATGAAGAAGATTTTAAACTGAAAGAATGGAATAAAGAAAAACTGAAAGAGATTTTTGCTGAACTGGAATTCAGAACGCTTGGCAAACGGTTATTGGGTGAAGATTTTTCCGTAACCACTTCATCCAAAGGAGTAGTGGAAAAAGAGATCCCGCAGGGTGTGCAGACGGACCTGTTTGGTAATATCATAGAAAGTACGAAGTCAGAAGCCGGAAATCAGAAAGAAGACTCCGAAAGTTCAGCGTTTTCAGAGGGAAGCAAGGTCGATAAAAACATCAACAACACTCCTCACAAGTATGAAGCAATAGAAGGAGATGCCGCTATAAAAAAACTGGTAACTGAATTAAAGAAACATACTGAAATCTGTTTTGATACCGAGACAACCGGTATTGATGCCAATGATGCCGAACTGGTAGGGTTAAGTTTTGCCGTAAAACCCGGTGAAGCCTGGTATGTTCCGTGCCCGGCTGATCAGAAAAGGACCAAAGAAATTCTGGCACATTTTGACCCCCTGTTTTCCGATAAAAAGAAAACATGGATCGGACAAAATACCAAGTACGACCTGCTGGTACTGAAATGGTATGGTGTGGAGCTGGCTGGAAAATTATTTGATACCATGCTGGCGCACTATGTTATTGAACCCGACGGAAAAAGAAGCATGGATATATTAAGTGAACGGTTCCTTGGGTATGAACCTGTACATATTGAAGAACTGATAGGAAAAAAAGGAGCTCGGGGTGCCGGTGCTAAGGCACAGGGAAGTATGAGAGACGTGGAAATAGAAAAAATAAAAGAATATGCCGGTGAAGATGCGGATATTACTTTACAGCTGAAAAATATATTTGCACCCCAGCTAAAAGAAAAAGAAGTAGAAAGGGTTTTTAATGAAGTGGAAACACCCCTGGTGAAAGTGCTGGTGGACATGGAGTTTGAAGGAATAAAGATTGATGTTGATTTTTTAGCCGACTATTCCAAACAATTAGAGAAGGATGCAAAGAAAGCAGAAGAAAGTGTGTACAAACAAGCGGGTGTTCGATTCAACCTCGCCTCACCCAAGCAATTAGGAGAAGTATTGTTTGATAAATTAAAACTGGACCCTTCCGCCAAAAAAACAAAAACAGGGCAATATCAAACGGGCGAAGATGTGTTGCTGAAACTGGCAGTAAAAGGGCATCAGATAGTGGATGATATCCTGGCCTTCCGGGAGCTGACCAAATTAAAATCCACCTATGTTGATTCGCTGCCATTGCTTATCAATAAAAAAACAGGACGGGTACATACCACCTACGGACAAGCAGTAGCCGTAACAGGCCGGCTGGCGAGTAATAATCCTAACCTGCAAAACATACCTGTACGAACAGAAAGAGGTAAAGAGATCCGGAAAGCATTTATACCAAGAGACAATAAGCATATTTTACTATCTGCCGACTATTCCCAGATCGAATTAAGAATTGTGGCAGCCATCAGCGGCGATAAAAACATGTGCAAAGCCTTCCGGGATGGTACAGATATTCATACAGCTACTGCAGCAAGGGTATATAATATCTCCGAAAAAGATGTTACCAAAGAAATGCGCTATAAAGCCAAGAGTGTGAATTTTGGTATCATCTACGGGCAGGGTGCTTTTGGCCTGGCAGATAACCTGGGCATCAGCAGAACAGAAGCCAAAGAGATCATTGATAATTATAAAAAAGAGTTTCCCGGCATCCAGCAATATATGGATGGCACCATCAACTTTGCCAGGGAAAACGGCTATGTGGAGACGCTGATGGGCAGAAAACGCTGGTTGCGGGATATCAACTCCGCCAACTTTACCGTTCGTGGTTTTGCTGAGCGAAACGCTATCAACTCACCCATACAGGGAACGGCTGCTGATATGATCAAACTGGCGATGGAGAAAGTACAGACCGCTATGAAAAAAGAAAAGATGCAAAGCAAAATGATACTGCAGGTACATGATGAACTGGTGTTTGATGCAGTAAAAACAGAAGTGAAAGAACTAAAGCCATTGATATTGGAAAACATGCAGAAGGCCATGCTGCTTCCGCACAAAGTACCGGTAGTGGCAGAATGCGGCGAAGGTAAAAACTGGCTCGAAGCACACTAACTATGAATTGGAATTTTTATTTTGACGATGTGCTCCTGATCGGAAGCCGCTATTTGATCATAGCAAGCATTGCTTTTATTATATGGTATGTATTACTACGCCGGATGATGGCTTCCAAAAAAATCCAGGAACGATATCCTAAGTTTGGCGACTATGCCAGGGAGATCGGCTTCTCTATAACCACGGTCTTTATCATGTCTTTTATTCCAGCATTAGTTTTTGGTAGTCCGGAATTATCCGGTCATACAAAATTTTACAGGGACATCAATCAGCACTCCCTGCTGTATTTTGTTCTGGCTTTTCCGCTGATGGCCCTTATGCACGACACTTATTTTTACTGGATGCACCGGCTTATGCATCATCCGTCCGTATTTAAACTGGTACACCTCATTCACCACAAATCAACCAACCCAAGTCCCTTTGCAGCCTATGCCTTTCATCCGCTGGAAGCGATCGTTGAAGCCGGCATATTCCTGGTATTTGTTTTCACTATCCCGGTTCACCTGTTTCATTTGTTATTCTTCTTTTTGTTCATGATCGTTTACAATGTGTATGGCCATCTTGGCTGGGAATTGTATCCCAAAGGTTTCAGCAGGCACTGGCTGGGCAAATGGATCAACACCTCCGTTAATCACAATCAGCATCACCAGTATTTTAAAGGCAATTATGGATTGTACTTTTTGTTCTGGGACAGGATGATGGGCACCATCCGGAAAGATTACGAGGAAAGATTTGAAGAGGTGAAAAGCAAAAAATAATTATTACCCGGCCTACCTGAATACTAAATCTCCGGTAGCACCCGCTATTATTTTTCCAAAGTCATAATCTTTTACAGGTACAAGGGAGTAAGTTTGCATCCTTATGCAACCCGTTATTTATTATTGTTATGATGCTTACTGCGGCTGGTGCTATGGTTTCAGTCCTGTTATTAAAAAATTGGCGGAAACATACAAAGGCAAGATCACTTTTGAAGTATTATCCGGCGGCATGATACCGGCAGAAAATGCACAACCGATCGCTGCTACAGCCGGGTATATCAGCAGCGCTTACAAACGGGTGGAAGAGCTGACTGGAATACAATTCGGTCCCGATTATCTCTGGCATATTTTTAATCCCGGAGAAAGCGACTGGTTCCCTCATTCAGAAAAAGCGGCCATTGCTCTGTGCATCTTTAAGGAGTTGTACCCAGAACAACAGATATTTTTCGCTGCAGACCTTCAGTATTCATTACACTATGAAGGTAGAGACCTCACTGATGATGAAGCCTACCGCCACCTGCTGGAAAAATACAGTATCAACCCGGCAGATTTTTATAAAAAATTATATGCGGAGGAATACAAAGACAAAGCCCGCCAGGAATTTGCGCTGTGCAAACAATTGCAGGTAACAGGCTTTCCGCAGGTGTTGATCCAGGTATCAGATAAAAAATTTTATTTACTTTCAAAAGGATATGCGGATTTTGAAACGGTAAACAGCAGGCTTGAATCTGTATTTACAGAATTGAAAACCACGACTTCCTGATATTAATAAGTATCACATGATCCTCACCATTACATTGAACCCCTGTATTGATAAAAGTTCAAGGGTTGAAAAAATGAAACCCGAAAGTAAGTTGCGCTGTACAGAAGTGGTAAACGAACCCGGTGGCGGTGGCATCAATGTAAGCAAGGCGTTAAAGAAATTGGACACTCCGTCAGTAGCTTTATTTCCCGCCGGAGGGCACAATGGAAATATGTTGTGCTCCTTACTAAAAGAGGAAGGCATATTATTCCATGCAGTTGACACCAAAACAGAAACAAGGGAAAACTGGATCGTACTGGAAACATCCACAAATGATCAATACCGGTTTACTTTTCCCGGAAGAGAAGTACAGGAAGAAACCATCAAAACATTGGTAGACCAGATCCGTTCATTTACCCCCGCCTATGTAGTGGCCAGCGGCAGTTTGCCTCCCGGATTACCTGATTATTTCTATGGGCTGATAGTAAAAAATGCAGCGGCAGTTGGTGCCAAATGTATAATAGATACCAGTGGTCCCGCATTACAAGCATTAAAAGGAAAACATGCTTACCTGATAAAACCTAATATTGGTGAGTTGTGTAAAATGCTTAATGTGGAATGGCTGGATAAAAAAGAAGTACCCGATGCTGCACAGCAGGCTATTGCTGACGGATTTGCAGAGATCATCGTTATTTCAATGGGAGCTGAAGGAGCCTGGCTGGTAAGCAGTGATCAACGGTACTTTGTGGCTGCTCCGGCGGTAGAGAAAAAAAGTACGGTTGGCGCCGGTGACAGTATGGTGGCTGGTATTACTTATTTCCTGCAAAAGAGTAAACCATTAAAGGAGGCTATTCGCTTTGGTGTGGCCTGCGGAAGCGCTGCTACGATGAATGATGGTACCCAGCTATTCAATATGGAAGATGCAGAAAGATTATTTAATGAGATCAACCAGCAATAAGTACATGAAAGAAGATATAAAGAAAAGGGAAGATATTTTATTGCTGATGACGAAGTTTTATGAAAAACTATTGTCTGATGATTCTATCAGTTACCTGTTTACTGCAATTGCAAAGATCGATCTGCCACATCACCTGCCCGTGCTCGTAGATTTCTGGGATTCCATTTTATTTCAATCAGATACGTATCAAAAGAATGCGATGCAACCGCATTTGTTATTGCACCAGCGGTCGCCTTTACAAAAACATCATTTTGAAACCTGGCTTCGCTATTTTAAGGAAACGGTTGACGAATTGTTTGAAGGCGAAAAGGCCTTTATTGCAAAAGAACGGGCCACCAGCATTGCCACAGTCATGCAGATAAAGGTCAGCCAGTTAGGTTAAGCGGCGGCATTTCATCCCCCTATTTTCCGTTTTTGTCTTTTATTTTTTGCTTTCTCAAAAAGTACTTTGTACCTTATATGCCTAAAAAACTTTTTATGAAAAAACGATTACTTACTGTATGTGCGGCGGCGCTGTTATTTGCTGCCTGCAGCAATGAGAAAAAAACCGATGACAAAAAAACTACTGATGCTGTTAAAGAAACCAACAGCGAAAGCAAGATGGAGGCAAAAGCCTGGGTCCCTATTGATTCAGTTATGATGGACAAAGCATGGAAAGAAAACATGACTATCAGCGATCAGCACAAAATGCTGGCAAAGTCAAACGGCACATGGACAGGTGAAGTAACTATGTGGATGGCTGATGGTGCCCCTCCTATGAAGTCGGCTTCCACCAGTGTTACCAAATCGGTCTATGGCGGTCTTTACCAGCAAACAAACCATAGCGGTGATATGATGGGAATGCCATTTGAAGGAACGAGCATTATGGGCTATGATAATTTGAAAAAAGAATTCTTTTCAACCTGGATTGATAATATGGGAAGCGGAATCATGGTTATGACCGGACAATGGGATGCTGCCAGTAAAAAAATGAATCTCTCCGGCAATATGAGATGCATGAATGGTCAGGATGCTGGTATGCGTGAAGTTTTTACCATGGTTGATGACAATAACCAAATGCTGGAAATGTATGGTCCCGATCCGGCAACAGGAAAAGAGTACAAAAACATGGAAATAAAATACACCCGTAAAAAATAATTTTTATTCTCACTAATTAAAAAGCCCCGGAAATTCCGGGGCTTTTTAATATTACAGATTGAAGTCAGTAAAATTCTCCTTCTGTCATCCTGCCTGCTCATACGCCTTCTTTATCCAGTTGATCAGGTCTTTGTTGATTGCTTTCTCCTCTTCCACCCTGATCCGGTGCGTACACATCGCATTCCACTTACTTCCTTCTTCTGCATTGCCCGATGGTGCAACGCCTTTAATATTTAATCCCACATCCAGCCGGTCTTTAGTAGATGGCTGAATAAGCGCAAACTGCTTTTTTCGTCTCAGGCTTACGTAGGCTTTCTTGGGGGCCAGTTCCACATCTTTCCCAAATTTGGTTATCTCTGCCATTATTTTGTCGTACCAGGGTTTCAGGTTCTCTTTGCCCTTGTATTGTTCCGTTATCCAGTCAGTATCGTTTTCGGGAGCCCCTGCATGACTTTGTTTGGCAAAATGCACGATCGTATTGGCATTGCCATGGGTGAAGCCATGTTTTTCTTTTAAGAAGCTGACCAATTCCCCGTGTTTAGTAAAGCCGCTCTTATTTACTACCGCTATCCAGTCGGCCAGTTTTTTGCCGGTATTTTTTTCAATATTGCTTATCTGTGTTTGGATGGCCTTGTCAATGTTGTCATTGCTCATATAAATGTGTTTAGGTAAACCAATTATACGAAATGATTTCTTTAAAAGAAAGCTTCAGAATATAAAGGAGGAATAATGGGGGATGAAATGGAACTTAAAGCAGACTAATCAGTGGAAAAAACATAATCTTACTTTCCATATCTACTATTCTTACACCTTCAATACTGCCAGAGAGCTGATAAATATCCTTCAACAGGCGTGAGTCAGTTCGGGCTTATAATTACCGCTTGATATTCTTTTCATACACAGCGATCCATTCATCGGGAGTGACTTTTGAAGCCAGCTCACCAATAAGTTCATAAGGGATATCTTCCGCTTTTTTATACCGGATACAGCTTTTTCCCATATCTAATCTTTTGGGTGAAGCTTTTGCATGTGCATCAGTAAACCATTTCAGTAATTTAGGATCTGCATAAATGCCCATATGATACACCGCTGTAAAATTCTTCTGTGAGGCTACACTCATAAATGGCAGCGGCATTTTAGGATCACAATGATAACCGGCCGGGTACTTTGAGTGGGGAATAACATACCCTATCGCTCCATAATTCATTTGTTCTTTAAATCCCTTTGGCAGATTCTTCTTAATTACTTTTCGTAATTGAACAATTGCTTTTTTCCTGTCTTCCGGCAGCTCAGCAAGGTATTGTTCCGCCGTTATTGCTTTTGACTGCATCGCATTTTTTTAGAAATTCAAAATACGGAAAAACTCCGGCCACGGGCCCATCTCTTCTTTATACTGTTTGGCCATCACCCGGGTAACCTGGGCAATATGGGTCAGATCATGCACCACCCAGGTAGAAAGCAGGTTTCTTAAGGTGATGGCTCCAAGCACCGGGTGTATTCCTTTTTTCTCCAGGTCAGCTTCTGATATGTTTGTTGACCTGAACCAGGCCATGTTCTCTTTTCTGACAGCTTCAAACTCATCCAGTAATTGCTGAAGGGTTTTGCCTTTGCTTGCTTCGTATTGTGCAAACCGGTCCCAGGGAGTAAAGGGTTTTGAAACACCAAACTCCAGGATGATTTTTGCCCTGGGTACCCAGTCCGTTTTTTCGCCATGTATCAAATGGCCCACCACATCATAAGGAGAAAAAGTATCCGGCCCTTCGTTGCTCATTACCCAACCGTTATCAATATTTCGCAGGAGTGTGTTAAGAACAGCCGGAGTTCTTTCAAGTATCTCTGCTGCTCCTTCAAAGCTGTATTTCATTTCTTTTTCTTTACCGGTTTTTTCTTGCTTGCCTTTGCCATTTTATTATACTCCAGCGCCAGGTTCATCCAATACTCCAGTTTCTTTTTTGTATTTAATACATCAATATCCACAAACACAAACCCTTTCATCACCTTCCCGGTAAAGTCCATCGGCTTACATCCTTCTTTCTCCATCACTTCTTCATACCGGGCCGGATCCAGCCGCACCATCAACCGTTCTTTTTCCACTCCCACACACATCTTATCATTTACCATAAAACATAACCCTCCGAACATAGCCTTCTCCACCACATTCTTATGAGACAATGAAATAATTTCTCTTACACGGTCTGCCAATTGTTCATTGTAAGCCATTGATCATGCTTTAGCGTTACCAATATATGTATTGCTGCCGGTTACCCCTTTAAATATTTCTCCGGTACAGAATGCAGGGCAATGCGATTGCCTTCTGTGTCTAAGAATATCGCCATAAAGCCATATTCCGGGCCGATCTCCCGTTTTGGCACCACGATCTTTCCTCCTGCGGCTTCCACCCTGTCCAGTGTTATTTGCACATCCGGGTTGCCATTCAGGTAGATCAATGGCCCATCGGTAGCAGACGGTTTATGAAAACCACCCGTGTCAATGATTGTTCCACCAATGCCTTTCATCGGATCATCAATAGGAAACATTCGCATTTTTACTTCCCCAAAATCCATCGGCTGCATTTTAATTTGAAAAATGGCCTCATAAAATTGTTGCGCCCTTTCAATGTCGGTAGCCGGTATTTCAAACCAGCTGATAGCGTTGTCCATGTTGATTTTTTTTTATTATTGATTAATGTCTTTTCCTTCCTTCAGTTTTATAATAAATCCTTCAATTTGTTTTTTGGTTGCATCATTGGGCGCTTGTGCCAATGCTTTGCCGGCATACTCCTGTGCTTTGGTAAAATCACCTTTAGCAGAATAGTAAGACATGAACCCGGCATTTACCGCATACACATCACCATTCTTTTTCTGGCTGGCATTAAATATTTCGAGGGCCCTCTCCAGTCTTTTTGCAGTGAGCATTGAGCGTCCCGAGCCCATGTACTGATTAGGATTTGCAAAAACCAGCGCTTCATTCATAGCAGAATCTGCCAGTGGCAGGCGGTTCAGTTTTGCATAGTTATTGGAAAGATTGTTTAGGGTGGCATACGTTTTTGTAAGTGCCGCTCTTTTACTCCACTCCAGCGCTTCTTCCAGGTTTATATTCTTATTTACGCAATACTGTGCAGCAGCCAGCATATTAAAAGCATTGAATCCTTTTTGGCTGGTAACCTCATCCCGAAGTTTGGCAATGACGATATTTTCCACGTCGATCTCTATTTTGAATGGCACCGATAATTTTTCCCACTGCATGGCTATCACACAATACTTTTCCTTATGCTCAATGAATTCGTACTTCAGGTATTCCACACTTCTGTCAAGCGTCACTGGTTTTACCGTTACCCGCAGCGCATCATATTTCTCGTCATAATAAAAACTGCCCCATGAACCAGATTGGTTGGAGAAGATCAGTTGCACACTATCCGGCCACACTGCCATATGCAGGCCGTAGGTACCGGCTTTAATGTTTTTGCCTTCCACTTTCACATCATGCTCAAATGTGATAATGGTATTTTCATTGGCACCGGCCCGCCAGGGTTGGGTGTTTTTATTGGTAACCAGGTTGGTGGATGTAAATCCATATGTTACCAGGTTTCCATCGCCCCATATTTTCCCTTCCCGTTTGTTCACATCAGGTCTGGAATATTTTATGGTAATGCTGGTGATGCCCACTTCTTCAGAAATGGTAGCCCTCGGATTTCCGCCACTTGGTGGCAGGTCCATTTGAGCGAACAGGCTTATTGAAAAAAGAAAGATGGCGGAAAGCAGCGTTATCCGTTTCATGTTGCGGTTGTTTGGTGTAAGTAAATTTTAAATCTGACTAAAGTTCCTGAAAAAACACTTTACTCCCGCTCCGCTCATCATTTCTTCCGGCGGTATTCCAGATCATACTCTGTTGACCAGGACACTCCGTTATCTTTTGATATCTCACCGTGCTGCCGCAGCTTTACCGGGCTTAGGTTGGTAAACGTCATCTTACGAATGGCCATGGTATCTTTTGCTATCGGAAACGGTTTGGAAGAGAAGATGATCTGGTTGTTTTCAAACTTACCTTGCAGGTATTCGTTGGTGCCGCCTGCATTATCCACCCAGGTTTGTTGCCATTGCCGGGTAGCTGCATTATACGTGTTGAAACTTTTTCCGGCGTACCGCAACCCCTGTGTTACGGAAGCGCTGGTCCATTCTTCGAGAATGATACAGCTATCCAGAATAAGGCTGATCTTGCTATCACCGGCCTTTTGTCCATTTTTGCCAAAGGCTTCCCATTCACCGATCCAGAAATCAAACTGGCGGTATTCGGGGCGGCTGCAAGGTAATTGCTGAGAAAAACAAGGGGGGTACAATGTTATTAAAAGAGCTGCAGTAGCAATTAGTTTCTTCATGATCGTTTATTTAAAGACACCTGTATCACCAAAATAGCTGAGGCGTTTATCCCTGATTATCGCCACACACCAATAATGGCCCCCATAAGAATAAGCGCCACAATGCTGTAGCCTCCGTTTATAAGAATAAGGCGCCACGGTTTTTGTTCAAATAAGCTATGGATGGCTATCGCACAAAACGTCCAGATACCCGCCAAAAACCCGCCTATTGCTCCCCAGGAGATATCTGTTTTTTGGGCACAGTTACCTGTACATTCCGGTGGTGTATCCGCCAGGAACATTCCCAAATTAGCCGCCATCAGGACAGAGAAAACAAAGGTCCATCCAAATATCTTTCCTTTATTGCCACCTTTTTTAATCTGCTCTTCCGTAAAGTTGTTGTCCGCCATCCAGGCTTTGCCAAACAATCCCGGTGAATACCAGATACCTCCTACTACAAAAGCAGAGATACCAGCTACTAATACAGCCAGCCAGTTAATTGAAGACATATCCATACAAATTGGTTTTGGTTAATAAAAATGTTGCTCTTCTAAACTAATTTCTAAACTTTACATAGAAAATAGTTTGCGATTGAAGCAGTAAAAAATGGCGACAAAGCAGCAATTCATAGCGACAAAACTGTTTGGGCAACGGGATAAGATCAATGATATTGGTATCCGTGTTGTGTTAGTCCCGCTATTTGGCATCAGCATTCCGCTGATCACCAAAATGGTTCCGCATGAGGAGTTCAGCAACTGGCAGGTAAAGTTCAGCTACCTGTACACCATCGGTATCGCTTTTATTATTTATGAAGGAACACGGTTTCTTCATTTTACGCTGCGCTCTTATTTCGACTGGTTCAATAAGCCGGCCCGGAAGATCATTGCACTTATAGTAACCATCCCCTTTTACTGTGTGCCGGTAAGTGTGTTGCTGCTGGTGGGCTGGTACAATATGTTTATGAATGGTGTTGTTAACTGGGAAGTAGTACGCCTTACCACGATAGTGATATTGGTAGCCGTGTTTTTCCTGGTGAATTTATATGAAACCGTTTTCCTCGTCAGGGATGTAGCCAATGACCGGGTAAAAAATGAACAACTGGAAAGAGCAAAGGCGGAAGCAGAGCTGGAGGCTTTAAAAAACCAGGTAGATCCACATTTTATTTTTAATTCGCTCAACACCCTGTCACACCTGATAGAAGAAAAACCCAAAAAAGCACAATTATTCAACGACTGCCTTGCCGATGTGTACCGCTATATTCTGCACAACAAAGCAAGGGACCTTGTATTTATTAAAGAAGAACTGGGTTTTATCAACGATTATTTTTCTTTACTTAAAATAAGATTTGAAGGGGCGGTGCAGCTAAACATCAACATTGAAGATGATTGGCTGAACCACTACCTGCTGCCTCCCATCTCATTGCAAATACTTATAGAAAATGCGGTAAAGCATAATGAGTTCAGTGATGCACATCCGCTTACCATTAGCATTTCCGCTGCCGGTGAACTGATAACCGTGCGCAATGATGTCCGGAAAAAGATACTTAGAAAACCTTCTGGTAAGATTGGACTGCAAAACCTCCGGGAACGCTACCGCCTTATAACCGGAAAAGAAATAATCATTGAAGACAGCGGAACAGCTTTTACTGTTAAACTACCCGTTTTAAAAATCAGTTGATGAAAGTAATTATCATAG
Organism: uncultured Chitinophaga sp.; assembly: GCA_964443345.1. Classification (GTDB taxonomy): domain Bacteria; phylum Bacteroidota; class Bacteroidia; order Chitinophagales; family Chitinophagaceae; genus JJ008. Next base: position 30,210 of record CAYUCU010000003.1, read on the forward strand.
AAGACGAAAAACCAGCAGCAGAGAAACTGCAAAAAGCGATTCAAAAAGCGGATCCGCTTATAGAAGTGATCGCTGTACTGAACAGTATAGAGTCTTCCATACAATGGCTGCAGCAACATCCTATGCCGGAACTTATCTTTATGGATATTGAACTGACGGACGGCCTTTCTTTTAAGATCTTTGAAAAAATAAACATCACTTCTCCTGTCATCTTTTGTACCGCCTATGATGAATACTGGCAGGAAGCTTTTGAACACAGTGGCATTGACTATTTATTAAAACCCGTAAAACAACAGAAGCTGGAATCAGCCCTGAACAAATATGATAAACTGAAACAATATTTCACCAGCAATTTTCAGCAATTACTTCAATCACAGCAGCCCGGTAATGGTAGTTATAAGAAAAGATTCCTGGTTAAAAGAGGAACGGACTATGTCAGTATCAAAACAGAAGAGATTGCGTACTTCTATGCCGCCCATAAATTGGTTTGCCTGGTAGACACCAAAAAACAGAAATTCATTTTGGACCAGTCGTTGTCCGATATTGAAAAACAACTGGACCCTTCCCAATTTTACCGGGTAAACAGAAAGTACCTGGTGCAGCTGACTGCCATTAAAAAGATCAGTACCTATCCTAAAAGCAAGCTGCAACTGGAGCTGGAACCATCAATAAATGATGATGTTATCATCAGCCAGGAAAATGCTTCCGCCTTTAAAGAGTGGATGGGAAACTGATAAAGAAGCAACCCTGTCCATATTCCATATTGAAAAGGCGAAAAAATATTTTTCCGGATTTTTTCCCCAATACCCTGTGTAATCCCTCCGGAGGGAACATCCATAGTCCAAAGTATTCCCATGCAACAGCGGACCTTCTCCCTTGACCCCCGGTATTTCCAGGTCATCTTCCAGGCCATCTTTTTAAGTTATGGCCTTTTTTATCTTCATTGGTCAGCAGACTGGATGCACTACATCATCAGCATTGGCGGGTGTTTGTTATTCCAGTACTCGGCTGATTCCATTAAAGCAAAGCGTTTTTTAAAACCCGGTGAATTCAATCGCTGGGGTTTCAGTGTGCTCATCAGTGCTATGAGCCTTTGCCTCTTGTTAAAGGTCAATCACTGGTCGGTCAGTTTGCTGGCTGCATTCATTACTGTTGCTTCAAAGTATATTTTCCGTTTCAATCACAAACATATTTTCAATCCCTCCGCTATCGGCATTGTAGCAGCCATTTATCTTACTAATAATGCCTGGCTTAGTCCCGGTCAATGGGGGAGCAATACGGTAATTCTGTTTGGCGTCATCACACTGGGCACTATCGTGGTAACAAGAGTGCAAAAGCTGGATGTGTCCTTAGCCTTCTTATTCACTTTTGTTGGTTTATTGTATTGGCGCCAGGTATATGTACTCGGCTGGCCGATGGATCATTTTATGCACTCTGTAAGTACGGGCAGCCTGCTGCTGTTTACATTTTTTATGATCAGCGACCCGAGAACATCTCCCAATCACCCTGTGGCACGAATGATCTGGGCCGTGGGCATCGCTGCTGTTGCGTTTTATTTAGGTGCCTTTAAATGGAAATACAATACACCTGTCTGGGTACTGGTAGGCGCAGCGCCATTGGTACCACTGTTAGATAAAATATTCAAGGCAAAAGATTTTACCTGGAGATCTTCTATTCTTCGTTTTAATATTATTTCAAAACTTAAACAACTAGTCATGAAACCAATGATGAAAAAAGGAGCTGCTGTACTGATCCTGGCAGCAATGTTGGGCCACGAAGCGGCAGCCTTCTGCGGCTTTTATGTGAGCAAAGCAGATGGTACGCTTAGAAACAAAACCTCACAGGTGATCATCGTAAGAGATGGCAACCGGAATGTGATCACCATGTTCAATGATTTTAAGGGCAACCTGAAAGACTTTGCCATGGTGGTACCGGTACCGGTAGTATTAAATAAGTCAGACATCAAGGTGGTGGACCAGCAGATATTTACTACACTGAATGATTATAGTAAGCCCCGGCTGGTGGAATACTATGATCAGAATCCGTGCAATCCGTACGGGATGGAAGATAAATTGAGCGGGAAAGTTTCCGGACTGCAAATAAGGGGCAATGCCACATTCAGCGAAGCAGCGAAATCAAAAGACCTTGGAGTAAAAATAGAGGCCAAATACCTCGTAGGTGAGTACGATATCCTCATCCTCTCTGCCAAAGAATCATCCGGGCTTAAAACCTGGCTGGATGAAAACGGGTATAAAATTCCTGCCGGGGCAGATGAAGTGCTGGCACCTTATATCAAAAGCAACCTGAAATTTTTTGTGGTCAAAGTAAATGAGAATGAAAAGAAAAAACTGCCCGGCAATTTTTTACGTCCGCTGCAGATCAGTTTCACTTCCCCCAAATTCATGCTTCCTATCCGGTTGGGTATGGCCAATGCCGATGGCGACCAGGATATGATCGTGTATGCATTTACTAAAAAAGGAAGAATTGAGTGTACCAATTACCGCACACAGTCTTTGCCTACCGGCAACAGGGTCCCCTTATTTGTAAAAAACAATTTTGGTAATTTCTATGCCAATCTTTTCCAAAATCAATGGAGTAAAGAAGGTAAAGCCATCACCATGCTGGAATATGCGTGGGATGTAAGTCCGAAGAACTATGTAAAATGTGATCCCTGCGTGGCCACGGCTCCTTCCACACAAGACCTGGTGCAGGCCGGTGTGTGGTGGATCAACCGCGACTGGAATGATTATGGTGATGTGGACGGTGATGAAGAAGGTTACTCTGACAATGTTTACTTCACCCGTTTGCATGTCCGTTATAACAGGGATAAATTTCCACAGGACCTGATGTTCCAGGTAACGCCCAATACAGAAAGCTACCAGGCCCGTTATGTGATCACTCATCCTGCCACCGGAGATTTTAGTTGTGAAGCAGGAAAGAAATACCTGAAAGAATTGAAGGAACGCCGGGCAGATGAAATGGAAATGCTTACGTACCTGACAGGTAAAGGCTACAGCGACTGGGATGTGGTGCTGGAAGAACCTGAAGAAAAATTCATTCCTGCTGAAGCCTCTTATGCATCCATTGCGCCTAACGTAAACAAAGGGCCCAAAAGAGACAACGGGATATTATTTGCCACGATAGGAGTAGTAGGGCTGGTTTCGCTGGCCGGATTCACAAACAAAAAGAAGCCTTCATAAAACACTGAGCAAAATTAAGGATGGTTTTACAGGCCCATAACAAAACAGGCACCACGAGGTGCCTGTTTTCTTTAGTAACTAATTTCTTTTATTGATTTCCACCAGATCCGCCGGGCATTCCGCCACCGCCTTGTGGACGCTGTGGCCGCATAGAGGGCTGAATTTTTTCTTTCCAGATGTCAAACTGTTCTTTGGTGAGTACTGCTTTCAATATCTCATCCTGTGCATCTGTATATTTCTTCATTTCTGCCATAAAGGTCTCCCGGTCGGGCATGCCACCAGCCATTAATTCTTGTCTTTTAGCATCTTGTGCTTTGTAAAGTGCCGTCAGGGCTGTATCCAGGGTGGTCAGTTTGGCAGGCTCCAGTTTAAAGGCACTGTCCAGTTTTTGATGGATCCGGGCCATCCTTTCTTCGGGGGTCATCCGGTTACCCGGTTGGGCGTATGTAATAAGGGCAAAGGCAAAAAAAGCGGCAAACAATAATGAGATCTTTTTCATGTAGGAGTTTTTTTAGATAAAATAGGTAAGAACCGGTAAATAGGACGGTGTTTGGCCAAAAACCGTTCGGATGGGGGGAAACTTATTTCAAAACCACTCATTTGGCAGAACTCAAGTATCTTGCACGTCCTTAATTATCAATAAAACGTATGGAATACAGTAAACTAGTTGCCGTTACCGGGTTGCCGGGCTTATTTGAGCTGATCAACAGTAAAACCGACGGGGCCATCGTCCGCTCCCTCGACGATAAAAGTACCCGGTTTGTGTCCAGCCGGATCCACAATTTTTCGCACCTGGAAAGCATTGAGGTTTATACTGTCCGGGACAATGTGAACCTGGTGGATGTGCTGAACGCTATGGAAGCCGCCGGGGGAAAATTGCCCGATGAAAAGGATGCCGCTGCGGTCAAAAAATATTTTGAAAAAGTATATCCCGACATGGATTTTGAAAGGGTATATGCCAGCGATATGAAAAAGATGGTGAAATGGTTTGAGGTGCTGAAAAAGAATAATGTAGAGATAAAACTGAGCGAAATACCTGAAGAGGAAGAAGAGCCGGTAGTGGAAGAAGTAAAAGCCGCACCCGTAGCAGAAGCTAAGCCTGCTAAAAAAACTGCCGCTAAAAAGAAAGAAGCTGCACCAGAAGAAAAAGCCGCAGCCCCTAAGAAGGCGGCGAAAAAAAAGAAAGCTTAATAAATTTGAAAATCAGCAAATGTGGAGATGTGAAAATGAATCCGTTCATTAACATATCTGCACATTTTTGATTTTCACTCATTTCCAAATTCCCACATTTTCAAATTATCAAATTATGCCTTACAGTGCTGATATAAAAAAACTGCCCCGTCATTTTTTACCTGCCGGTTTTTCGATCAAAGACTGGGAAAGCCTCGAACCATATTTTAAAGACCTGGATGAAAGAAGTATTACTTCTATCACTGTTCTGGAACAATGGTTGAAAGATGCCAGCGAACTGGAGTCGGTGATCAGCGAAGATGCCTGCTGGCGACAGATAAAAATGACCTGCGATACAGAGAATAAAGAACTGGAAGAATCCTTTACTTTCTTTATGATGGAGATCCAGCCAAAGATCCAACCCTACTCCGACAAGTTGAATAAAAAACTGGTTGACTGTCCCTTTACCAAAGACCTTGACCAGGATAAATATTTTACCTACCTGCGAAATGTAAAAAAGAATATCGAACTGTTCCGGGAGATCAACATTCCCATCAATGCAGAGCTGAGTGTGATGCAACAGCAGTTTGGTATTATTTCCGGAAAGATGACAGTGGAAGTAAATGGCCAGGAATATACTTTACAACAGGCAGCCAAATTTTTGGAAGACCCCGACCGCAACATCAGGGAAGAAGTTTATCATAAGATCAATAAAAGAAGATTGCAGGATAAAAAAGAATTGAACGATCTCTTTTCTTCCTTAATACAAAAACGTCACCAGGTAGCCATTAATACCGGCTTTGAAAACTACCGGGATTTCCGGTTTGCAGAACTGGGCCGCTTCGATTATACCAAAGAAGATTGTTACCAGTTTCATGAAGCAGTAAAACTGCATGTAATGCCATTGGTAAACCAGATCTACGAGGTCAAAAAGAAAAAACTGGGATTAGAGACGCTGCGCCCCTGGGATGTGGAAGCGGAACCGGCAGGTATTCAACCGCTTCGTCCTTTTAAAACAGGAGAAGAGCTGACAGCCAAAACAATTGAATGCTTCAATAAACTCCGGCCATTTTTTGGCGACTGCCTGAAAAAAATGAAAGAGATGGGCCACCTGGACCTGGAAAGCCGGAAAGGCAAAGCCCCCGGTGGATACAATTGCCCGCTGGCTGAAAGCGGTGCCCCTTTCATTTTTATGAATGCGGCAGGACAACTGGATGATGTGACCACTATGGTACATGAAGGAGGACATGCTGTTCATTCCTTCCTGGCACACGGGCTGGAGCTGAATGGCTTCAAAGAATATCCAACCGAAATAGCGGAGGTGGCCAGCATGAGCATGGAGCTTTTCAGCATGAATCACTGGGAGGTATTTTTCGACAGCAAAGAAGAGCTGAAAAGAGCGAAAGAGCAGCAACTGGAAAGAGTGATCACCATTTTTCCCTGGATAGCCACTATCGATAAATTTCAGCATTGGGTATATGAAAACCCGGTGCATACTGTGGAAGCAAGAGCTGCTGAATGGATAACTATTTTAAACGAATTTTCTTCACCCGTTATTGATTTCTCAGGTCTTGAAGAATACCGCCAGTTCGGCTGGCAGAGACAGTTACACCTGTTTGAAGTGCCTTTTTATTATATAGAATATGGAATTGCACAGTTAGGCGCAATTGGCCTCTGGCAGCAGTATAAAGAGAATCCGGACGCAGCGCTTACTAATTATATAACGGCGCTGGAACTGGGCGGTATGAAGACCCTGCCCGCATTATTTGAGGCGGCCGGCCTCCGGTTCGACCTTTCTCCCGCCTGCATCAGCCAGCTGATGCAGTTTGTAAAGAAGGAAATGGATAACCTGTAAAAAATACCACATTTGTGGTATGCATTAAATTCGGAAATCTGGTTATCACCGCCTATTTTTGGTTTCGAATCCTGATGCCATTCCAGGCATTTTAAAATAGCTACTAATCAGAGCCTTAACCAAAAAGTCCCGATGTTTCTACACCGGGGCTTTGTTTTTTATCCTGTCCCCCGTCGCGGCGGGGAACTTAGGTCATAGCTTCACTTAGTTTTTTTTGCAATTCTTACAAATCCCTTCCACCACTACTTCCACATGACCGGCGGTATATCCTTTGGGTAATTTTATTTCCGGCGTCACCACATCATCCAGGCAATACGTGTTGCCACAATTGTTACAAACAAAATGTATATGATGATCATGATGGTGGCCTTCTGAACACTCGTCTTTACATAAAGCATAGCGAATGGAATTATCTGCAGTAGGAATGGTATGAATGATCCCTTTGTCCACAAAAGTTTGCAGGGTGCGGTACACTGTTACCCGGTCAAATTTTTCTCCGGCCCTTTTTTCAATATCCCCATGTGCCAGCGCACCCGTTTGTTCCAGGAAAAGCTGCAATATTCTCTTCCGGCTGTCGGTAATACTCATGTTATTACGTTTCAGAAGGGCCTCTATCTGGTCTGATACCGGTATGGCGTTCTTTGTCTGCATGTACACTGCAAATTTATTGTTTTTTTGATGCTGCTGCTGTCATTCCTTTAGCAGCCGTTTGGCATCTTTTATCAGGTCCCTCACTTCCGTTTCTTTTATGCCATCATATATTTTCCGTACATCGCCGTTCTTATCCACCAATGCCCAAAACTGTGTATGCAAAAAATCGTCTTCAGTGTTTTTGAGGTTATTCGCCGGATCATCTATTGTATAGCTTATCCTTGCCATATTATAGAGGCTGTCTTTTCTTCCTGTAAGAAACATCCAATTGCTGCTATTCACCCCCAGCGAATCGGCATATCTTTTAAGCTGTGCTACCGTGTCGATCCGGGGATCACAAGTGTGAGAAAGAATGAGAAAGTTCTTTTCATTTTTGAATTCTTCATGCACCAGCTTCATGTAATTATTCATGATAGGGCAGATGGTCTTACAGGTGGTGAAGAAATACTCCGCCACAAATACTTTTCCGGCCACGTCCTTTTCTGTTATCATTTTACCATCCTGGTTGGTAAAGGCAAAAGGCCGTATAAAACTGATGGGTGCCACTTTTCGTTTGGCATAATCAGGGATCAACAGGGTAAGGGCATAATAAAAACCAACCGCCAATACCACAAAAAAACTGAGATAAAACAACTTCTTTTTCGACATGCTGTTCAATTGAACGGCAAAGTTACGCCTCAATCAGTCTCGCTTAGTAAAAGGAAACAAGATTTTGCAACTGTGTTGCTTTTCTGTACCTTTGTCAGCTTCATGAAACTGAAAATAAACTGGGATGCATTAGGGATCGGGGCCTCTCTGGCCTGTGCCATACACTGTGCCCTGCTTCCGCTGTTTCTCAGCAGCCTGCCCCTGTTTGGTATAAACATTATTCACAATACCGCTTTTGAGATCGGGATGATCCTGCTTGCTCTTTGCATTGGTTCCTATTCCCTTTATCATGGTTATAAAAAACACCACCACAGCCTGCTGCCCCTTACCCTTTTCTTTGGTGGTTTTATTTTTTTGGTGCTGAAACAATTTTTTATTGATTACGAACCCTGGCTGTTGGTTCCTGCTGTTGCCCTGATCATTACCGCCCACCTTATCAACTATAAATCCTGCCGGGTGCATAATCATGCACATGCTGATGATTGTAATCACTAAGTCCCTGTCTCCAAAGGGAAACGCAGGCCTGGCCCTCTTTATATTTCCCGATACTTAAAAAAACAAGTCGTAAATTTTCATTATTAAACAGTTCTGATGAAAAAAATTATTATCCTTTCGATACTCTTGGCTGCCACTGAAGTGGTGTCTGCACAATCAAAAGATGAAACGGCCATTCGCCAATTGCTGGATCAGCAAACCGCTGCCTGGAACCGGGGCGATGTACTAAACTTTATGAATGGCTATTGGGAAAACGACTCGCTGATGTTTATTGGTAAAAGCGGGGTGACCTATGGCTGGACCAACACCTTAAACAACTATAAAAAAGGATACCCGGACACTGCGGCTATGGGCAAGCTTATATTTACACTGATACAGGTAAAAAAACTTTCTAAAAAATATTACCATGTTACCGGTAAATGGTTTTTGAAAAGAAGCATTGGAGATGTAAGCGGGCATTATACCCTGTTGTTTCAAAAGATCAATGGCCGCTGGGTGATCATTTCTGATCACAGCAGTTAGTTTACCATAGTTTTTCTTTTTGAAAATAAATTCCAGTCCTTGATTTTAGCTTCCCGGGATAGTGGGTAAAAACATTTCGCTCCTACGGAGCTCTGGTATCGCTAACGCTGTATACTATCTACTATCATTTCGGCCCGATGGGCCTTTGGGGTAGTGGGTCCGTTTGTAAATTTGTCGTCTTAAAACGCCTTTGAGCCTAACCCACTACTGCCTTTGGAAACCTTCACTCTTTATTCCATTTTTTGTATAAATACCATATCAGCCACACCAGGCTGCCAATAGCGCAAACATAAAAAATGATAGTGTAGATCAGTGGCTTGCCATTGGTGTATCCCAATTCAAAATAGAGCCCCGCAGTGGCACAGGCTATCATCCACATCAGCCCGAGGGCAATAGAGTTGATGATCTTTACAAAAAAACTTTTTACATCATCATCCCAGCCGCTTGCCATGGTACAATATTTCAGATAGAAAAGTACAACATTTGAGCAGCAATTGCAGCAACTGTTCAATCAATAAGAATTTTTTTGAACTCGGTGGAGTCTCCGTTGAATACATTGAAATCCACTTTGGAAACAATTCCATTCACCCTTCCTTCATCACTGTGCTGCCAGAAGGTCCAGCTTCTGCCAATACGGGGTTGGTCGGGCCGGTAATAATGGGCGGCCCACAACGGGTACTTGTCAAACTCATCCCCCAGGTTACGGTTATAAAAATCCACATTGGTATAAATGATCGGCTTTACCCCATAATGCACTTCCACAAGCTGCAGCCATTTTCGCACTTCATTTTTCAATTGGGCCACAGAGGTGCCATTCAGTTGTTCCACATCTAATACAGGCGGCAGGTCGCAGCTTTCCAGCTTTACGTTGTCAATAAAATTTTCCGCCTGCTGTTTTCCATCTTTGGAAGCAATAAAAAAATGATACGCCCCGCGGGGAAGCCCGGCTTCTTTTGCTCTTTTCCAGTTTCGTTTGAATTGCGGATCGGAGGAAGACGTTCCTTGTGTGGCTTTTATAAAAGCGAATCCCATCTGGATCTGCTGCACTTTCATTTTCTTCACCTCGTCCCAGGCGATAACCGATTGGTATTTTGAAACATCAATGCCATGTATATCATACCCACCGGGAATGGATATGCCAAACTCTTCGTAGCGGGTATATTTTGCTTTACGGTAAGTAAGCCATTGAAAGATGATCAGGGCGGCCACGCAGAACAACGCTGTGCCAAACACTATAAAGACGAATCGCTGAATACGCTTTTTTTGCTTGCGTGAAAACATTGGGTGGCGGGTGGTTTTGCTTTGTTACTGATCCCTTTACACAGCGGTGAAGATAAAGTGCAGGCTGAAAACAGGATGTGAAAAGTTGGGGCTTTTTCTGCTAAAGGCAGGGCGGACCTGTTAAAAGGATAGGCACCGCCTAATAAACAGTTAGGCGTGCCTATTAAAAGGTTAGGTACCCCCTAATAGATTATTAGGCGGACCTATTAAAAGGTTAGGTACTACCTAATAGATTATTAGGTCGACCTATTAAAACGCTAGGTACTACCTAATAGATTATTAGGTCGACCTATTAAAAGGTTAGGTACCACCTAATAGATTATTAGGTCGACCTATTAACAGGTTAGGTACTACCTAATAGATTATTAGGTCAACCTATTAAAACGCTAGGTACCACCTAATAAATAATTAGGTCGGCCTATTAAAATGATAGGTCAGCCCATTGATAATGATACATTTAGTCTTTTTGGGCCAGGAAAAAGTGGCGGATAACCTATTGACGGAGAGACCAAGTCGGGACAGTTGCGAAAATTGATAGGGGTCGATAAGGCGGTTCAAAGAAAGGAAGGCGACAGTCATAAAAGGTGCCTTTAAAAAAGAATCGCAGGTATTAATGGCAAAGATCTGTCATCATTTACTGCTCTTTTTCTTCAAAAGGGCCGGTTTTTCTATCACCTGTTAGTGGTATTGCTTTGCGTTTGCCCTGCGGCTACCTTTGCCCTCTGCATTTATTAATGAGATACCAGTTGTAGTAAACAAAGGCAGTTCTCAATTAACCATTAAACCAAACCACATTTTATGTTACGATCTTTATCAACGGCCTTTGCCGCAGTTCTCCTCTGCACCGGGGCCTTTTCACAAAACAAAAGCGAAGTAAAAAATTATCCCCGCAATCACACTGCAGGTGAAGTAGCCCTGCTGCAACAATGGACCGAAAGCGATGGTACCCGTTCGTTTACCGCTTACACCATTGATGTGCCGGTGGCAGGTACTTATTCCATTGCAGTGGTGTCCAACCTGCAAAGTGGGGCGTCGCTTCCTGTTATTGTTGATGACCGGTCTTCTTCATTCCGCATCAATGCGGCTGAAAGCGGCTGGCAAAAAACAACTGTTTCAGCTTTGACAAAAAATGATGCTGCCGGTTTGTATCTTACTGCAGGCCGTCATACCATTAAACTAAGCTTAGCCGGTAATATACCGCCACTGGTGGACCAGGTCAGTTTCAGTCGCAGTGGTTCTCATGCTGAATTAGATGCTAACTGGCAGCAGTTTTCCTCACGCCTGGCACAATGGAAGCAGGAGCAACCTGTTTCCATCGCTCCCGCAGCCGATAAGTACCAGCCTTCATTTGATAAAGTGCTGAGCAATCCTGAAGGCAATTACGACCATGCCATTGATACCGGCTTTACCTATTCCACTTTTCAATGGGTGTACTTAACAGCCGGCACTACTTATACCTTCGCCACCAACAACTCTACCAAAGACCCGGTACTGCATCTTTTTGATCCCGCTAATATAGATACACGTTCCTGGTATGATGATGATTATAACGGTACCTGGGAAAGTAACCTGGTAGTGAACATTACCGTTAGCGGCAGCTATGCCCTGTTGTTACGTCCTTATTATGCTTCGCAAAGCGGTACTACCAATGTTACACAAAACGGCGTACCAATTATTAGCAATACACCAATCGGCGGGCAACGGTTTGCCACAACACTCAGAACAGGTAACCTTAATTATTTTACTGCCAAACTCAGCGGCGTAAATCCCGATACACGCATTTTTACATTATTGACTTCAGGCAGCTCCGTTACCGGGTATAATGATGATTATTATAATGCCAGCGGTGGCACCTGGAACTGGTCATTGTGCTCCCGCATCAAAAAGAACTATGCCGCTGCCAGCAGCTATGTATATGTGTGTGCTTACAATACTTCTAAAACAGGCAATTGTGATGTGTATATGGGAAATATAGCGGCCACGCTGCCAACCTCTGGTGAAGCAGGCAACTTCCCCTTGCTGAAAGGCGAAGATGCGATACAGACTGCACCCAGCACTGGTACTTATAACTGTATTGCCTGGAGCGGTGGTATCACCACTTCATGGGAATGGCCCCCAAGCAATTGGTCTACCTGGTATGTGGCAGGAAATCCGTTGGCTGGTTTTGATAAATATTATTCCAATACCCCGGCCCGTTTCCCCGGTGCCTGGAATTATACCCGCACAGGAGCTACTGTTTCCAATTCAGTGGTGGACCTGTGGAAGACAGCCAGTGATTATACACATGCTTCGGTAACAAAGCCCGGCAATAATAACCCGCATGGGTATGATTGGGAAAGCAAGCCCGGCGGTTTCGACCGGACCCTGCATCCCCGCAATGCACTGCAGAATGCCAACTGGTACGGATCGGTATCTAATTATTATAAACCTACCGGTACGTATGCACGCCTGCCCATTGCTGCAGGTACATTTGAAACAGATATGGATGCGGTGAACGCCGGTGTGGCTGTTATTGACAGAGCAAGCCTAACTAATGGTGCACAGGAGAAACTACGTTCCATGTTATCAAGAACAGATGCTTCATTTATAAATAAGTTCAACGAGCTGTATGCTGCCTGGGATAAAACGAAAGCAAAGAATGCTTCGCTTAGCGATCCTTCGATGTATTGCAGGAATACCGAGTTTGAAAACCTGGCGGCATTCAGCCAAAAAAATACTACTGCTGCCATGCTGTTGTCGTTTGACAAATTTGTGAACAATGGTGATCATTATATTGGGGAACTGGTATTGTTGCTCACAACAAATCAGTATGGCCGTTTATTGACCGAGGTAAGAACAGAACGGTTAGAAAATCCAAATGATGCACAGGGCCGGTATAAGATTCATGGTGATCATGATAACGGAGTGCTGTATGTAGAAAAGATACTGAAGCAGCTGGATGAAAAAGCGTTCATAAGCCCGGTGGAAGAAGCTATTATCGTAACCATTTCACCCAACCCGGTGAAAGATCAGTTTACCGTACAGGTAAATCTGAAAACAGCAGGTCGTGTTAGTGTACAGGCCGTATCTGCACAAAGCCGTGTTTCAAGAGAGTTGCGTTCAGAGATCGAACTGCCGGCAGGTACCCACCGCTTTAGCGCCAATGCAAAAAACTTTGGTTCATCAGCCGGAGATATTATTGCTGTACAGGTGAGAGTAAATGGAGTATTGCATACTGCAAAAGTGCTGGTGCTCTAATATTATTTGAGTTAAAAAAGAAAAGAGTTGACATCTTTTAAAGGTGTCAACTCTTTTTTATGTAAATCAATACAGGCACACGGATGACACGGGTTGGACAGATGAACACGGATCAATCCTGCTTCGCAGCATTTACGGATAGGTTCAATCGCCTCTTTGCGGATTTTGCACTTAGACTATCCTATTTATAGTGCTACGCACTATAAAAAATCTGTGTTCATCCCTGTCTGCCGACAGGCAGGCGTCCAACCCGTGTCATCCGTGTGCTAAAAAATTAAATAACCAAGAGATGTGTACACCTATCAGGATAAATAGACCAGGCTATCCACACATAGCCCTGACTGATTGAAATAGTGTCTTTATTCAATGATCCGCAGCTTCGCATAGTTCAGCATGATCTTCTTTTCACCGTTGTGCTCAAACTTTACTGTGGCAATTGGATTGTGTGCGGCGCCTTCCATTTTTAATACTTCGCCAAAACCAAATTTCTGGTGCTCCACTTTTTGTCCTTCTTTTAAACTGGATGTGTCGCTGGCCTCAAAGTCAGCCGAAGGCACATGCTCTTTTATTTTTCCGGGTACGCCTTTCGGTGGCAGGTAAGAGGGTGTGGATGATTTAGCAGCCGGCGGACCGGAGTTATAATAAGTGCCGGATTGTTGCCGTGCAGAACCAGACTCTCCATCATCTACATTTTTTGCCCGCATCCGTTCAAAAGCAGAGCCTTTGCTCCACTTGCTGCCGCCCACCTGGTTCTTGGCACCACCACCGGCAAAGCTTCTGTCCATGTGTTGCTCCGGAATTTCTTCTATAAACCGGCTGGGTTCATTTTGCACCAGCTGGCCAAAGCGGTACCGTGTATTGGCATAAGTGATCCAGAGCCGTTGCTTGGCCCGGGTGATCACCACATAAAACAAGCGGCGCTCTTCTTCCAGTTCTTCCCTTGTATTGATTGACATTGCGTTGGGAAAAAGCATTTCTTCAAGGCCTGCTGCAAACACACAACTAAACTCCAGGCCCTTGGCCGCATGTATCGTCATCAGTTTTACAGTATCTGCATCGGGATCTTTTTCATCTGCATCCGTTAGTAAGGTGATCTGTTGTAAATAGGAAGCAAGACCCGGCCCCCCACCTCCCGAAGGAGGAGTATCAGAACCCTCAACCACTACTCCGTCTTCATCAATCAAAGAACGGTTTGCAGTATCATCCACCCATTCTTTTATTGAGTTGAGTAATTCCTGTATGTTCTCATAGCGCTGCACCCCTTCGGTGCTTTTATCATTGAACAGTTCTTTTACCAGGTTCGTTTGTTTACCCACATGAAAGGCCACTTCGTAGGCATTCTGTTTGGTAAGCATGCTGGAAAAACTTTTTATCATTGTTACAAAGTCTTCCAGTGCGGTGAAGGTGCCCGCCCGGAAACCAAACTCATTGGCTTTTTCCAGAACCTCCCACATGCTGATATTGTTTGTGTTGGCAGACAACACCAGCTTATCGATCGTTGTTTTGCCAATTCCTCTTGCGGGATAATTGATAATGCGCTTTAACGCTTCTTCATCATTGGGGTTGACGATCAGCCGCAGGTAGGCTACAATATCTTTGATCTCCTTTCTTTGATAAAAACTGATGCCGCCGTAGATAGTATAAGCAATACCCATTTTGCGCATCGCTTCCTCAAAGGCACGGCTTTGTGCATTGGTGCGGTAAAGGATAGCAAAATCCCTGTTGCTGTAATGGTTGCGTAGTTTTTGTTCCTGTATGCTGTCGGCCACAAATTTTCCTTCTTCGTTGTCCGTCATCGTCCGCACCAGCTTTATCTTTTCGCCTTCGTCATTTTCTGTAAACAACACTTTCTCTATCTGGCCTTTATTGTTTTTTATCACTTCATTGGCCACATTCAAAATGCTTTTGGTGCTGCGGTAGTTCTGTTCCAGCTTCACCAGCTTTACATCATCATAATCTTTCTGGAATTGCAGTATATTTTCAATCGTAGCCCCGCGGAAACTGTAAATG
This sequence comes from uncultured Chitinophaga sp., assembly GCA_964443345.1. GTDB lineage: Bacteria > Bacteroidota > Bacteroidia > Chitinophagales > Chitinophagaceae > JJ008. The sequence goes on from CAYUCU010000003.1 coordinate 45,279, forward strand.
CTCTGTGCATCATCTCCCACCACGCATACATTCTCATGCATGGCGCCCAGCAGTTTGATGATCTCGTACTGTGCCGGGTTAGTATCCTGGTACTCGTCTATTAAAATGTATTTGAATTTGCGCTGGTATTTGGCCAGTGCTTCGGGAATATTTTTAAGCAGCTCATAGAATTTCAGCAACAGGTCATCAAAATCCATAGCGCCGTTCTTAAAACATCTTTTTACATACGCTTCATATATCTGGCCGATAGCAGGCCGGTTGCTCCGCATATCTTCCTGTTGCAGTCCGTAGTCATTCTTATATTCCGCAGGGCCAACTAATGCATTTTTTGCAGAAGATATCCGGTTGTAAACAATATTGGGTTTGTAATGTTTGTCATCCAGGTCCATTTCGTTGATGACGGTCTTTACCACACTCTTGGCATCATCCGTATCATAAATAGTGAAGCTTTTGGGATAGCCGATCTTATCTGCTTCAAAACGAAGTATCCGTGCAAACACAGAGTGAAAGGTGCCGATGTACAAATTCCGGGCTTCACCATTGCCCAATATCTTTTCCACCCGTTCCTTCATCTCTTTAGCGGCCTTGTTGGTAAATGTGAGTGCCAGTATATTAAAGGCATCCACGCCATTGGCCATCAGGTGGATGATACGGGTGGTGAGCACTTTTGTTTTTCCGCTGCCGGCCCCGGCCACTATCATTATCGGCCCGTCTTTATGTAGTACGGCTTCTTTCTGCCGCTCATTTAATCCCTGCAAATAGTCGATCATGGCTGCAAGTTACGAAGGGCGCAGAGAAGAAAAATGTTTACTATTTAATGTATCAAAAAGGTTTTCCGTGGGTCTTTCGAATCAGCCAATTAACCAGCCGCGGAAAAGGCCTGATGCAGGTAATAAACAAATTCGTCAGCAGGGGATTGCCAAATAAGCGTTGTATCCTTCGTCCCATCTTTAAGCGGCCGGCAAATTTCCGTTGCCATTGAAGCGTATATCTTTTCTCCATTTTCTCCCGGGTTGTTTTTCCCTGCAAAAAATGGTGGATATGCACAGCCGCCAGTTTGCTGCCATGCAGCGCCATGCTCATCCCGTTTCCGCATAGCGGCGTTATCATACCAGCTGCATCACCTATCATTAGCACATGGTTCTCTACCTGCGATTTTTTATCAAAGCTTATTTGTGAAATGGTAAGCGGCGCTGCCGGTTTGTTTGCTTCAGCAAAGATCTTTTTCAAATGAGGGTTACGGCTTAAGATGGTTTGTTCCATTATTGCAATATCACCATTGCTTTTCTGCAAGTTACCGGCGGTGGTTAAGTAACAAAGATTATACTCGTCGCCTTCTATTTTTACAATACCGCAATACCCGTCCTTAAAATTGTGCAATGCAATAGTGTCCGTTGCAAAAGCTCCTTTGATATGATACTTTACGCCAATATAGTTATTCAACTTGTTTTTGGCAGCCATACTGAATGGCCGTTTCCATTTTATATCAATATTGCTGCGCTTGCCATAGGTGCCGCATACCAGTTTGGCAGTGTATGCCTGTTCAGCCGTATCAATGGTGAATTCATCTGCTGAAAACCGTACATCATTCACTTTAGTATTCTCTTTCAATATCACTCCGGCCTCCCTCGCCAATTGCGCCAATGTATCATCTAATTTATACCGGCTGATGCCAAAGCCTCCAAGCGGCATATGCTGCTGCAATAATTTGCCTTTCACTGATGATACCTCCAATTGTGTAATGATCGGCACGTGCATTCCATCCAGGTCCACACCAAGATCATTTAGAAAATCCCATGCCTCCAGGCTGATGTATTCGCCACATACTTTATGAAATGGGTATTGCTCTTTTTCAAAAAGAATGATGCGGTGACCCAGTCTTGCTAACTGAACAGATAATGAAAGTCCTGCCAGGCCGCCACCCACAATGGCTACATCATATTGTTTGTCCTTGTTCAACAAAAACTTATTAAATGCCCGAAGCAACTAACCATCGGAAAGCCCATTTCCAGGTTATGCTATGTTTTTCAATGCCCGCCTGTGCCAATAGTTGCTGCCAGTCTTTCTTTTTAAAGCTTCTTGCCACAGAAAGGCAGGCATCATTTTTAACAAGGTAAGATTTACTGAAAAATTTCGTGATGTATTTTATAAGATAGTAAGCCAGCCAATGCCGGTGCAGGTCGTTGATAAAAAAACCCCTTCGGCTGTTTTGTTGCAGCCATTGCAGCATGGGCACCAGTTGTTCATTGGTAAAATGATGGCAAAACAGGGAAGAGAAAATAATATCGGGTTGGCTTTCCCCAAATTGAACAACCGCATAATCACTGCATATCCACTGGCAGGGAAGCTGCGGGTATTGCTGTTTGGCAAATGCGATACACTCCGCATTCATATCTATTCCGATAAAGCTAACGGGGATTTGATGCCTGGTGCAATATTTATGAATAGCAAAAAGATTGTCGCCACCGCCGCAGCCGATCTCACAAACAGTGACCGGCTCTTTACTGATCAGTAATTGTTTCAGGCCTTTTATTGTAATGGCATGTCCCCCAAGCCTTGTGTTGATGATATTCAATTCCTTTAAGGTTTGCGCCATCGCATCAAACGAAATAGCATCTCCATCCATTAATTCTTTTTGGTAACTGCGGTGCAGGAGGTTTATCATGAAGACAAAATAAGCGTTTCCATTGTTAATCCCGGGCCAAAAGCCGCCCCAAAGATCTTATTTGGCTGCTGGTTGTTCAAGTCCTTCATGATCTTCTCCAGCACAAATAATACGGTAGGTGAGGACATATTACCATATTCTTTCAGCACATCATAACAGGGCTGCAATTGTCCGTTGGTAAAGCCCAGGCTGCTGTGTACTGATTCCAGTATCTTTTTCCCCCCGGGATGTATGCACCAGTGGCTGATGTTTTCCTTACTAAGATTCGCTGCTGTTAATGCATTTTGTACCAGCTCTTCAAAATTCTCTTCTATCATTTCTGCTACATAGCTGCTGAGTGTCATCAAAAAACCGGTGGAAGAAAGTTCCCAGGCCATATCCGGTTTCCCTTTTAAAGCAACGGTGGAATAAAAATTATCAATTTGTAATCCCTGCTGCTCATTATCCCCGCTTACCAATACAGCCGCTGCCCCATCTGAAAATAGCATGCTGCTGGTGATATTGTCTGTGGTATTTTCTTTTTGAAAATGAAGGGTGCACAATTCTGTGCAAACGATCAGTACGTTAGCCTTTTTATCTGCTTTACAAAAAGCATCTGCTATTTTCAATGCATGAATAGCAGCATAGCAACCCATAAAGTTTACCGAGGTGCGAAATGTAGTGGCCGGCAATTGTAATAATTCGAGTAATTCTAAATCAAGGCCCGGTGCACTCATACCGGTGCAGCTTACGGTGATCAGGTGCGTAATCTCATTTTCGGGAAATTTTTCCACACATTTTTGGATGGCTTGCAGGGATAGTGGCGCTGCTTCTTTCTGAAACCATTTCATCCGTTGTTCCAGGTTGGGAAAAGGTTCCAGGTTTTCAGAGGGGCTGTAAAATTGCCATTCGCCGGCAAAGAGACTATAATCCGGGATCACCGAATAGCGGGTCTCAATGCCTCCCTGTTTATATAAGAATCTTAATTTTCTTTTATCTGCCTCATTTAGTGCATAGACCCGCTGCATAAAATCCAGGATATCTTCCTGTTTATGCTTGTAAGCCGGAACGGCAGTTCCTATTGATAGTATTTTACTCAAAAAACCTCCAGGTTAATAAAATAATGAATGCGATGTTGGTACAGATAGCTGCCAGCCAGTTCATTTTCATGGTGTTCTTAAAATTGGCCTCCAGCACATCTTTTCTCACCTTCCAGAACCACTGTATGAAATAAACGATGATTGGCACGAAAAAGATGCTAACGACCAATAATTTACCCGTTTCACCCTTATTGATAAAAAATTGTGCCATGAATACCCAGGCCAATGCATAAATGATTGCACAAAAAACAAACGTACCGGTATAGCCCAGTTTATAACTGATGGTCTTTACGCCGTCGGCCAGGTCCTGCTGGTGCTGGTAGATCTGTGTAAGCGGGTAAAAGCCACCGATGAGTAAGGCACAGATCGCCATTCCCTGCCAGGGTATGAAAAAGCGGGTGTCTATATTACTTCCATAATACACCAGGCCGAATGTAAGTGCGCCCTGGAAAATAATTACGGTGAGGTAACCGATAACGGGGAATTTTTTTAACCTGATGCCCCTGTAACTATAGGCTTTGGAAGCGCCAATATATAACAGCATAAACACCGGTATGAACGGATGAATCAATGCACTCAGCAAGATCGCTGTAATATCCAATACAATTGTAAGCAAATAAAGTTGACGGGAGGGCGGTGGTGGTTGTTCAATGCCGCCGATGCTTTCCGTATCCCGGTCCATATAACTATTGTATCCGTTACTGGCAGGATAAATTAAAAAATGAAGGATAACAAATAGCAGCGCTGCCTTCCACCAATTGATATTTGGCACTTGTGACAAAGCAAAAAAATATAACGGAGATAAAAAGATCGAAAACGGTATCCGCAACAACTTAATGGTTGATGATGAAAGCATACTGGTCACAATGTTACTCTAAGGTAACACTACATAGCAGTATTCCTGCCAAAGGCTTACCGGATGATCAGCGCTGCAGGATGATACACTCTCTTCGCTGTCCGCAGCACTTCTTTTTTATCCAGTGTCATCGGTTTGGTCTGCTGGTTTTGAAACAGTGTCAGCTGGTCTTTAAAGTGTGGTGATTTAGGATTCATAGAAGCCCCAAAAGTATTCACCGTTTCAATTACTGGTAAGCCGCCATTTTTGGGGTATCGTATAAAACAGATATAGGCATCACCACCCGTTACTTTCCGCATACCATTTATATAGGGCTCAGAAAAAGAAGGTGTCAGCACATCCGGAAAACCCCAGGCTGGCCGGACATCATCGCCCCGTACTAGTTTTTGTATATCGCCCAGCACCAGATCTGTTTTTCCAAAATGTTTCATCATATAGTCATACACATACTGGTAGGTTTCCACCGCTTCAGCCCTGGTAACTTGTCTCGTAGGAACGCCTTTGAGCTTGTCGGCGAGATAATAGTAAGTAAGCAAAAAAACGGCTGCGCCTTTACTGGAAGCAACTGATCTTTTATCCCAGTTTTGAAACACGGTGATCACTTCTTTCAAAGCGGGATAGTCCGCCGCATTTAAATGGAGCATACTGTCTATACCATAAGTATATTTCAGTTCTTTGGGCAGTTGCTGGTCAAACTTGATTCGTTTGAATGTGTTGTAATCCACTTTATCTCCATTGATCAATTCAGTGACCCGCTGACTGCGGTTGTTATGATACGTTTCATACCCGTCATTCTTGTCAAACTTTGTTTTATCAAGATTGTACTTTACATCGGTGGCTAAAAAAGGGGAGTGGTTGGTATTGAACAAATATCCTGAGGGAGGATTGATGTATTGTGGCAATTCCCCCACTGGTTTGAATTCGGTCCACAAGGTGGCAGAGGTATTCCCTGGCAGGGTGCTTTTCCAGTTATACGTTGGGTCAGGGTTTCTTCTCGGCATTTTTCCATTGCTGATATAAAAGATCGTATCATACCGGTCAGCATACGTAATGTTGAACATTGGAAGGCTTGTCATGCTAAGCGCTTTGTAAAACTCTGTAAAGTTCCTCGCCTTATTCATCCGGTACCATTGTTCCAGGGCTTTGATGTCCATTGTGGCTGGCACCCGTAAAGAAAAAACACCTTTGTCGGTTTTTACAGTAGCTCCGTATTTGCTCCACCATATTTTTTTACCAATAGTGATCGGAATGCCTTTTACTTTCAGTTTTGCCTTGTCTTCTTCCAGGTCCACCCATTGCCCGTCAAATTTGTATTGATCCTTATTTGCCGGGTTCATTTCCAATTGATACACATCTACCTTGTCCTGGTAGTTTACTGTATGGGCCCAGCCCAGATTTTCATTGGTACCATGAAAGATGAGGCAGCCTCCGGGAAACAAACCGCCGAGCATATTCCAGCCCTGCTCGCTTTGCAAATGTGCTTCGTAAAAAGCTACCGGACCTGTATTCGGCTGATGCGCATTCACTGCCAGGAAGGATTCTCCCGTAGTTGTTTTTGCAGCGTTCATCGCAAATGCATTGGAGCCATTGGGGTTAAACCCGGGAATAGTAGCCACTTTACCACCTACTATTTGCGGCAGTACCTGGTCCACACCACAAAAAAGGGCGGTTGAAAAAACCACGGCTGTCATGTAGTCTTTTTCATCAAAGGGAAAAGCCTGTTTGTATTTTACATCAGCAGGGTAAGCGGCTGCATATGCATTTAATCCGGCCACATAGCCTTTTATTAATTCAATAAAATCAGGACTGAGTGTATGCCACTGCTCCTCCACTGTTTTCCGGATGCGCAGCAATTTGATCACATAATCTCCTTCTGCACCTTTTTTACCAAGGCCTGTTCCCAGTTTGGCCTTGCCGCTAAGCACCACCAGTTGCAGTGTTTCAAAATCATCTTCTGCATGTGCCCATGCAATACCGTATGCCACTTCGGGATCGGTAGGTGCAAAGATGTGCGGAATGCCAAAGCTGTCACGGGCAATGGTAATATTGGAAGGATTGATCTGTGCTGAGGCGTTCAGGGAAATAATAAGCAGGAGTATGGCAATTTTTTTCATTCTGAAATTTAAAGAAAAATCAAATGCTTTAATTTGTTTATTTTGCCAAGCAGGTAATCCGTATTAACAGTACTACTAATAAACAACACTATGGAAAAGCAAGATGCAATTAAAGTATTTGAGAATAAAAAAGTCAGAACCCTCTGGGATGAAGATCAGGAAAAATGGTATTTTTCAATTGTTGATGTAATTGAAGTACTCACAGAAAGTCCAAATGCCAGAAAGTATTGGAGTGTATTGAAAATGAGGTTAAAAAAGGAAGGAAGCCAGTTGGCTACAAATTGTAGTCAACTGAAAATGCAATCTGCTGATGGCAAATTTTATAAAACCGATGTTGCTGATACAGAGCAGCTTTTCCGCCTTATCCAATCACTCGCCGCCTAAGTCTAAACTATTTATCATTACTTTCTCCGTTTACTCTTCAAATACTTTTCGTGTATCACCGAACTCATGGGTTTATTATACACTTTTCCTTCCACCCAGGAGATGATATCTATATAGGCAAACGAGCGGGTTTGAAAGCGGTCATTCTCCAGGTGTTTGATCGTATCCAGCAGTTTTTCAAATTCCGGTCGCAATTGCCGGGGTGATATTGGGATAGAGTGGCGCAGGAATTTAAACATAGCCTCTTCCACCTTGGTCAGGTTCTTCATCCGCGCCATAAAGCGATAGACGGATTTACTAAGTGATTCCATCAGCATATCATTACCCAGTTCATAGTGTGCCATCAGGTGCACCACCCGTGCATAGCATTGCAGATCGTAGCGCAGGTTGGTTTTATCATTCATTATCAGCTGCAGGTAATCAATGCAACGGTTGTAATCACCGCTACCGAAGTATAACATGGCAAACTTATAATTGAACACCAGCACCCGGTGCGTGTCGAGAAACAGATCAAATTCTTTCAATTCTGTTTCTATTCCGGCAATAATGCCAAGCCCTTCTTTAAAAGTGCCCCGCATAAAATGCTGGTTGATGCGGGCCTGGCTGATATATATGAATGCCTGCATTCGAAAATTATCATGGTCTTTTACCCGGGCTGTTTGTGCTGCTTTTTCAAAATACTTCAGGGTCTTTTCAAATTCCCGGTGATTGCGCAAGTCGAAGTGTGCATTCTGGAGGTAATGAATGGATTTGATATAATGGCTTGTTTCCACCCGCTTCATAAGCGGGTGCTCTTCAAAAAGGTCCACCAGTTTTTGAGCATAGCGGTAATACTGTAAAAAATCCTGCCGGATAAAAGCATACCAGGTATAGCTCTGGTACAAATACATCCGTTCATAAAAACCTGTTTCTTTCCAGGCGCCGCTGGGCAGGTTTTGTGTCATGAATTTTCGAACGTCTTTTTCATCATACTCATCACGGGCATGGCCATGTTGTACAAACCAGCTGAATAGTTTCAATACCAGGTTCGAAAGCCTTGTTACTTTATCAATAAGTTCATTTACTTCATTGGCTTCTGCAGAAAGTGCTTCCGCCCGGTATTGTATGTTGCGTGTAATATGTATTCCTTCTATTCTTTTTTCCAGTGCGATCAGGTGTGGTAAGAAATTAAACTTTTGATTAGATCTTGCCAGTTCCTTTGCCCGGTCTATGATCCGCAGGCTTTGCATGAACAGTCCTTTTTTATAAAGGATATGGGCATAATCAAACTGTTCATTCAGTTGCAGGTCCATGCTATCAGTACTTTTCAGCAGACGGAGGCTGGCGAGCACCTGTTTATACAAATGGGTTTTCAGGTTGGCCAGTTGCGGTTTGGTCACATCATCCAGTTTTTTCAGCAGGGCCTTTTCATCGTAGTCCTTTAGCTTATCCAGGGCATCAAAAAGACGGACGATCTTGAGGTCTTCATTGCCCGAACTTCGTTTTATATAGAGCTTAAAATGCCTTTTTTCGGCTTTTTCAAGCGACCGGATGAGCTGAAACAGTATGTCGGTTGGGCGGTTGGGCATCATAAAGAGTTTTTGCTGAAATCCACTGCCAGTAAGGGTTTTGCAAACGACTTGTCCGGTTAGGCATGCTGAAATGACGCCGTATTTGTTTTTAAGGACAGGGGCCTGCTCACTACTTTCGTGTCAGAAGATTAATCAAAGGCAAGCAATCGTTGAAATAGGCAAACGTCAGAGGTCAAAGTTAAAGCCAATAATCTTCAAAAGCTGATAATCGGCCACGAGAGTCAGCAATTAAACTCTACTCTTTAAGAATTTCATATGGCAAGCAATCGTTAGAGGTCAGTCCGTTTCTACGGAAGGACCTTTTTTTGTGTAAGGCGCCGCTAAAGTAACAATTTATTAATCCCCACAAAAGTTCTTCGCTACTTTTTTCCTGATTTCTACCTAACGCCTGTTTTTGTTGAATAAAGTCAATTTTGGCCGCCCGCCATTAACCAGCTGATTCTATATCTTCATGCGGAAAAAGAAACCTATGGCTATCCGCATCTTTATTACCGGCGGCACCTTTGATAAAGAATACAACGAACTGAATGGGGAGCTGTATTTTAAAGACACACATATGTCCGACCTGCTGGAAATGGGCCGCAGCCGTGCCGCTGTAGAAATAAGGACCCTGATGATGGTGGACAGCCTGGAAATGACGGACGAGGACCGGGAACTGATCGTGTATCAGTGCAATAACTGTGATGAGAACCAGATCGTCATCACCCACGGTACGGATACGATGAGTGATACCGCCAAAGTGTTAGCCCAAAAGGTAAAAAATAAAACCATTGTACTCACCGGCGCCATGATACCGATCAAATTCGGTAGTTCTGATGGATTGTTCAACCTGGGAAGTGCCCTTGCATTTGCACAAACATTACCGCCGGGTGTATATGTAGCGATGAATGGCCGCTACTTCAATTGGGACAATGTGCGGAAGAATAAACAGACGGGTGTGTTTGAGGAAATAAAATAACTCCCCTTGCTTTTTCCTCCTTATGACAGCAGAAGCGATCAAAAAAAGCCGGCTTTTTTCAAGCCGGCCGTCGTGTTGATATTGGGTTCTAAGTATCTTATTTTTTTAAACTTAAGCTTCTGTTGATGGTGAATCCGAAAGCAAACTGACCGTCTTTGATCCAGCTGTTATTGCGGGCCAGGTGATCAATGTTGGATGCATCAGTGGTGTTGCCAACAAAAAACTGGAACAGGTGACCGCCGGTGTTGATCTCTAAACCTGCAGAAAGCATATCGGGGCTGTAGTTGATAATGGCGCCATTTTTAGTGACCAGGTTTTCATGCATATTCAATTGCCGGGCATATTCCAGTGTTAAATTTAACTTGGAGGTCAGCTTATATTTTCCTGCCATTCCTAATGACCATACCAGGTTACTGTTGTTGATGCCATAAGGGACAACATTAAAATGGATCAATGTAGGCATCAGTTGTAAGGAGAGCTTATTAGAAAATTTTCTGGCGATCAGTAACTGGTGCATAAACGACCAGCGGTTATCAGTAAACTCATCGGCAGTGGAAAGTCCTGTATAAATATTGGCCACGGAGTACCAGCCTAATGTAACGGGAATATTCCGGGCGCCGGTTTGCTGCCTGAGGATCTTAAACTTGGCCCATCCTTCAAAAACAGCCCTTCCGCTTGCAGCAATACCTACATTAGCAAAGCTGGCTGGTGAGTAATCAAATGAAAGATAGGTATTAGCGATACCGGCATTAAGTCCGAAAAAATGAGCTGCATTCTGCTGAAACCGTTTACCGGAACCTGCAGGGGCCAGATCTTTATTCCAGAAATAGCCAAAGTGGTGATTGATCATAAACTGCAGGTTGCCTTTAGTTACGATCTCTACACTCTGCATGTTGATCACCTTGGTAGAGTTGAAGGTAGCTCTTGTAAACTTTTGTTTGGGGGCTTCTGGTGCTGCTGCAGTATCGGGAGCGTCCTGAGCAATAGAAAGGGTGCAAAGGCCCAGTACAACGATCAGGAGCGATAAAATCTTTTTCATAATGCCTGTTTTTATTTTAAAAACAATGTTTAGTTTTTGTTGGTGTTTACTGTGGCTGTCCCTGTAATATCCATTCTTTGAATTTATTGATGGTACAAGTGGTAAGGCTTAAAGGACCGCCGGGGTGGCCCTGGCTGCCGCCGCTGTTCATAATAGCACTGATGGTATTTTTTTCAGCCACCATCTTATTATAATCCAGGGTAATGGCTAAACCACCATGGCAGGTTGCTCCTTTGCAACCGCTGGTATAGATCGGTAAAATATCCAAAGTGTAGCGGATAGTTCCGGTTACAGTGCAGCCAGCTCCATCATCATAAGGATCGCCTTGTTCTATCCATCTTTTAATGATGTTTTTTTCATTGGCAGCAAATTCAATTCCGCCACCACCGGGGTGTTTACCCACGAGCCTTGACATAGAATCAAAATAGGCTCTCCGGGAAAGAATGGCATCATAAAACACTGTATCAAAATGAGAGAACTGCACAGCCCTTGTGCCAATTCCATTGTTATGGCAACCGCAGGGGCCGGCTGTTATGATCGGCACCACTTCACTTCTGAATGAAACCCTGGGAAGGGCAGTAATGTCTTCTTTATTTTTATAACAGGATGACAATGCATAGATAATCATGGTCGTCATCATTGCTGTTACTAATATTCTTGTTTTCATATCCTGAAATTTTAGAATGATTTTATTGGATTACCTCCTGATGATAGTTCCTGACTTCCTGTATTTGAATATGCCCACATTAGCCGTTCCGTATTTCCATACATCTGGCACATTGGGATCAGCAAAGTACCATGCCTTGATCAGGGCTACTTCATTTGGTTTCAATCCGCCATCGCCATAGGCCATATCGCCCTGGTGAGATGTTGCAAAGACATTAGTAAAGGGATTGGCCAATAACAAAGTAGAGTCACATCTTGAAACCATAGAGCTGCTTACATTCAGATAATTGCCTTTTGCATAATACTGCACCAGTGTTACCGGGTCGGTATATTGCACACTGGAATTACTTCTGGCACTTTTTGGATACATAATATCCATCAGGATGTCGTCATAATTCTGCAGCGGGCCTCTTGTGCTAAGTGCAGATCTTGGGGTAGTAAATGTTTTCCATGGACGGAAGCTGGCATAAGCCACTGTATCAGAATAGAATTTTTTTACGCTGTCTTTATATGCTGTCCAAACCTGGTTGCGCAGTGTGGCATTGGAAAGCTGACAGTATACTGTTATTGCGCCTGTAACAGGGTTGATATAAGTGAACTGTGTGGTGTCTGCATTGGTCAATGTACCAAGCAATCCTTTGCGGGCCCATCCGCCAGTGGCCGTGGCCTGATTGTGACAGTTGGCAGAACCGCATCCATCTACTATTAAGCGGATAGCAGCAGGCCTGAAATCTGAAAGATCAGGTCTTTCTTTTGCGCCATTTTTGATCCAGTTATAAATAAGGCCCTTGTCAGACGTATTCAGCTCATGACTTGAAGCCACAGGAGGCATCGCCTTATTGAAATCATTGGTGGTAATATATTCCCACAGCTTGCTTCCATTTGGATTGCCGGGTGTAACAAACTTCATGATCTCGGCATACGTATCAAATTTTGGGGCAATAGGCCCGCCATGACAATTGGAGGTGCCACAATACTCATGAATCACTGTTTGCACACCCCTGTACTTGATCTTGTCATTTATATCCGGGGTAGCATCAGAAGGCGTGATGGTGTTGCTTTCATAAAATGCAGCAAATACTGTGGAATCGGCCGCCCCGGTATAGGATCTGTCCAGATCTTTTACAAGAACACCCTCCTTAGTACACTGAAAAACAGCAGTTGAAAGAAATACACCACAAAGAATTAAGACCGCTGTTTGGATAGAAGAAACTTTTTTCATAAAAAGCCAGTTTAACTGATTGAAAATTGATACTGGTAAGAGCTATGCTTTAAAAACTAGTTTTCAAAAGTAGCCTGGGTCTCATTGACAGTTTTATGACAAGGGCCTGTGTTAAACATGACTTTTGTCACATTGGCTGCTAAGGGGTGTCAGTTTACACGCTTCTGTGACATTTCTCACTTTGCTCCTTGACGTCTGTCATGAAACAGGCCATTCGCCATGAATAAGTTGCATCACCTTTTTTTACTCTAAAACAAACCTCAACCATGGGCAATACTAAAAAATCAACAGACCAGTCCCGCCGCGGTTTTTTCTCTCATTTCCTGTCAAAAAAAGAAACAAGCACCGAAAAAATAAAGATGCTTACTGCTGAAGGTAAATTGGTGGAAGTGGATAAAGCCGTGTTTGATGCTGCCACTAAAAATCAAAAAGCAACCAATAAAGACATCTACACCTGGATGAACAATCCCTCTAAAGAAACCAACGAATAAATTCTACTCACTTATATATATACAAATGAAACAGGAAGAAATAAATGACAAAAGCCGGCGGGATTTTATAAAAACCGCCGCCATTGCAACGGTGGCAACTGCTGCCTGCGGAAGCCTCGTCTGTTCCTGCTCTTCTAAAAAAGCTGCAGTTACTGAAAAGATAAAACTCCTTTCCCCGGATGGAGAAATTGTGGAGATCGACTCCGCTTATCTTAATCATCATGAAAATATGGCTGTGTTGTCCCAGCACGAACAAAGAATAGGAATAGCAGGAAAAAAATTTGTAATGGTAGTGGACCTGGCCCGCTGCAAAAATGCCCGGAAGTGCATTACCGCCTGCCAAAAACATCACTACCGCCCCGAGGAAACAGAATGGCTTACTATAAAATTGATGAAGGATAGTGATAAAGGGGCCCCCTACTGGTTTCCAAAACAGTGCTTCCATTGCGACAACCCTCCTTGCGTAAAAGTGTGTCCCGTGGATGCTACATTCAAAAGACAGGATGGCCTGGTATTAATAGACAATGAACGTTGTATCGGTTGTAAGTTTTGCATGGCTGCCTGCCCTTACTCTACCCGTGTATTCAACTGGAACGAACCCGAATTGCCGCTGGATATCAAAAACCTGCCCTACTCTGCCGAAACCGGTGTGCCTGCCCAGGTAGGTACCGTGGAGAAATGTGATTTCTGTCCCGACAGGGCAAGAGAAGGTTTGCTTCCTCCTTGTGTGGAGGCCTGCCCCAACGGAGTATTTTATTTTGGTGATGAAAATGAGGATACTGTTACCAATGGTGACGAAACAGTCAGCTTCACTCAATTAATAAAAGACCGTGCCGGGTACCGGTATATGGAAGAACTGGGTACCAAACCAAGAGTGTATTACCTGCCACCAAAAGACAGGCAGTTCCCGGTGGAAAGAGGCTATGAATCATTATCTGATGATCTGAAAGAACGGTACAAAGAGTATAAAGACGTATTGGGAGAAAAGAAATAGTGTGGCCGGTATTTTTCAACTTACTCAATGAATTAATTAATTATGGAACTTAATACTTATCAACAGGAAGCCTTCAATTACCAGCGGAAGAATATTGAAAAGTTTGGCAAAAAGAACTGGGCCTGGACCATCTTCTTCCTTCTCTGGATCATCGTTGGCGGATATGCCTTGTATTTACAAATTGCAAAAGGCCATGGGGTAACGGGTATGCGGGATAATGTGGTATGGGGCCTGTTCATCGTCAATTTTATATTCTTTATCGGTATCAGCTATGCCGGGGCGATCATTGCCGGGTTATTACACCTTTTTAAAGTGCCCTGGGGCAAACCCATCATCCGTATTGCACAGCTGATGACGATCGTATCAGTTATCGTAGGACCGATATTTATTTTGCTTTGTGTAGGCCGGTTCGACCGCCTGCATCACCTGTTCATTTATCCACGGCTGCAATCTCCCATGACATGGGATGTACTGGCCATCCTAACTTATTTTGTCGGCAGCGTTCTATTCCTGTATATGGCATTGATAAAAGATTTCGCTGTGTACCGCGATGCCAAACTGAACATTCCAAAATGGAAACAACGGATGTATAAGTTCCTGGCAATAGGATACCGTGGCGCTGCCAGTCAGAAAAGACACCTGCTCATTTCACAGAACCTGCTGGCCATCATCATGATCCCGCTTTCTATTATTGTAAGTTCTATCCTCTCCTGGATATTTGGTATGACGCTGCGGCCGGGATGGCACAGCACTATCTTCGGCCCCTACTTCGTATTGGGTGCATTGTATTCTGGTTGTGGTGTGCTGATAGTTGCCATGTGGGTGTACAGAAAGATGTATAAACTTGAAACCTATTTTACCGACCGGCATTTCATTTATCTCGGTTATATCATAATGGTGCTGGCCGCCGGTTATGGATACTTTACTTTCTCCGAATACTTCACCAGTTGGTTTGGCTCGGAAAAATGGGACAATGAAGTGATCAATAAATTATTCAATCCCGCAGCGTATGGCTGGTGGACATTGTTTGCTAATACAGCTGGCATCCTTTTACCCATACTTATTGTAGCGATACCAAAAACAAGAAAGCCTAACCTTATTACACTGGCTGCCTTCCTGATGGTGATCGCCCTGTGGGTAAAACGGTATCTCATCATTGTTCCTACTCTGGAAACTCCGCTGCTTCCCATACAGGACACCAGGGCCGCTTATGTTAAATACTCAGCTACCTGGCCAGAATGGGCGTTGACCTTTGCCGGTATTGCATCCTTCCTGTTGTTCTTTACCATTATGTCAAAGTTTGTAACGATTGTTCCTGTGTCAGGGCTGGAAGACACACACAAACCTTATGAACATGCCCACACTGAACATAACCACATAGAAACAAAAAAAGAAGAAGTTCATCCTGCATAAAATTATTTTTATGAAACAAATTCTTATATCAGCTTCACTAAAAAAATCCCGGCGGTTTATCCTCTTTGCAGGATTGATGGTACTGTTGCTTACACCAGCTGGTCTTTTTGCACAAACAGACACCACAAAAACAACAGCTACTGAAGAACCTGCTGCCGCAGAAGAATCATCATTGATCTCTCCGACCATTGAATTCATCAGCGTTCAAAAAAGCAATAACACCATTGATCTGAAAGCTTCGCTGAGAGCCAAGATAAAAGGTTCGCTGACAAAGCTCCATAGCCTGAAGGTGAGATTCTACCTGATGAATGATACAATGGAACAGGAACTCGGAGCAGTAAATGCCGACATGAAAGGCGTAGCGCTGCTGAATGTAAAAGCGGATGCCATTACTCCTGATAAAGAAGGCAAACTGCATTTCAAAGCAGTCGTAGCCGGTAATAAATCAATGGAAGGAGCAAATGAAGAACTAACCATTAAAAGGGCCATACTTACCATTACCCCTGTAAAAGAAGATTCGTTGCTAAGTGTTTCCGTTAAACTGGTGGATATGGTAAGCGGAGTGGAAACCCCCGTAAAAGAAGCAGTTATCGGAATATTTGTTACCCGCTTATTCAATCCCCTGAAAGTGGTAGAAGCCACCACAGATGAAAATGGTGAGGCTTCTGTTGAATTTCCGGCCAACCTCCCGGGAGATGCAAAAGGCAATTTAACCCTGCTGGCCAGACTGGATGAAAGTGAGGTTTATGGCAACCTGGAAGCTTCTTCAGAGCAAAAATGGGGAGTTCCTGTTTCTAACTTAAATGAAGAACAGCCAAGGGCTTTATGGAGTTCACATCCCCCGATGTGGATGCTTATAACCTTTATTGTACTGATGGTGACTGTATGGGGGCATTACATTGTTATCATATATGAACTGTTCCGTTTAAGAAAAGAGCAACCTCATGCACCTGTTGATGCAACTAATCCTTAATAAAACAATATCTTTAAATAGTAAAAAAACAATGAAAATGAAAAAAAATGTAACTGTACTGATGTCATGCCTCTTTGCTGTTGGCTTCCTGGCTTTTGTACCAAAAAACAGCGTACAGGATCCCTGGCCTGTTCCTGATGCATATAAAAACAAGGTAAATCCGCTTAAAGGCAATGTCGAATCTATCGCTACAGGCAAGACCCTTTACAACCAGCATTGCAAGTCCTGTCATGGAACAAAAGGAAAAGGTGACGGACCTAAAGCATCCCAGTTAGATACTGAATGCGGCGATTTTACTAAAGCCTCTTTCCATGCACAGACAGATGGTTCCTTGTTTTACAAAACATACCAGGGAAGAAAAGATATGCCCTCTTATAAAACCAAGATACCAGATGCTAATGATATCTGGGCTGTGGTTAATTATATGAGAACATTGAAATAATTCCTGTTTCTTTTATGAGGCAAGCAAAGACCGTTTTATTAAGCGGTCTTTGTCATTTTTATACCCTTGTATAATTTTTCTTAGCAAATGCAAAAATCCTACAACTTTGCAATTCAACATTCGCATCCGCTATGGCCGCACCCCGCAAAGCAGCAGTTGGTTTTATATTCATCACTCTTTTAATAGATGTGATGGGCTGGGGACTTATCATTCCCGTGATGCCCAAACTGATCTCTTCTTTAAAAGGCATATCAATCAATGAGGCCAGTTCTTATGGTGCCTGGCTGATCTCTGCTTATGCTATCACTCAATTCTTATTTGCCCCTGTTATCGGCAACCTGAGCGACCGGTATGGCCGCAGGCCCGTATTATTGTTCTCTTTGCTGGGCTTTGGTATTGATTATCTTTTTTTGGCATTGGCCCCTGGTTATGAATGGTTATTTGTGGGCCGTGTCATCGCTGGTATCACCGGTGCCAGTTTTACAACAGCGACAGCTTATATCGCCGATGTAAGTACTCCGGAAACCAGGGCAAAGAATTTTGGACTGATCGGTGCCGCATTCGGGCTGGGCTTTGTCATTGGTCCCGCATTAGGTGGCGCCCTCGCCGGATTGGGCGTCAGAGCTCCTTTTTATGCCGCAGCATTACTTTGTTTACTTAATACATTGTACGGTTACTTTGTTTTGCCGGAATCCTTAAGTAAAGAAAACCGCCGCCCGTTTGAATGGAGAAGGGCCAATCCTTTTGGTTCATTAAAATTCTTAAAAAATACGCCGGGTATTGGCGGATTAGCCTTTTCTTTCTTTTTAATATACCTGGCTGCACAAGCCGTGCAGGGCAACTGGAATTTTTTTACTATCTACCGGTTTCAATGGACAGAGGGAATGGTAGGAATTTCGCTGGCAGTAGTGGGATTATTAGTAGGTGCCGTACAAGCAGGATTAACAAGGGTCATCACACCCAAATTGGGAAACAACAGAAGTATTTATCTTGGTTTGTTTTTATATACGGCCGGGCTGGTATTGTTTGCATTTGCCACACAAGGATGGATGATGTTTGCATTCCTGGTACCGTACTGTCTTGGTGGTATTGCGGGACCTTCTTTACAGGCCACCCTTTCACAACATGTTCCCCCTTCGCAGCAGGGAGAATTGCAAGGCGCATTGACCAGCCTGATGAGCCTCACCACAATCATTGGCCCGCTGGTGATGAATAACCTGTTTACTTATTTTACCAGTAAAAAAGCGCCATTCCTTTTTCCCGGTGTATCTTTTTTATTGGGCGGTATCTTTATGCTGCTGAGCCTTCTTATTGCATGGCATGTTCTTAAAAACGAAAAAAAGCCCGTCATTGCATAACGGGCTTCTTCTTACAATTTTTTTTAGGTTCATTGTGGTTTGGAACTTGTCGGTGCCTTACCTCCTTCCGGAACAAATATCAATGCCAGTGAGTTGATGCAATAACGCTTTCCGGTAGGCTCAGGTCCATCATCAAAAACATGACCTAAATGGGAGCCGCTTTTACTATCCACCACTGCCCAGCGCACCATTCCGTAGCTTTCATCTTTTACCAGGCGCACCGCATCTGAAGTAATGGGGGCATAAAAACTGGGCCAGCCAGTACCGGAGTTAAATTTTGTTTCTGAACTAAACACCGGCTGCAAAGATGCAGCAGAATAATATGTTCCTTTCTGATAAAATTTATCATACTTGCCCGTACCCGCCCGTTCGGTTCCTTCCTGCCGCAGGATATTATACTGCTCCGGGGTCAGCCGTTCTTTCCATTGGGCATCTGTAAATTTCATTGGGTAAACGGTATTGTGGGTGGCTTCAGGAGGGTCCTTATATTTAGTGGAGGCGTTTCCTGTTTGGCCCATGCCACAACTGGTCTGCAATAATGCAGTAACGATCAATGCTGAAAAAATGAACTGTTTCATGATTTAATTATTTACTTGTTATACTAACGAAATCTGTTCTTGCCCGGTTTTTGAACCGGCTGCAAAATATTGCGGTGCCGGCGCTGCTTTTGTCTGCGGGGAGACAGTCTCTATGTATAAAGAGTGTTTTAACATTTCTATTTTACAGCGCTTTTCAAAGCCGCAATATTCTTCTTTTCGCTTCCGACGAATATTTTATCCTTTATAATTACAACGGGCCTTTTCAAAAAGGTATATTCCTGCAATATAAAATCCCGGTAATCCTTTTCCTCCAGTTTCTTATCCTTTAGCCCCAGCTCCTTGTATTTTAATGCCCTTCGGCTGAAGAGGGCTTCATAACTTCCGGCCATTTTCTTCATTTCTTCCAGTTGTGCCGGTGTGATCTTTTCAAATTTGATATCCTGCATCTGGAATCCCTTCTGGTCGATTGCCGTTTCTTTAATAATGGCCTGGCAGGTGGTGCAGTTGCCGAGGTGATAGATTTTTTTCATATAAATAATACGTTACTGGTGGTTGTTTGGTTCGCTACACTCCAAATTCCTTTACTTTGCAAGTATCAATTAAGCGTATGAGCAAAGATGAAGTTTTCCGGGACGAAATAGAAAAAGCCAGTGATTTTAAATTTGGCGCCAATGTGGCCAAAGTGTTTGACGATATGGTGAACAGGTCTGTTCCTTTTTATGGAGAGATACAACGAATGATGGCAGAACTGGCAGCTGACCACGCAAAGGAGGGTTCAGATGTGTATGACCTGGGCTGCTCTACCGGCACCACAATGATCGGTATGGATACGATGGTGAACCAGGACATTCGTTTCATCGGTATTGACGACTCGCAGGAAATGCTGGATAAATGTAAATCAAAGCTGATGGAACTGGGGTTTTCCCGTCCGTATGAATTACGTTGCTACGACCTCGGCCAGGGAGTTAAAATTGAAAATGCCTCTGTTGTGGTATTGTGCCTTACCCTTCAGTTTGTACGGCCTATATACCGGGAACGTTTATTAAAAGATATATATGACGGGTTAAACCCTGGCGGCGTTTTAATACTCGTGGAAAAGATACTGGCAGAAGAAAGCAATTTCAACCGCGACTTCATCAATTATTACTACAACTATAAACGCCGCAACAACTACAGCGAAATGGAGATCTCTCAAAAAAGAGAAGCCCTCGAAAATGTGCTGGTGCCTTATAAGTTAAGTGAGAACATTACATTATTGCGTGACAAAGGCTTCGATCATTGTGAGGTGTTTTTTAAGTGGTACAATTTTGCGGGGCTGGTGGCGGTGAAGAAATGAGTAATCCAAAAATCACAAAAAAAGAAAAATTCTAAATTCCACCAACAGACCCGGCCTGGAATTTGGAATTTTAAAGTTTGGAATTTATGATAAGTATCGGCAATTTCTTCTTCAAGTACCGCAATTGGATATTTATTCTCTTCTACGGAGCCTTGTTCATTCCGTCGTGGCCGCTTTTTTCTCCAAAGCATTTTGGTAGCTGTTATTATATATGGCCGATAACCATCGGTTTGCTTATTACCTGTTTGGGTCAACTCATCCGTGGGCTCACCATCGGGCTGGCTTATATCGTTCGGGGTGGCAAAGAAGGCAAGCCTTATGCTGAAGGATTAGTAACAGAAGGTATTTTCAATCACTGCCGCAATCCTTTATATGTTGGAAATATTTTGATGCTGCTGGGTGTCGGTATTTTAGCCAACTCATTAGTATATGTGGCCATTGTTATCCCTGTTTTCTTATTCATTTACCAGGCCATTGTACTGGCGGAAGAAAATTTCCTTCGGGGAAAATTCGGGCCGGGCTTTGATGAGTATTGTAAAAAAGTAAACCGCTGGTTCCCCAACCTGAAAGGCCTTGGAAAAACCCTTGGCAGTATGCAATTCAACTGGAAGCGCTGGATATTAAAAGAACATACCACCCAATTTATCTGGCTGATTGGTATTACCCTGCTTCTTTTACTAAACTATCCAGAATTGACCGGGCATGATGAAAAGCTCCGCAACATGCTGCTTGGAGTTGTACTTGGCATATTACTCCTTATTTATGTCCTCATCCGGTATCTGAAAAAGACGGGAAAATTTAAGGAGTAGTCGGGAAGACCGTAAGACGGAAAGTCAGAAAGTATGTTTCCGATAATGGTAAGGTCTTACTGACTTCCCGTCTCCCCGACTTCCCGTCTTCCCTCTTCCCGTCTTACGGTCTTCCCATCTTCGTAAACAACAACCCGCTTTTGTTGTTATTTTTGTTTGTCCTCGGAAGCTTTAGCGAAGGAGGATCATTTAAAACAGTGAGCTATGATCAAAACAGGAAACCCCATTATCAGCATTTATACGGAAATGACCCCCAACCCGGAGACCATGAAGTTTGTGGCTAACAAGCTGTTATACCCCGGCAAGAGTATTGACTTCCCGGATGCTGAAAGCGCCAAGCCGTCTCCGCTGGCAACCGAACTATTTGGCTTCCCCTTCATTAAAGCCATTTTTATTGCCAGCAATTTTGTCACCATGACAAAAACGGCCGAAACAGACTGGCAGGATGTAATTCCTTCCGTGCGCCAGTTTTTGAAGGAATACCTTGAAGAAGGTAAAGCAGTGATCAACGAAGAAGAGCTGGCGACCGTAAAACAATCCAGCAGCAATGAGGTGGCGGCAGATGATGACGATGTGGTGAAACGAATCAAAGAGTTGTTAGATAATTATGTTCGCCCTGCTGTGGAAATGGATGGTGGCGCTATACAATTCAAAAGCTATGAATCGGGTACTGTAAACCTGGCCATGCAGGGAAGCTGCAGTGGCTGCCCTTCCTCCATGATCACTTTAAAAGCCGGTATTGAAGGCATGATGAAGCGGATGATACCAGAAGTAAAAGAAGTGGTGGCAGAAGCGGAGTAACCAGAACCTGTCTGCCGACAGGCAGGCTGAGATTACAGAATATAAAAGATTAATATGAAAGCGGCTGATGGCCGCTTTTTTGTTTAGCCACAGATTACACGGATTAACACAGATTAATACAAATGGTCTCTCGCAAAGACGCAACGACGCAAACCTGTTGTGTCTTTTCCAGGCGCAGCTAATGGTGAAGCCATCCAATCTATGTTAATCCGTGTAATCTGTGGCTAAAATAATTTCGTGGCTACCCTTTCTTCCAGATCACCTTTCGTTCCTTTAAATAATTGATCACAAAGTCAAAACACTCTTTTCTGTTTCCAATCAGCTCTGGCGGAAATACCCCTTTCTCCGTAAACAGTCCGCTGGCAATTAAATTCACTGCAGCAGTGCAGGTATAGCCGGTTGTTCTTGCCATAGAAGATGTTTTCGTGATGGCATCATACCTGTCGAGCAAATTATACTCAATCGTTTTGCCTTCCCCTTTAATTATTACTTTCATCACGGTAAACTCTTCTTCTTCAGCGTCCAGCTTCCATTCATTCACCAGCAATTTTGAAGTAAAGTCCAGCGGTGAAATATCAACCTCTTTGATCCGCAATGGCGTTGTATCAAAAAAACCGGCCTGCTTTAATGCGATGATCAGTTCGATATGGCCGGGGTAGCGCAGTGTTTTTTCCTTCATATCCGGTATATGGTTCATCGTAAATAGCAATGACCGAAGCCCGTCTGTGTTGAACGCTTCCAGTTCACCCACCTCATCAAAGTTCATCCGCTCCCGTTCACTCAATGCCGGCCTGGTAACGATCGTTCCTTTTTCCACCAGCCTGGCAGGACGAATGTATTCCTGTATCACATCTACCGGCGAAAAGGGCGCTTTATACTCAAAAGGAGGTTTTCTTTCTTTTGGCAACCCGCCCACATAGCATTCAAAAGCATCCACTTTCATTTCCGCATTATAGCGGCCCAATATAAAATTGCTCATACCTGGGGCTACACCACAATCGGTTATCACCGTCACCCCTTTCTTTTTTGCGAGTGCATCCAACTCCAGTACATCTTCCGGAAAAAAAGAAATATCCACCACATTCACTCCTGCGTTGATCACGGCCTCCAGTGTTTTATAACCCATAAAACCGGGCACCGCTGTCACTACAATATCAAAGGAAGAAAACCAGTTTGTGTATTCATCAAATTGAGAAAGATCGGCTGCCACTGTTTGCACCGCTTTATTCCTGTTTTTCAGGTCTTCCAGGTTGGTCGCATTCAGATCGAAAGATGTGACAGCATGATCATTTACAAGATCCAGCGCAATCGCTTTACCTACCATACCCGCACCTAATACAGCAATCGTCATGTGAGAAGAATTTAGTTGGCAAATTTACACAATCAAAAGCTATGGGTTGTGAGTTTTGAGCCGCAAGCTCTTGAAGCCTGCTGCTAATAGCGCATAACTATTTCTTCCCTCTTCGTCCCTGTAATATCTTATAAAAGGAGCGGCTGCGGATCTCTTCGATCGTTAAGCCAGTGGCAGTAGCTTCTTCTTCGCTGATGGCACCACAGTTCATTGCTTTTAAAAAGAAGTTCAATAATCCCTGTCCTGTTGCAGCATCATCAAAAATATCGCCGGTCAGTGTGGAGATGGCAGCCCTCTCTACAAATGTTTTCAACCGGTGGGTGGCGTCTTCAATGCTGCTTAGAAAGAAATTATAAGTGGCGGCATAGCGCATGGGCAGTTGTGCCGGGTTCAGGTCCCATCCCTGGTAAAACCCATTGATCAGCGAATGTATGGTATGAGTATATCCTATTCTCCATGCATTATGAACTGACTGCCGGTTTTCTTTCAGTTGCTTTGCTGTAAGATCATCACCCCGGTGCGGGGCCACCGGCATTACATTCGTTGCACCATCGGATAAAAATATTCCGGTGCTGCCTAATGCCACTTTGGTCATATGGTGTGCAAAGTCACAAACCGGGTGCGCCATCGTTTGATACTTAGCTGTAATACCGCAGGAGGCGGTGTAATCATACGTACCGAAATGTGCGGCGATCAAACGGCCTTCACCAGCTCTTATGATTTTCATCAATGGATTTTTGCCTTCCTCATCCATGATGATCTGGGTAGCTTCCACCATTGTCTCCATTTTTAATGTGCCGGGGCCCAGGTTGTTTTTCTTTTCGATGAGCTCAAATAAACGGATGAGTGTGGTAACCTGTTCTGTTATCGTCACTTTGGGCAGCATTACGATAAAATTATCCGGCAGCTTGCCCCCGGTTTTCTCCAGCAAGGTGGTGAGGAAAATATCCAGTGTTCTTACGCCACGGTTTTTCAGATCCTCTGTAAATGGTTTAATGCGGATACCGATAAATGGAGAGATGGTTTTATCGTTCATTCCTATGGCCAGTTCATTTGCTGCATTTACTGCTGTAGCATCTTCTTCGTCATCGGGCCGGTTACCAAATCCATCCTCAAAGTCAATGCGGAAATCTTCTACGGCTTCTGCCTGTAGTTTTTGTATGATCTTATTATAGACCGTATAAGAAAGCCATGCAGGGTGTTGCTTTCTTTTGGCTGCTGTCATTTTATCCAGCTTCTGTACCAGTTTGCCGATCTTCTTTTTTTCATCCGGCAGCTTTTCGTGTCCTTCCATCTTCAGCACTTTGGCCAGTGTTACAAAATCCGGTGCATAGGTCAGCAGGTTTTTCAATGCTATTTCACCCATCTTCACACAGGTGTCGGATTTAAACAGATTGGCCCCGCCATACACCGTATGTACTGCCTGCCGGTCAGGTTTGTCGCCGGGATAGGTTTGCT
>CAYUCU010000004.1:0-64878 GCA_964443345.1 uncultured Chitinophaga sp.
ACAGTATTTCAGTACTACCAGTTGCTGGCTTGATTTATAACCAGCATTTTTTTCAAACGTGGTATTATCGGCTTTGATGATGGAATAACCCGCTTCATAAGAAAGGTCACGGATGATGGGTTCAATGGATTTTCCCTGCCGGTCGTAGTCAAAACTCTTTTCATATCCTGCTATGATGTCTGGCAGCCGCATCGGGCTTATTTTCTTTGCAGAAGTGTTTGCCAGGAAAAATTTCAGCAGGTACTCTATTCCTCTCAGGTATCTTTTTTTGGACTGGTCATTCAGCAGGCTGTCCGTTTCAATGCGGCATTGCAGGGCGTCAATGCGGCTGGTGGCGGTTTGGGTAAGGATCAGGTTTACTTCTTCATTGGCAGAAGGCGCAAATTGCTGGTCGCTTTTTCCATCCGATTTCAATACCAGTTTTTGCTGGGCATCCACATAGTCATGAAATAATTCTCTTGAAAACAGGGGTTTACAGTTTTTGCCGCTTTTGCCGGTGGTGGAGGCAAATGTGGCTTGTCCGCTGGCTGCTGCGCCCCAAAAAGCCAAAAAGCCGCTGAGAATAAGGTATTTGCTGGTTGCTGTCATAAGGATTGTAAAACAAAGGTAATAAGCCTGCCCGACATGGGGGGAAGGCCCTTTGTAATTGACAGAGACGGATTTATGATGAATAAAGCTGTTTTGGGACCTAAAAAAGAATGACACTGCTTGCAAATACAGGCAAAGACTATTAAGTAATCATTAACTCTGTGTAAACGACACGCCTGAAATTTCCATGCCACCAATTTTCCAGTTAGGTTTGCGCAAATTATTTCCAGCATGGAAACCAAACCCCGGAAAGTACTCATAGCTGACGACGAACCGGATATACTTGAAATTTTAAAATATAACTTATCCAACGAAGGATATGAGGTAATAACTGCCAAAGATGGTGATGAAGCGCTGGAAAAAGCCCGCCGCACCCTTCCCGACCTCGTGATACTGGATGTAATGATGCCAAAAAAAACTGGCGTGGAAGTTTGCCAGTTGCTCCGGGCACAGGCTGCTTTTAAAGAAACGCTTATCATTTTCCTTACAGCTGTTAATGATGAGGGCACCCAGATAAAAGGATTAGAAACCGGTGCCGATGATTATGTAAGCAAACCCATAAGCCCCAAAGTATTTCTCAGCCGGGTAAATGCACTTTTCCGCCGTCTTAATAAAACAGAAGCCCGAATTCTTACCATAGATCATATGACGGTGGACCCGGAACGGTTTATTGTAAAAGTGGGAGAGCAGGAGATCGTTTTAGCCAAAAAAGAATTTGAGTTGCTGTACCTGCTGGCCCTGAAGCCCGGCCGGGTGTTTCTCCGCAATGAGATATTAAACCAGGTGTGGGGAAATGATGTAATTGTTGGAGACCGTACCATAGACGTGCATATCCGTAAGATCCGTCAAAAGCTGGGAGTAGATTGTATTACGACGGTGAAAGGGGTAGGATATAAATTTGAGTTGTAAAGCTTTGAGCTATGAGTTACGAGTTGCGAGATAGTCTCCTCAAAAGTTTAGCCTCTGCCGAAACTCATAGCTAACAACTCGTAGCTTCGCACCATGTTTTCCAAAAAGAACATCTCACCCCGGCAGCTTGCTGCTTTTACGGCATCGGTACTGGCGCTGCCTACAAGTGTACTAATAGGCTACGTGGAAAAAAACTGGTTGATAGGTCTTGCCTGCTTTGCCATTTTTTTTGGTGGATGCTATCTTCTTATCAGTTATATGCTGGAACGGTTTATCTACCGCAAAATAAAACTCATCTACAAGTTCATCAATAAAACAAAAGCCACAAAACGGGAAGAAACCTATTATAAGTATGTGCTGCCGCAAAAAAGCATTGATGAAGTAAGTGAAGATGTGGAAGCATGGGCCACCCAAAATGAAGAAGAGCTGGAAATGCTCCGCCGCAACGAACAATTCCGGAAAGAGTTTTTGCAAAACCTTTCTCATGAATTTAAAACACCTGTATTTGCCATACAGGGATATGTGGATACGCTGCTCTCCGGCGCCATGAATAACCCGGATGTAAGCACAAAGTTCCTGGAGAAAACGTCCCGAAATGTGGACCGCCTTACACATCTTTTAAATGACCTGGATGAAATATCCCGGCTGGAAAGAGGAGAATTGGTTCTCTACAAACAAAACTTTGTGATACAGGAATTGATAAAAGAAGTTTTTGAAAGCCTCTCCATAAAAGCAGAAGAGTTAAACATTCATTGCAGCATTAAAAAAGGCTGTGAGTTTCCACTCACCGTTTTTGCTGATAAAGAAAAGATACGCCAGGTGGTCACCAACCTGGTGGAAAATTCTATTAAATACGGGAAAAGATCTGGTGGTATAGTGGCGAGTATGTATAACACCGATGGAAAACATATACTCATTGAAATAAGCGACGACGGTATTGGTATCAATGAACGGCACCTGCCCCGCATTTTCGAAAGGTTCTATCGTACCGAAGAAGGCCGCAGTATCGATGTTACCGGCAGCGGTCTCGGGCTCGCCATCTGCAAGCACATCATCGAAGCCCACGGTCAAACCATTCATGTACGCAGTACTGAAGATGTGGGGACCTCTATCGGGTTTACCTTAGATAGCAGGAGAGATTAAGATACAAGAGCAGGGCGATATTAATACCAGTTCTTTCCCTCTGCCAAACTCTTCAAAAAATTCACCGCTTCATCACTCATAGCCGTACTCATCACTTTATTATCCATATCAAAAAGAAACTGTCTGCAGCCGGCATTGGAGTATTTAAATACCACGGGCACCCATACAGCTCCTTTATAATAAAAAACAAGATTGCCGTCATAGCCGCATTTGCCCTGCTCTTTCTTTTTGCCTGCCACAAAGCCTGCAAGTTTACGAATGGCTTTTTTGTCCGTAGTGCTTACCAGGTTGATGACAGAATCCGTATCAGGTATATTAAAAGTGATAACAAGGCTATCGCTTAATGATAATTTTTTGGTGACAGCAGAACCCCCGCAGGAGGTAAGGCAGATAACAGTAAGACATAGAAGTACTTTTATCATACGTCTGTATTTCCTGTAAGATAAAAGAAAATAACGGCTCTTATTATTACCGCAACGAAAAAGAAGACACTACATTATCGGGCATAAACTCTTCACCCAGTATGCCGGCAATAGTTTGCGCCATTTGTTGCAGGTACTGCTGCTGGTTTGTTTTTATTTCTCCTGCAGGTTGAATGCCCGGGCCTATTACCGCAAACCAGGTTTGTGAAGAACCGTTGATAAACTCTCCGTGAGATGTCCACCGGGAACTTTTGCTTCCCCTTCCATGATCGGTGGTAATGATAAAGGTGGTTTTATTTTTATAACCCGGTGTTGTTTGCACCCAATGCCAGAGTTCGGCTATCATCTGATCCACTTTGGTAGCCTGCTGAAGATACAGGTCATAACGTCCGGCATGGGCAAACTCATCTGTTTCACCCAACCCGAGATACACCACTCTTGGATGCTGCTGCTGTATGTATTCTTTAGCGGTAAGAAATGTAAGCTGATCATAGCGGGTGGCCGTTTTTTCCTGAACCATGTCTGTCTGTACTGCATTTATGATATGTTGTACAGGAGAACCGTCCTCCTCCATTCTGCTGTATCCACTGTTGACGGGCAGGTGGTTTCGTTCTGTATTCAGTATGTAAGGAAACACATCCCAGGAAGAGAAAGCAGCTACTTTTCCGTTGAAGGCAGGTTTGCTGTCCAGGTATTCCAGCACATTCATATTCGGGTTATTCTTTTTCTTATTGGAGGAGACCATTATATCCGCATGGCCGGTCAGCATTTCATTATACCCGGGATAAGAAAGAGAATAGAGATTGGCCACATTTACTTTATTGCCCCATTCCCTGTTGCCATACACTTGTCCTTTTGCAGCGATCACATTCCAGAAGAAAGGCATGAGTTTCTTCCGTCGTTCCAGTGGGGTCTCCGCCCAATACAGCAATTTTAGCGTGGAAGTGTCCGGGGTAAAGCTTTCTGAATTGATAGTGATGCTGTCTGCTCCATTAAATACTTCCTGCCAGCGAAAGCCATCTGTAGTAATGATAAAAATATTTTCCGCAGTGGGGAGCCTGGCTGGGGTACCGGTATTTTTAAAAGGTGGTTCATATACCGGGGGAAGCATCATCGCAAGGATGACAAAGGTCCAGATGCTTTTCATGTGTAACGGTTTTGCAAAAGTCAAAATCTAACATGAACTCAGCATTGCCATCATATTACCGAATGATTATACTACTATGGCCGGAATATTAACAAACCACTTTTTTCAGTGGACACTTCCGGGACAATAATATTTAATTAACCTGCTGTTGATGTTGCAGCAACAGTGAATTCGTTCCTTTACAAAACCTCTGTACGCATTGAAAAAACGAAACCTTGATGTTGTAGTACTATCAGACCTTCACCTTGGCACCTATGGCTGCCATGCCAAAGAAATTGTCAACTACCTGCAGAGTATATCGCCCCGTCTTTTAATACTAAATGGAGATATCATTGATGGATGGCAATTCAGCAAGCGGTATTTTCCATCTTCTCACCTGCAGGTAATAAAGGAGTTGATGAATATGCTGAGCACCGGCACAAGGGTGGTGTATATAACCGGCAATCATGATGAGATGCTGCGGCGGTACAGCAATATTGAGTTAAGCAATTTTCAACTCGTGGATAAGCTGGTCGTTGAGATCAATGGTAAAATGACCTGGGTCTTTCATGGTGATGTATTCGATACCACTACGAAAGGAAGCGCAAAGATCATCGCCAAATTAGGCGGGCATGGATATGACTGGCTGATACTTTGCAACCGGTTTGTAAACTGGTGGTTGCAAAAGCTTGGACGACCAAAGATGAGCTTCAGCAAAAAAATAAAGAATAGTGTAAAAAAAGCCGTTTCATGGATCAATGATTTTGAACAAACAGCTGCAGAACTGGCCATAGAAAAAAAGTATGACTATGTTATCTGTGGCCATATCCATCAACCACAGAAAAGAGTAATTGAAACAAAAAATGGAAAAGTTACTTATCTCAATAGTGGCGACTGGATAGAAAACCTTACTTCCCTGGAGTATGCAGATAATGAATGGAATATTTATCACTACGATGAAAAAGAATTTGCATCTGCCAATGTGGTGGCAATGGATAAGAAAATGCCCGTTTTGAATGTGGTAACAGACGAAGTGGGCTTATTCTTTAATTCTCTTGGTCAATAAGGATACCATGAAAATATTTTATGCAGTACAGGCTACAGGCAATGGCCATATCAGCAGGGCAATGACCTTATTGCCCTACCTGCAGCAATATGGGACCGTAGATATTTTTTTAAGCGGGGATAACAGTCACTTGTCATTAGATGCCCCCGTTAAATACCGCAGTAAAGGCATCAGTCTTTTTTATAATTGCAATGGGGGGCTCGACTATTGGCAAATGCTGAAAAGTTTTCAACCCATTCGGGTACGCCAGGAAATAAAAGACCTGCCGGTTGAAAAGTATGATATAGTGCTCAACGATTTTGATTACATCACATCTGCTGCCTGTGCCCGGAAAAAAGTTGCTTCCATTCATTTTGGCCACCAGGCAGCATTCCGGTCTGCAGCTACTCCCCGACCTGCCACAAAGAATATAATGGGTGAATTATTGCTGAAAAATTATGTGAAGGCTACTTATCATGTGGGGCTTCACTTTAAACGGTATTCTGATTTTATTTTTCCTGAGGTGATAAAAAAAGAGATACTTAATGCAACGCCTGCAGACAGAGGGTTTATTGTGGTATACCTACCGTCCTATTGTGAACGGCAATTAAAAAATATCTTTCAGTCATTGCCGGATTTCCACTTCCGGATTTTTTCCAGGGAAACAACAATGATCCGCACTGAAAGTAATACCTGTTTTTTGCCGGTGACGAAAGAGTTATTCAATGAAAGCCTGGTGAATTGTACAGGCATTATTACCGGTGCCGGTTTTGAAACTCCAGCCGAAGCACTGCACCTTGGAAAGAAAATTCTGGCAACACCCATCCGGGGACAGTATGAGCAACAATGTAATGCCGCCGCTCTTATGCAAATGGGGGTAACCTGTCTTTCAAGGATCGACGAACATTTTCCCGGTCATTTCTATAAATGGATACAATCGGCACCAACCATTCAGGTTGACTATTCCGGCATTATTCCTTCCTGCCTGGAACACCTGTTTTCTCTTGCAGAAAGGAAATTCGGAGTATTGGCTGCCTGATATTATTTCAATACTAACTCACAAAATCTGGGGGAGGGGGCTTAAAATAAAAAACCACCCCGGAGCCTGTCCTGCCGCGGGATGGTAACTGCATGAGAAAAATAACTGCACCAGAGAAGGGAGGTGTTATTAACACTTAACTTGATGCGGTCTGCAACCTAGGTAAGAACTTTTTCAAAGATGCCTTTGTATTGTTACGCAGTTATTACAACAAGGTTATTTCAGGGTTAAGAAAAGAAATTGCTTTATAACTTTATCGGGCTAAAATCTGGCCTGTCAAAAATTTAATATTACCTTATTGTTAATTTTTTGTACCTTGATTGGTACAGCTTTTACCCGTGAAAAGCAAAATCAGCATATTACCCCTTGTCCTGGCTTTCTTTTTAGCGCCAGCCATTGCTTTCGCCCAGCCGGAAAGAGGGCCTGTTAGGTTTGATTTCTATGGCGAACCAGTGGAATTGTCCTTTACTGCTATCCCTTACACCGATTTTACTGATGTTCTTTCTGACAGGGCCATTCAGGATTTTTACCAATCGGTAAGTGCGGCTGATTATCAACCGGTGATCAACGAGTTGCTGGCTTATAAAAAACTATACAAACTGGACGACTGGCTCTATTACCAGTTAATTCGTAAAACAGCCCAGCAGATAAGTCCCAAAGCTGCCAATTATTATCGCTATACTTTATATAAGTGGTTTTTACTGACAAGGTCAGGATATGATGCCACACTAAGCATCGCTGATGGCAAAATTTTGTTTTTCGTACAAAGCGATGAGAATATCTATAATATACCCAGCCATATAAAAAACGGGAAACAATATGTTTGCCTTAATTATCATGATTATGGGGGTAATATAGACTTTGAGAAGAACAGGTTTGCTGAAATCAATATTCCGGTAGCTGGAGCCAGTAAAGCTTTTTCCTATAAAGTGACACATTTACCTGATTTTAGTCCGGGAGACTATGCAGAAAAAGAGATAGGCTTTTCTTATAATGAAACGGATTATCAGTTTAAGATAAAACTGAACCCGCAGATCAAAACTATTTTTGCCAATTATCCCGTGGTGGATTATGAATCGTATTTCAATATACCTCTTAGCAGTAAGACGTACAGTTCACTAATACCATCACTTAAGAAGCAGATAAAAGGGATGAATGAAAAGAACGGGATTGATTTCCTGATGCGCTTTACCCGTTATGCATTCCTGTTTCAGCCCGATAGCCTTCAGTTTGGAAATGAAAAAAGACTAAGCCCTGAGCAAACTTTATTATATGAGCAAAGCGATTGTGAAGACAGGGCAGCATTGTTCTTTTACCTGGTGAAGGAAATTTACAATCTGCCGATGATTGTGCTGGCCTTTCCACATCATGTTACCATTGCTGTAAAATTTGACAAGCCTGTTGGCACATCCATTATTTATAACGGGCTGAAATATTCAGTTTGCGAACCAACGCCCCAGCAGAAGGATCTGGCATTAGGTCAGCTTATGCCTGCGCTTAGCAAAACGCCATACGAAGTGGCTTATTCCTACATGCCTTCAAACAAGTGATCTATTCTTTCCGGCTATTCAGCAGGATCACCCTTTTCTCCATTTCATCAAGTGCCTCTTTTGCCGCAGTGCTCATTTTGGTGAAATACTTTTCGCCGGTTTTCATAAAAGAAAGCGTCATGCATTCCTCTTTCCGGGAGAAATAGACCGGGTACACAGCGCCGCCTTTTCCATAGAAATAGATCTTGCCCTGGGTAACACAACTGTCTTTTGCAGGTACCAGTTTTTTATTGACATCTCTTACAATGGCTGATAAAGAATCCATATCCCTTACCCTGGTCATATTAAAAAAACGGGGATCACCGGGAGTATGATAATACATTACAGTAGCGCTGTCGCAGACATTCACCTCAGGCATCAACCCTTTTTTGGTAGCATTACGGCAAGAGGCAAGGATTAAAAGAAGCAAGAAGAATAGAACAAAACGGGGCATATAAAATTGTTTCAGGTGTTCAAAAATAAAACGTCCCGGAGTATCTGTCCGGGACGTTGAAAAAAAATATTCACTGATCAATAAGCTGCATTCTGAGGATCCCAATTGGTCCAGGTGGCGGTCCAGTTGTTTGTTCCGAAAGCACCTCTGTAAGTGGTAGCTGTAAAGAAAGCATTCATACCTGTGAAACTGGTGCCCGATAAAGCAGGTGAACCTACTGCAGGGAGAAAGTTTGGTGTAGTAGAATAAAACGGGTTGGTGAGCTGTATAGCTGCTGAAGTAGCATAGGTAATACATCCTTCTGCTTCTGCTTTATTTTGTATTTGTGCATTTGTGGCTATGGCCGCATTAGCTGTTTTATAAGGCAGCGCAGTGGCATGAACCAGGTTATTCTTAAATTCTGAAACATTGTTTACATAGTAGTCATTAAGTGTAGCGTCAGATTCTGTAGAAAAACCAGCATCAGGATGTCCCATCAGGATAGAGTTGCGCAGTATGAACTGAGTAGCTCTTCTCCAGCGGTTTGAGAAATTATGATTGGCGGCAGTACCGGCAGCATCATTTGGGCCGATGATGGTGAAATTGCTTAACTGAGGTTTTGTTTTAGGCAAAGCTGCGGTTCCGGAACCATCATTATCACACTCAATACCATTTCCGGCATCACCAGCATCTACGAAATCAGGCTTGCGGCAGGAAACCGCAAACTGAATTTTTCCGGAATAGCCAAAGTCAAAGTCAAAATCATCATCAGCAGTTGCAAATGCGATCAGGTTCTTTGCATTTACGGTACCACCGAAAAATTCATAGGCATCATCATTACCAAAAGATACCTGGATGTTTTCCAGGATAGTGCCTGAACCCACACCTCCGCAAGTCAATCCGTTTATTTCAGAACCTGGTTCTGCAGCAATACCGGCATATTCTATACGAACATAACGAAGGATACCACTCTCATCTAATGGATCAGTACCACCGTACTGACGGCCTACACCACCTTCAATAGTGGGAGCAGGGTCCAGCGGACGGTTGGTTGGCGCTTTGCCTAATAAGATGATACCACCCCAGTCACCAGGAGCCCTGGAGCCGACGGCTTTACCACTGGTAAATACAATTGGATTAGCAGCTGTGCCCTGGGCTATCAATTTGGCACCTCTTTCAATGATCAATGCACCTTTTTCTGTTATATCACTTTTTACGATACATCCGGCTTCGAATGTAATGGTAGCACCATCTGTTACATACACATATCCTTTTAAGATCCAGGTGCCTTTAGCATAAAACTTACTGGAGGAGATAACGCCAGTAATGATATTGCTGGTAGGGTCCGGGGGTGTGGTTACTGTTTCGCCTTCTTCAAAATTCACTTTCACACATGAGGTAGCTCCTAAAAGTGTTACCAGTGTAAGTGTGCCGAAAAGAATCTTCTTCATATAGATTTTTTTGAGTTGTTTATTTCTTATTGTTGTTTATGCTGAGTTATTTTTTCCCGATATTAAAATCATAGGTAAAGCCAAGAGTGATGGTAGAACCGGGTGTGTACGAATTGAATACCCTGTCAGTTCCGCTATTGAATGCCTTTTTAGTATCCACGTTTTCATAGAAATAATACGCCGGATTCAATATGTCAGCCCAGGTTAACTTTACTTCACCTTTGCCTTTAAATACTTTTTTTGCTAATTGAAAGTCAACCTGGTCACGGGGTCTTTCATAGATGTCGGGGAAATCATTATTACCAACTAAAGAAAGACGCTGACCGATCCTGTTGTATAATAAGGAGCCGCTCCATCCGCCCAGTTTGCTGTTGTATTGCATGCCTACGTTAGCCAGGTAAGGCGATTGTCCCTGCAAAGGCCGGGTAGTGGGTGTGGAACCTTGCAATGCTACTTTTGAATAGATATAAGTAAGATTGGCAAACACACTAAAATTTTCCAGGCTCTTGCTAACAAAATCCAGGTTCTTCCTTACTTCAAACTCTGCACCCAAAGTGTAGGCATTGTCGGCATTGCTGTAACCATAGTTCCTTCTGTCCAGTACGCTGGAAGGATCAAGACGCAGCTCGATGGGATCGTTAAAGTATTTATAGAAAGCGCCGATGGTGATCGCTTCACCGCCTTTAGGATAAAATTCATAGCGAATATCTCCGTTCAGGATATCACTGCGTTTCAGGTTCACATTACCATTTACACCATAGTTTGCTTCATAATCATAAAAGGAAAACGGAGCGATCTCCCTGAATTCAGGCCTTGCCACCGTACGGCTGCCCGCTGCACGAATACTGTTTTTTGTATTGGGCGAAAAAGTAAGATTGAAAGAAGGTAGTACATCCCATTTTTCTGTTTCCACTACTATTCTTTTTGCTGTTACATCTTTAGTAGTAAGGAACTGCTGAAAATTTTCAACCCGTACACCCCACACTAATCTTATTCTCTCGCCAAACTTATTATCAAACATTCCATACATACCATTCAAAACAGAAACACCGAAATATTTATCCTGGTTGTTGGTAGTCTCATTTATAACAAAGCCATTGGTCCCGATATTTCCGCTTGCAAAAATCTGGTCGAAAGGCAATTCTTCTTTTGTTTGGTCGAATGAGGATGGTGAAGCCGCTTCATATTGAAATAACCGGCTGCGGAAATCCCGGATGCGGATCAGGGTGGATCCACCAGCCTTGAAAGTTTGTTTGTCTTTGTTCAGTGTAAACGGAATAGTAATTGCTCCGTTGGCACCATAGCTATAATCTTTCAGATCGCTGAAAAAACGGCGGGTATCATCATCATTATTGGTAAAGGGTTGTGCAGAGCCGATAGACCTGTTATATGCAGAGGTACGCAGGTCAGGCTGAGATTTCCAGTTGTAGGCAAAGTTGCCATTCCAGCGAAGTTTGATCCCGCTTTTGGTTAGCTGATGATCGCCTTCTAACTGTGTGCTGTAAAGCGACCGTTGATTTAACACAGAGGAGCGGAAATTGATCTCCTGTATCCTGTCTTCATTGGTACCGGTACGGGTATAATAATTATCTTCAAATAACTGGTTGAACAAATTCTTGAAAGAGATCTTATGCTTTCCTTTTACATAGCTGATATTAGCTATGGCGCCGGTATTTACACTATACTTGTTCTGCTGATCTTCCAGGTTTACAATGGCCTTGCCATCCTGCTGGTGCAGTTTCCTTTGCACATCAAATGTCAGCATGCTTGTCCGGTATTGTACAGAGAAAATAGTTCCCAATACGCCACCGTTCTTAAAGCGGTTGCTCTTACCCCAGGTGATACTGTACGTTTGAGTGGGCAGTGCGGTAGCTGTTTTTTCTTTGTACACATCATTGTTAAATAAGCGGCTCCATTCAATCCGCTGCTGTGTGTTTCCGGCACGGTATATCTGTGCTTTTGCAGGAAATCCTTTTGGAAGGCCTCTTGTTTTGTCATCAAAGCCGATCCAATCGTTTCCGTTTCTTTCATTGCTGGTAAAATCGTTGAAAACAGATTGCGTATTGAACCCAAGGCTGATACCCACACTTAAGAGGTCTCTCGTGGGCACATCTTTGGTATTGATCTGTACCAGTCCACCGGCAAATTCACCCGGTAATTCCGGAGTAGCTGTTTTATTAATAATGATATTATCTATAAGGGAAGAAGGGATCACATCAAAAGAGAACGCCTTTTTATCAGGTTCGGTACTGGGTAGTTGTGCGTTATTGATAACGGCAGAGTTATACCGGTCGCTCAATCCACGAACTACTACGAATTTTCCATCCTGGATACTGGTTCCGCTAACTCTCTTTAATACTTCGCCGGTGTTCTTATCAGGGGTGCGGCGGATAAAGTCTGCTGCCAACCCGCTGGAAAGTGCCGTATTACTTCTTTGAAAAGTTAATAAAGCTGAAGTGCTTTCCAGTTTGCGGGAAGAGCTTTTTAGCGTTACTCCTTCCAGGTTTGATTTGTCCAGCAGCACGATCTCCAGGTAGTTTTCCTGGTTGGCGGTTACATCCACATCAGAAACCGATTTTGTCTCATAGCCCACATTAGAAATGGTCAGGGTGTATTTTTTTCCAGCTTCCAGCGTCACATAAAATTTACCTTCTATATCAGCTGCTATTGGTTTGCTGGTACCGGAAACTAAAATAGTAGCGCCGGGCAGTGGTTCATTTTTTTGATTTATGACCTTGCCGGTCAGTTTTAGGGATTGTGCCTGAACAGAAGAAAAGGCGGACGCAAACACGATAATCAATAGTAATCTAAGCCTGGAGTACATATTCAGTTGTTTGCGGCAAAGGTGTACCCCGGAGGTTACTGGTATGTTACCCCCATGTTAAGCAATTGTGACGTCAGTATTACCGGAATGTTAAGCCTTTAGAACCTGAACTGCAGCCTGCAGGTAAAAACGTCATCTTTCAGGTCTGAGAGAAAGCTGGTCAGCTGTGTTTGCTCATTTTTTACAAAATCATAGTAAAGGACAAGTTTGGTTTGCGGGTTCAGGTGATAAATGTAACCCAGGCCGAAGGTGGAAAATTTTACATCAGCTGTGGTAAGATTTGTTGCGGGTTTTCCAATTTCCATTTTCTCCACTTTGATATTCGGATCATACCAATCGTATTTCATCAGCAACTGGTGTTTGTTATTGATAATGTTTTGAAGAAAATAAAAAAAAGCTCCATCATAATGGCGGACATAAGTAGGAACAGGATTTCCATTCGAAGTAGGTAAAGTACCGGGATTGCTGGTAGAGCCAGAAGTACCCGGTTGGGTGCCAAACCAATACTCGGCTCTCCATTCTGTTTCACCCCAGCCATGATGAAGTTTTACCTGCACATCGGCTCCGTAATAATGCCGGGGAGATGACCTGCCAAGATTGGAAGCGGATGAATCAACTACAAAAATATTATCTCCATTTGAAGCGAACCCGCTGGTATAAACATACTTAGTTCCATTTTGCCAGCCACCCCTGAGAAAGGATAAACCACCAGTAATATCAACCTTATTAAATGTGTAGGGCTTGATAAATATTCTTGAAATAAGATCTTTGTGGCTATCGAAATCTGTTGTGCCGGACAGGCCCTGCCCGTTAAAGAAACCAATATCAAATTTTACATGAGAGAACCGGTGATCTTTTCCCTGGGGTTCGTAGGAAACCATCACACCAATATCTCTTTCAGATGGCATCAGTATTTGCGACATTCTTCCCCGTTCAGGGGTTTCCCTAAAAGAAGAAGACAGATTTACCTCGTAGCCAAAAGGACGGGCAAACAGGCCCGCCATAAGCGAGAGGGTGTTCTTTTTTGTTTCAAAGAGTTTTAGAAACATATCCCGTACCACTACTCCTCTTTCTGTAGCATCTATCTGAAACGTAAAAAGCGCCTGCGGGTACTTTGTTTTTGAAATAAGCAGGTAATCAATTTTTACCCTGGCCCTGCGGAGCATAAACCGGCTGCTGGAGAACTGGGAAAAATTGCCCCCGGCAAATGATAGCGCTCCGTCCGACTGTGCTTTTTGAAACTGGGGCTGGATATAGCCTGTGATTCGCAAGTTTTCGAACCGCTTGATAACTGGCCGCACCGTATCCTTAATAAAAAAAAAGGAATCGATATCAGCCAGGTAGCGCTGAGAACTAGCTCCAAAGGATAAAAAAATGGCAAATAAGAGAACAAAGACTCTTTTTAGGTGCATTTGTTTTGCCAATAACATGATTACTGCTTAAAATTGTTGCAATATAAAGTCTTTGTTATTGAATTGTTACCCTAATTTTATTTCTATATTAATTTATTATTAATTCTCCGGACCCCCGCTACCCCCACCTAAGTACCCGGTATTTTCGCAAACCATCCCGTCTTTGACGGGGTTAAAACTTAAACTAATGGCTGGACTCAATTCCTTTCTGAAAATCTTCATGCCGAAGAACAGGGTTTTTTACGAACTCTTTGAAAAAGTAGCAAACAATGTAGAAATAATGGGATCCACCCTGAAAGATGTGGTGGCAGAGCCTGACTTTGACAAAAGAGCTGCCCTCATTACCCAATTGGAAGACCTGGAACATGCTAACGATGAGCTGACGCATAACCTGTTTACCGAACTGGGCCGCAATTTTATCACACCTTTCGACAGGGAAGACATCCACTACCTGGCCACCTCACTGGATGATATTGCCGACTATATTTATGCTGCCGGCAAAAAAATAAATTTTTACCGGGTAAATCCGAATGACACGGGAATGCAAAAATTTGCGGAGCTGATAGAGCAAGGCGCTGCCCAGGTTAAAATTGCTGTGGTGGAACTCCGGGATATGAAAAATATGCGCAATATCACCGAAGCACTGGTAAAGATCAACAGTATTGAGAACCAGGCGGATGATGTGTTTGATTTCAGTATTGAAAAATTGTTTGCCACTGAGGATGATGCAAAAGAAGTTATTAAGAAAAGAGAGATATACCAGGTGATGGAGATCGTTACAGATAAATGTGAAGATGCCAGTAATGTGATAGAGTCAATTATTATTAAATACGCTTAACCAATTTGAAAATTTGACAATGTAATAATTTGTAAATGGTGCCGGATAGCAGTATGCTCCATTTCAAATTTTCAAATCTTTTAATTTTCAAATTATAGTATGACACCATTTCTCATTACCATTATAGCGCTGGCACTCATATTTGACTACATCAATGGTTTTCATGATGCGGCTAATTCCATTGCTACGGTGGTTTCCACCAAAGTGCTTACACCTTTCCAGGCGGTTTTGTGGGCAGCCTTATTTAACTCTATTGCCTTTTTCATTTTTAAAGATCATGGTGTGGCAGACACGGTTGCTAAAACAGTAAAATCAAGCCATATAGAAAAGGGGATCATGATGGAGGTTATTTTTTCAGGATTGATAGCTGCTATAGCCTGGAACCTGCTCACCTGGTGGTTTGGTATTCCCTCTTCTTCTTCTCACACATTGATAGGCGGGTTTGCAGGTGCCGCTGTTGCTGCCGGGGGATTTGGAGCCGTTAACTCTCCGATCATTATCAAAACGGCCGCCTTTATTTTCCTGGCGCCGCTTATCGGAATGATAATGGCTTTTATCATGTCGTTATGGTTCCTGAGCTCTTTTAAAAAAGGATGGACATCAAAGATATTCTCTCTCGTAGTTATTGCAATTGTAATTGTATTTCTTATCATGAATCTTGAGTTTAATAAAGATGTTTTGGCTAAAAAAACACATTATGAAAGTTATATCACCCAGGTAATTTTCTATTCTAAAAACTTCAAGTGGTTTTTACTGGCGTTTATCCTGCTGGTAATGGCCTTCTTCTCTTTATACCTAAGCAGTCTGAATGCGCACAAGGCCAATCAGTGGTTTAAAAGATTGCAACTGGTTTCTTCGGCTGCATTTAGTATTGGTCATGGTGGCAACGATGCTCAAAAGGTAATGGGTATCATCACAGCAGCATTGATCGCAGGTGGTACGATCAGTGATTTCAGCCAAATGCCCAACTGGGTGCCCATCGCCTGCTATATTGCCATTGGTGTAGGTACTATGAGTGGCGGCTGGAAGATCGTAAAAACAATGGGCACAAAAATTACTAAAGTAACCCCATTTGAGGGGGTAGCTGCAGAAACTGCGGGAGCTGTTACACTGTTTTTAACAGAAACATTAAAGATCCCTGTAAGTACCACACATACCATTACCGGTGCTATCATGGGTGTTGGAGCCACCAAAAGATTATCGGCGGTAAGATGGGGTGTTACCTTTAATCTTATCTGGGCCTGGGTACTTACCATTCCTATCAGCGGACTACTGGCGGCCGGCATATTTTTCATCGTCCGGTTGTTTTAAAAGATATCAATCGTTTAATAAGGTTGGCTACCTATAAAAAATTCCTGATTTTTGTCAGGAATTTTTTTATGGCAAAAATATTGGTTACAGGCGGCTGCGGGTATATCGGTTCACACACCATTGTGGACCTGGCAGCGAATGGTTATGAAGTGATTTCAGTAGACAATAACTCCAGGTCGAACCCTACAATATTAAAGGGAGTTGAATTGATAGCGGGCAGGAAGATCAAAAACTATAAGGTGGATCTTTGTAATTATGATGACACCTTCGCCATATTCCAGGAAAATGAAGATATCAGCGGCATTATACATTTTGCAGCGTATAAATCAGTAGCAGAGTCTGTTGATAATCCACTTATATATTTCGAGAATAATATTAACTCACTTCTCAACCTGTTAAAATGCGCACTGGAATTTCAAATCCCGCATATTGTTTTTTCTTCTTCCTGTGCTGTGTATGGTAATCCTCAACATGTTCCTGTTACAGAAAATACGCCTCCTCAGCCTGCCGAATCACCCTACGGATACAGTAAGCAAATGGGAGAGCAAATAGTAAATGAGTTCGCTAAAAACTCAGGGACTCATTGCATCATATTGCGTTATTTTAATCCGGCGGGGGCACATCCTTCAGCAATAATTGGCGAAATGCCCATGGACCAACCACAAAACCTGGTGCCTGTAATTACGCAAACAGCCATTGGCCGCATTGTAAAAATGAAAGTGCATGGAAATGATTATCCCACCAGGGATGGCTCCTGCATCAGGGATTATATACATGTATGTGATATTGCCGCCGCTCATACCTTATCATTAAAATACCTGGAAGAAGAAAAAAGCAATGCGCTGTGCGAAGTATTTAACCTGGGCAGTGGAAATGGCATTACAGTGCTCGAAGCTGTCCGGGCTTTTGAAAAAGTAAGCGGAGTTAAATTGAACTACGAAATAAACGAGCGCCGTCCGGGAGATGTGGTGACCGTATATGCCAATAATGACCAGGCAAAAGAAAAGCTGGGCTGGCAGCCCCGGTTTTCACTGGAAGATATCATGAGCACTGCCTGGAAATGGGAGCTTAGGCTGAAGGCAGATGAAACAGTATTTACGAGTCAATCCGGAGAGCTGAATTAGGGCTTAGAGATTAAAGGAGAGAAAAGGACAACAAGTTGTTGCGAAAATCTTCCAAATCTCTAAATCCACTTAGAAATTGATGTTACCCTGTTTTCTCCTTTTCTCTTTTAATCTCTTAGCCTTACATTTGCCCCACCTTCACCCCAAGGCTTCGCGGAAAGGCACAAAAACTAAATTATGCTTAAAGAAATTCAATCAACAGGAAATAAGGATACCCGCAGCGGGTTTGGAGATGGCATTGTAGAAGCCGCCCGTAAAAATTCAAACATAGTAGCCCTTACTGCCGATCTCGCCGGTTCATTAAAACTGAACCAGTTCATGAAGGAATTTCCGGAACGCTTCATACAAGTAGGTATTGCCGAAGCTAATATGATGGGCATTGCGGCCGGTCTTACCATCGGAGGTAAAATTCCCTTTACAACCACTTTTGCCAACTTCTCTACCGGCAGGGTGTATGATCAGATCCGCCAATCAATTGCTTATAGTGGTAAGAATGTGAAGATATGCGCTTCACATGCCGGCCTCACCCTTGGTGAAGATGGCGCCACCCACCAGATACTGGAAGATATTGGATTAATGAAAATGCTGCCCGGTATGACGGTGATCGTTCCCTGTGATTATGCACAAACGAAAGCAGCTACCGAAGCTATTGCAGTATATGAAGGACCTGTGTATCTGCGTTTTGGCAGACCTGTTTGGCCCATCTTTACTTCGAACCGGCATTTTGAGATCGGCAAAGCGCAACAATTCTCCGAAGGAACAGATATTTCCATCTTTGCCTGCGGTCATTTAGTGTGGAATGCCATACAAGCCGGGGCTATTCTGCAGGAAAAAGGTATTAGTGTGGAAGTAATAAACATTCATACCATTAAGCCCTTGGATGAAGAAGCGGTTTTGAAGTCGCTTCGTAAAACCAAATGTGCCGTAACCGCCGAGGAACACAATATTATCGGAGGGTTGGGAGATGCTATTGCACAATGCGCCTCCAGGAATTTTCCGGTTCCCATTGAATATGTAGGTACCAAAGATACATTTGGAGAAAGCGGCACACCGGCACAATTATTAAAGAAATACGGACTCGATATACCAGATATTGTGGCAGCAGCAGAGAAAGTGATGAAAAGAAAGTAGTATTTTTATTCTGAGTACTTCCTCAAAAGGAAACTCATATAAATGAAATATACTATCCCGCTTTTTATATTTCTGTTTTGTTATACAAGTTGTACCATTGACCGTAAAATATATTCTCCCACCCAGGTAAACAGCCCTTCTTTACAGAAAAAGAATGATTATTCGGCCTCTCTGACCTATAGCACACCCTCCGGATTTGATGGTAATGCAGGTTATGCTATAACAAAAAACCTGGCAGTGATCGGTGGGGCTTATGCCTACAAAAACAAGGATGAGGAAATAGACATAACCCTGCTTTCAAGCGGGTGGGACAGTGCCTCCATAACATATAAGCACAGCGGATTTCATATCGGGGCGGGTACATTTTTCCCATTGTCAAAAAACAGTTCAACAAGTTTTCTTTCATTCTTTGGCGGGCTTACAAAAGGAAATTTTGAGATGCGGGAAAAGTTCTACGATGATGTTACTCCTCCCTCCGGCAGCCCGAATTTATATTTTTACAAAAGCGAAATAAACAGGTGGTTCCTGCAGGGCAGCATCAATCTTTATTTTAAAAACATTTACCAGTCTTTCATCACCAGGTTCAATTATGTGGGGTATGATAATGTGACAACCAATTATCCGGCAGAGCAACAACAGTATTCCAGCTTGCCACCCTACGAATATCCCAAATGGTCTTCCTTTCTTGATTTTTCATTTGATACAAAAATCTTTTTTTCGGAAGAACACCGGCTCGGTTTGCAGTTATTTGGTTCTATAACTACCCGTTTGAAAGAGGAAGACTTTGATTTTACTATTTATCCTTTTCGTATGGGCTTTGGTGTAGTTTTGAGATCGCCTTTTACAACAGGCATAGATCTGAAGAAATAGCCTTGTTTTAGTGAAACTATCAGTCTTCTTTTTTATTTTAGTAGCCGGCGCATTAAACAAACGTGGTTTCCAATATTCTAAAGTCATCCAAAGCCCGACACCTATGTCCCTGACAACACCAAATGACAGCGAACTGTTGATACAGTTTCGTAGCCCTGCTACGAAAGAGAAAGCATATACAACCATCATTCGCAAATACCAGGAGAAATTATACTGGCATATCCGGCGGATGGTTATAGAACATGAGGATGCAAATGATGTGCTTCAAAACGTCCTGATCCGGGTTTGGAATGGCCTGCAAAATTTCCGGGA
Organism: uncultured Chitinophaga sp.; assembly: GCA_964443345.1. Taxonomy (GTDB): domain Bacteria; phylum Bacteroidota; class Bacteroidia; order Chitinophagales; family Chitinophagaceae; genus JJ008. The sequence goes on from CAYUCU010000004.1 coordinate 19,508, forward strand.
AGACAGCCAGTTGTACACCTGGTTGTACCGGATAGCCACCAATGAGTGCCTGACCTACCTGGAACAGCAGAAAAAAAGGACTTCGGTAAGCCTTAGCGATGTGGAATCCGGGCTGAGCAACAAGATCAAGGCCGACAAGCATTTTGACTCACAAAAAGTGGAGTGGAAGCTACAAATAGCCATACAGCAATTGCCTGAAAAACAGAGAGTTGTGTTCGGATTACGTTATTATGATGAAATGCCCTACGAAGAAATGAGCCGGGTGCTGGAAACGAGTGAGGGGGCCCTGAAGGCCAGCTATCACCATGCGGTCAAAAAAATTGAGGATTATATGCTAAATCATTAAACTTTGAAGATTCAAAATCGTCTGATTGATTGTAAAAATGGCACAGAAAGACAACATATTACAAGAATTGACTGAACTGAAGAGCCTACTGGCAAACCTGCCTGCTCAAAACGTTTATTCAGTACCTGCCGGTTATTTTGATGGTTTGGCAACACAAATGCTGAACCGTATCAAAGGCATGGAGGCTGCCACAGCTGGAGAAGAGTTGAGTTATCTTTCCCCATTATTAAGCAGCATTTCAAAACAAATGCCTTACACCCTTCCAGCCGGTTATTTTGAAGGGTTGGACCTCGAACATATCACAAAAGACAATGATGATCTTTCTGCAAAAGGAGAACTGGAAACCCTTTCTCCGTTACTGGCCGGATTGAAAAAAGAAATGCCTTACCAGGTGCCACAAGGCTACTTTGAGAACCTTGCACCCGCCATTCCTGCGGCAGAAAATCAACCTGCAACAAGAGTAGTATCCCTTGGCAGCAGAAAATGGTTCCGGTATGCCGCAGCGGCTGTGATGGTGGGGGTGATTGCTACAATTACAGTTATGGTTATAAGAAGAAACGAGAACCCGCAAGGGCAATCTTTAGCCAGGTATGAGAAAAAGCTGAATAAGGAAATAAAGAAGATGAGTGATAAGGAACTTGATGATTTTATTCAATATACCGAAGCTGGTTTAGACGGAAGCGAGAATGTAAAAAATAATTCGACAGATGATGTTAAAGAACTTCTTAAAGACGTTCCGGTTGAGGAGCTTAAGGAATTCTTAGATGAAACATCAGATCCGGAATCAGATTCAGAGACCTCAATGATGAACTAAAAATGAAAAAGTATTTATTTATATTATTTGTTTCACTTTTCACTTCCCTTACAGGATTTAGCCAGGAAGAGGAGGTTGAAGATAAAGGTGGAAAACTGCTGGAGCGGATGCAGCTGTATATTCAGAAGCGGTTGAACATGACAAGGTCCGAAGCAGAAAAATTCAGCCCTATATTTTTAAGGTATATCAGCGAATTAAGAAGAACACACAGAGAGAACAAAGGTGACCGACCTGTATTGCAATTGAGAGTTGCTGAATTAAGGGTTAGATTCAGAAATGAATTTCGCCAGGTGGTAGATGAGCAAAGAGCCAACAGGATTTTTCAGCATCAGAAAGAATTTGAAGATAAAATACGAGAGGAAATTATTGAAAGAAGGCAAAACAGGCAGGGAGGAGGAAGACGAACGAACCGATTACTATAATAAGCATATTTAATCTAGGTGTTTTTCATAGGTTAGCAACGGCCAGCTCTTTACAGGGTTGGCCATTTATTTAAATTGCCATACCGGATTTTTTACATCATGATAAAAAAGGAAGGTCCATTTTTCTTTTGATCCCTGTTCCCACCACTCTTGTCTTAATTCCATTGCTTTTTTCCCATCATAGTCGTATTTCGCTGCAAACCGATGTTTCATTTGCTGCAATTGTGGCGCATCATCACCACCAAAGAAAATGGTCTCCCCGTTTTCCCTTATCCAAAATACCTGGTGATGCGGAGAATGGGCACCCGTTACATGGTATTGAATATAATTATCAATAGCGCCATCCTTCTCCAGCAATGTTACCTGCGAATTATTTTGCAGGCAAATCAGTTCCTCAGTAATAAAAGAAGGAAACCCTTTTTCAAACGCAAAGGCCAGCTCCGTTCTTTGTACATAATAAGTGGCGTTGGGTAAGGATAACCTGCCTCCTAATCCATCTCTTTCAATTCCTACAGCTCCTGCATGGTCTTTATGCAGGTGACTTAGCAGCACTTTGGTAATTTCTGATGGATTGATACCGGCATTCACCAGGTTTTGATGCAGTTGTAAAGTCCCGTTTTTTTCAAAACCTAATCCGCAATCGAGCAATAGCACATCTTTTTTTGTAATAACAACAAATGGCTGGATCTCTACCAGTAAACTTCCAGCCGGCCGGTCTTTCAGGTCATGCGTATCTTCATCAAAAGGGACAAACCGTTTTGTTTTGTCAATTGTAAAACTACCTTCTGAAAGAGGGATGATTCGCATTGGGAGATCTTGAAATTTGATATTGGCTGCAAATTGCAACACAATTTCCCAATTTCCCAATTCAACTTTTCGAAATTACCGGAGCACCATCTGCCTGTCTGCATCCAGCCGTATCAAAATAAAAAGCATAATGGTAAATGTAAGGAGCGAGGTGCCACCATAGCTCACAAAGGGCAACGGAATACCAATAACAGGCGCCAGCCCCACGGTCATTGCCACATTGATAGCGATATGGAAAAAGAACACGGCTGCCACGCCATAGGCATAGCACCTGCTGAAGGTGCTTCGTTGTCTCTCGGCTATTGTAACGATCCGGAAAAGCAGGAGCAAATACAATCCCAGCAATACAAAACTGCCGGTAAACCCAAATCCTTCTCCTACCGTACAGAAGATAAAATCAGTACGTTGTTCCGGTACAAAATCATACCGGGTTTGAGTGGCCTTCAGCAAGCCTTTGCCAAATACCCGGCCACTACCGATAGCAATTTTGGATTGCCGCACATTATAACTGCTGCCGCTTTCTTTTTTCTTCCGGTTGTCTTCTGCTGTTTCGCCTTCTATTTTCTTTTCGTAGGGATTGTCCTTTCCAAACAGATCGTAGATGCGCTCTACCTGGTGTTTCTGTAAGATATTTTTAAAAATATAAGGTACCGCAAACCGCTGCACACCCACACAAAGCACCCAGAGAAAAACAATATTGTAAAGTATCCGGCGATGTCTTTTTATTTGCCTCCGGAGGATATAAATGATACCGGCAGCTATAGCCGTTAAAATAATAGCGAGTATATTCGGTTCAATGACGATGGTAGCTACGATCAATGCTGCTATTGCAAAACCGACCAGCAATATTACAGAAGGCAGCCCCTCCCTGTACATTACAATAAAGAAAGAAAAATAGACCAAAGCCAAACCGGTCTCACTTTGCAATACGGTAAGCGCTGCCGGAAACAGCGCAATGGCCGCTGCGATCAGCTGTGAACGGGTTTTGCTAAAATCTGTTTCCGGCCGGGAGAGGTATTTGGCCAATGCCAGTGCCACAAATATTTTACAAAATTCAGCTGGTTGAAAATTGAAGGCCCCCAGCTTGATGATAGATTTGGTTCCTTTTATATCCGAATGAAGTGGAAAAACAAGTAACAATGCAAAAATACCGGCTACATACCCAAGGTTGGCTGTTGCAGAAAAGAATTTACTGTCGGTGAGTAAAATGAATAAAGCCAGAACGGTTCCAATCACAAAAAAATAAAACTGCTTGCTGTAATCAGTTCTGAACCGTATAAAACTTTGGATGACCGAATCCCCTTCTTTATAGGTGGCAGCAAATATAGCAGTAAGCCCGATCGCTACCAGCAGAACATAGATCCAAACCAGGGTCCAGTCTATTCCTTTTGATATGGTAGGGTTTCGCTGATTCATATTCAACCGGGCTACTTAGTTGCGGTGGCTTTATTGTTCGGTACAGGTACTTTTTGCTTATCCGGTATCAGCATGTCGGGTTGTGCCGGCTTTTTGTTTTGTGTGTCCTTACCAGGTTTGTTTTCTTTCTTCTTGCCCTCCTTCACTTCCACTTCTGTGGGATTGTCTTCAGACTGCAATGTGTCTTTAATATTTTTCAATTCCTTGTTCAGTTCCTTCTCTTCTTCCTTTGCTTTTGCCAAAGAGTCTTTTGCCCGCATCTTATCCAGCATCATCTTAGGTATCAGGTTGGTTTTAGACATTCTTTCTACCAAGGCCTTTCTTTTGGCCGAGATCGTGTCATTGATATACTTCTCTATCATCAGGCTTACGATTGGTGCTGCGTAGGTGCCACCAAATCGGCCTGAATTTTCGACTACACACATAATGGCGATCCTGGGGTTCTCTCTTGGAGCGAATGCACAAAAGAAAGAGTGATTGGGTTGTTTTACACCACGGAAATAGTTTTCTACTGTTCCTGTCTTTCCGCAAATGGTAATGCCTTCTACTTTTGATCCTCTGCCGGTACCGCCTTCCATTACACCCTGCATACCGTCATGCACTGCTTCAAAAATGCTGTCTGCTAAATTAATAGGAGTGATTCGCTGTTTATATTTTTCCAGCAAACCAAATTTATCACCCCCTTCTATAGAGTCCACAATATGCGGAATGATATACCAGCCTTTGTTGGCGATATACGCCATTTCATTAGCCACCTGCAATGGGGTGGCAGTCACTTCCCCCTGGCCGATACTGACAGAACGAAAGCTGCAAAAACCCCATTTACCCGGACCGTGTACTTTGGGATTATTAAAATACTCTGGTGTTGGAATCGTCCCTTTTTGCTCTGTGGGCACATCCACGCCCAACCGGTGACCTAAGCCAAATGCGTACATATAATTATTCCATGCTCTCAAACTGCTGTCAACATTCGGGTATTTTGGATTATTGATCACCCGCTGCATCACATTGGCAAAATAGGTATTACAGGAATGAGTAATGCCTGTTGACAGGTAATAAGTACCGGGATCAAGACAACCCATAGGCTTACCACTGCCGCAGCCATAAAAAGCGCCATTGCAGCTAAATGTTGTGCGGGTATTTATTACGCCTTCAGAAAGACCTACTAATGCCTGCAAGGTCTTAAAGGTAGAGCCGGGTGCATAGCTGGCATTCACCGCCCGGTTTAGTAATGGAAGCCTTGCATCTGTATATAATTCAGAAAAATGTCGGCGTCTTTCAGGGCCGGTCAAATAACCAGGATTGTAGGTAGGGCTGCTTACCATGCTGATGATTCCACCAGTCCTGGGATCAATGGCTACGATGGAGCCCACTTTGTTTTCCATCAGCATTTCGCCAAATTCCTGCAATTCTATATCGAGGCTGGTATATAAATTACTACCGGCAACGGCCTGCTTATCCATTGCTCCATTTTCGTACGGGCCCTGTATCCGGTTCAGCTGATCTTTTATCAATACCTGCACACCCCTTTCTCCCATCAGCGCTTTTTCGTAGCTGGCTTCCAGCCCTGTCATACCCGCATAGTCGCCGCTTTGATACCCGTCTTCATCATGTTTCTTCAGGTAATTAGAGTCCACCTCACCGATATAGCCGAAAATATTGGCACCTGCATTAAAAGGATAAGATCGGATAGGCCGGTCCTGAATGTAAAAACCGCTTTGAAACCGCCAGAGATTTTCTTGTATTCGGGCATACTTCTGCGGGGGTAGTGAGGCCTCAAATACTGAAGGGCGAAAAGACTTGTTCTTAATGATGGCCGTGAGGATCCTTTTTCGGAATTCGGCAGTGTCAATTTCCATCAACTGGCAAAAAAAAGCGGTGTCGATACCTTTGGCCTGGGAGGGGGTTACCATCAGGTCATACGTCAGTGTATTATTCAATATGGCCAGCTTATTTCTGTCGAAAACCAGGCCCCGCGGGGGATAGATGGTTTTTCGAAGGATCGCATTTTCATCGGCCATCTGGCTGTATTTGCCAGAAATGACCTGCAGGTAAAACAACTGCCCGATGATAATGACAAAAGCAACAAGAAAGATAAGGCGGATGATACGGCTTCTTGATTGGTTGAACGCAGACATTGAATGAGACAGGGAGTATAAAGTAAGAGTGAAGATTAATTACGTATTGCAATGTACGAATTACAAAAGGCGGTTTCCAAATCTATTTGCAAATAAAAAATTATTTAAGAAAAATTTCTTCGTGCATCCTGCCAGGCTAAAATTTCTTACGCCGTATTTGTCCGGAATTTTAATTTCCTTGGGAATAATAATTCTACTGTAAAAATCAATAGCAGGCTGATACCGGTTGTGGACACGACTTTGATGAGGAAGCTGAGAAAAGTTCCAAAATCGAGCCACTCCAGGAAGACCATATACCCATGATGCAGCAGGGTTAGTACAAAAACATACACGGCATAGGGCGTCCATTGCATGGCTTTGGGTGAAGGTTCCCGGTAGTTGAATTCGGAGCTGTCTTTTGGAGTAAGGATGTTGATGAGAAAAGGGCGGACGTACGCAATGAGCACACAGGCGGCGGCGTGGAGACCGGGGGTCATGGTAAAATAATCCAGTACCAGTCCGGTCAAAAAACCAATCACCAGCAGCCATTGCCGGGAAACGGAGAACGGCAGCCACAGGATGAACAGGTAGTATATATAGGGGGTGATAAAGCGGTGCAGGTGCGGAATCTTGTTCAGCACATACACCTGCACTAAGATGAAGGCGGCAAAGCGAAGGATATTTTTTAGAAAGTCACTCACCGGGGGTTTTTTTTGGCTTGTTCTATTTTCTTTTTAGTTTCTTCAAACAGTTTTACCTGCTCGTCCCGCTCCACATTTTCAATCACATGCACTTGCTGCAGGTTATAAAAATTGGCAGCGGTTTTTATTTTTAGCAGGTACATACCCGTGGTATTATCCAGTTTTATATCCGCTACCGTGCCCACCATATAACCCGGCGGGAAGTTGAATGAAACAGAACTTGTTAATACGGTATCTCCTTTTTTTACTTCTACTGTCTTTGGAATCCTTTTCAGTGTCAGAAACCGGGGGTCTTTGCCGTCCCATTCCGTCGTTCCAAAATCGCCACTTCTTTTTAAGGACGCACTTACCGTATTCTGGATATGCAAAAGACTCATTACCTGGCTAAAATTGGGGCTAACATTTACCACTACTCCCACAGCTGTTCCATCAGACCCCACCACGGCCATATTATCTTTAATACCATTGCTGGAGCCCCGGTTCAGTTGTATATAGTTCTTTTGGGCATTTACGGTATTATATACAACGGTGGCGGGCCGGAGAAGATAGCGCCGGTAATGACCAGCTGTATCGTAAGGGATGGAATCCTGCACCATTTTCAGGGTGGTGTCCCGCTGTCCAAAATTTCGGGGCAGCAGGTTCAGCAGCGAATCATTAAAACGGTGTATCCTCCTGTTTTCTTCTTTCAGGGTAAAATAATCTTCCACCTTATTGTATTGTGAGTTGATGCGACCGGTCATTTCATTAGCAACACCAAGGAACTTGGCCCGGTGAAAGCGATTGTAGTTGAACAAAAACCAGAGTGCCACCCCTTGCAAAAAAAGGAAAGTGAAAAAAGTGATGTAGCGGCGAATGAAAAGGAATACGTTACGCAAGGCGAAAAATTTCAAATGAAAAATTCCAAATCCCAATACCGGAATTTGGAATTTGATATTGGGATTTACCTCTTTATCTCATTACAAAGGGATACCTGTCATAGTTCTTAAGTGCTATGCCTGTTCCTCTTACCACACTCTTCAGGGGATCATCGGCAATATGCACCGGTAGTTTGATCTTGTTGGCCAGCCTTTTATCCAAGCCACGGAGCAGGGCACCACCACCGGTGATATAGAGACCCCGCCGGTAAATGTCAGCTGCCAGCTCCGGAGGTGTTTGCTCCAGCGCTTTCAATATCGCTTCTTCTATTTTAAAAATGCTTTTGTCCAGTGCTTCGGCGATTTCCTGGTAGCTCACCATGATCTGTTTGGGGATACCGGTTACCAGGTCACGACCATTTACAGGAAAATCATCCGGAGGATTATCGATCTCTTTCATGGCAGCTCCTACCTGTATTTTGATTTGTTCAGCGGTACGTTCACCTATCAGCAGGCTATGATAACGGCGCAGGGCTTCCATGATGTCGGCAGTGAATTCATCCCCGGCAATACGTATGGACTGATCGCAGACAATACCTGCCAGGGCAATAACGGTGATGCCTGTAGTGCCACCACCAATATCAATGATCATGTTTCCAACCGGCTCTTCCACGTCAATACCAATACCCAGGGCTGCCGCCATCGGCTCGTGAATTAGATACACTTCTTTGGCGCCCGCCTGTTCGGCACTGTCACGGACAGCCCTTTTCTCCACTTCGGTGATGGAAGAAGGGATACAGATCATCATCCGCCAGCTTGGCGGGAAAAGTTTCTTATTAGGATGAACAAGCTTGATAAGCTCCCGTATCATCAGTTCAGCAGCGTTGAAATCGGCTATCACACCGTCTTTCAGCGGGCGAACGGTTCGGATGCTTTCGTGGGTTTTCTCATGCATCATCAATGCCTTTTTTCCAACCGCCAACACTTCCTTCGGATTATTGCGGTTAAGGGCGATGATACTCGGTTCATTGACCACTACTTCGTCATTATGTATAATAAGGGTATTTGCCGTACCCAGGTCGATGGCTATTTCTTGTGTAAACCAGTTAAAAAGTCCCATTAATTTATGTTGGATTTACCTGCCTACTCGCCTTCGCTGTAGCTTCGGCGGAGCAAGGCCGGCAGGCAGGTTGGGAGCAAAGGTGGAGTAAATAATTTGAATTATCAAAGCAAAACCTTACCAGATAAGGTTTTTTTTTGAGCCGGTGGTTTGACAAAGTGCAGTTAAAAGAATTTTTACTGTAGTATTTACCGGAAAAGTTTTGTAAACTATCCAACCGGGATTAATGTAGCTTATTTGCCGGGATACTTTTTGATGACAGTTGCTGCTGCATCAGAATGCCACTATTGTTGAAGTTGCCGGGTAATACTCATCCCATTTCCGATTTAATTATCTTCATTGCATGAGGATCATCACACGTACGGTTTTTATTCTCTCCATGGTTAGTTTGCTGGCAGACATTGCCAGCGAAATGCTGTACCCTGTCATTCCGGTTTATTTAAAAGAGATCGGGTTCTCTGTTTTAGCGATCGGTATCCTCGAAGGAGTTGTAAATTTTATCGCGGGCATCAGCAAAGGTTATTTTGGAAAACGAAGTGATGAATTGGGATTACGGTTACCGTTTGTAAAACTGGGTTACCTGCTGAGTGCTGTTTCAAAACCACTGATCGCAACATTCGCTTACCCCGTCTGGATATTTTTTGTAAGATCTGTTGACCGGTTAGGCAAGGGCGTTCGTACAGCAGCAAGAGATGCGTTGCTTTCCCAGGAGGCTACCAAAGAAACAAAAGCAAGAGTGTTTGGTTTTCACCGGAGCATGGATACGGTAGGTGCTGCTATAGGTCCGGTAATTGCATTAGTGTTCTTATTTTTCTATCCGGGCCAGTATAAAACACTTTTCTATATTGCCTTTCTGCCCGGTACTCTTTCCATCCTGTTGATATTTTTACTGAAAGAACAAAAGCAACCGGTATCCACATTGGGAAAAGGAAACTTCTTTTCTTTTTTCCGCTATTGGAGGATTGCCACACCCGGTTTCAGAAAAGTAGTGCCTGGGTTGTTGCTGTTTGCCTTATTCAACAGCTCGGATGTTTTTTTGCTGCTCATTACAAAAGAAACCATTGGCGACAATACAGTAACGATATTCGGTGCCACCTTTCGTTCAGATACCATTACTATAGGCGCTTATGTTTTTTATAATCTTATTTATGCAGCCGCCTCTTACCCGATGGGTGCATTGGCAGACCGGCTTGGATTTAAAAGTGTCATCATACTCGGATTTTCATTATTTGCCATTGTGTATGGCGGGTTTGCATTCAGCCCCTCTATCCCGGTCATCTTTCTTCTTTTCTCTGTATATGGATTGTATGCCGCTGCTACAGAAGGAGTCATCAAAGCGTGGATCACCAATTTGGCGGAGAGTACAAATACGGCTACTGCAATAGGTTTTTATACGAGCTGTGAAAGTGTCTGCACGTTATTTGCAAGTATCATTGCAGGCATCTTATGGACCCAATTTGGAAGTGTAAGTACTTTTGGTTTTACGGCATGCATTGCCATTATCGTTTCTGTTTATTTGTTACTGAAAATCAGGGATAAATAATTACTGGTTTCTTTTTTTTTTGAGGGAAACACCTGTTTGGCATAGTAATAGCAATCGGTGACACAAACAAAACCCTCAAATAACCCAGGTATGAGAAAATTATTTATCACCGCAATGGTATTGTCAATTGCCACTTTTTCACAAGCACAAAATAAAACTTCCGGTAGTTCGGGATATCGCACCGCCTTAGGTGTAAAGGTTTGGGATGGAGGAGGAATTTCCTTCAAACAATTTGTAAATGGTAATAATGCATTGGAGCTGATCGGTTATTTCTGGAGCCAGGGAACAAGGATAACCGGCTTGTATGAAATACATGGCCCTATCAGCGGTGCCACTGGTCTTCAATGGTACATTGGCCCCGGGGCACATATTGGATTGTACAATACGAAGAACGGTAATGGTTCTTTTATTGGTGTGGATGGAGTGCTGGGACTGGATTATAAATTCAGCAGTGCTCCCATTAATTTGTCGCTGGACTGGCAGCCTTCTTTTGAGTTTGGCGATAACCGTGGTTTTGTAGGCAGCTGGGGCGGTTTAGGCATTCGCTATACTTTTTAATAAGAGGATGCTTCTTTAAATGCGACAGCTTTTGCCTTTTTCCTATCTTGTAGCGAAACCAGCCAAAATGAAAAAAGTCATACTGCTTGCCGTAATTCAGCTTGCTGTACTACCTGGCTTCAGCCAGGATGTAAAAAAAATAGCCGAGCAATTTCAAAAAGACCTGGCCGATTCTATTAGCTTCCCTTTCGGAAATAATAAGAAGGTGGGCAAATTTTATACTATCCGTGGTATAAAAATGTATGCTGAAGTGTATGGGGAAGGACAGCCGCTTCTGATCATACATGGTAATAGTGGATCCATTAATAATTTTATTTATCAAATCCCTTACTTCAGTAAAAAGTATAAAGTAATAATTGCTGATAGCCGTTCCCAGGGAAAATCCAAAGACAATGGAGACAGTCTTTCCTATGAAATGATGGCCGATGATTATGCAGCATTGCTTGATGAATTGAAAATAGATTCAGCTAATGTAATAGGTTGGAGTGACGGAGGTATCAATGCCTTGCTTCTGGCATTACGTCATCCGGAAAAGGTAAAGAAGATGGCAATTACAGGGGCCAACCTGGTGCCGGATACAACTGCTGTACCGCAGGCAATCTGGAATATGGTAACTCCTGCGTACCAGATGCTGAAAAACAAAAAAAACAGGAGTGAAGAGGAGAATATAGGGTTTAAATTACTCCGGTTGCTGATAGAACAGCCACACATTCCGCTTTCCGATCTTCAAAAAATAACATGCCCGGCATTAGTTATCGGTGGCGATCATGATGTGATCAAAGAAGAACATACCTTTCTTATTTATAAAAATATTCCTAAAGCATACTTATGGATGCTCCCGGCCTCGGGTCATAGTACACCAATTGTATACAAGGATGATTTTAATTCTGTAGTGGATCGGTTCTTTAGTAATCCATACAGGACATTTAACGGGGAGGCACGTTTTTTTTAAATGGCAGAGAATCCCAGTTGTTTTTCTATTTCTACCGGTAGCTGAGGCAATTTCCTTCTTTCAATAAGGAAGCTGTTTAGCTGTGCGATCTCTCTGAAGATATAATGTTTATCAGCAGCCGCTTTCAGATAGTCTTTGCCGGTGCTCCCACCTGTACCTATTCTTGTTCCAATCATGCGATGCACCATATTCATATGCCGGTAGCGCCAGGAACTCAACTGCTCATCTATTTCCAGTAGGCAATTCAATAATTGAAAGGGCAATTGGAGTAAGGGATAACCACGGTACAGCATAATGAACAGCGCCGCACGGCAGGCTGAAGGGGAGAGGGAACGGGCTTCTGTGGTACCGCCGTCGCCAAATATTTCTTCAAAAGCCGTCATGTTGCTTTTTTCTGCATCAGCCAGGCTTGATTGATAACTCTCTTTGTAATGGTTCCAGAAAGAGGCATCAGCACCGTCTTTCAGAAAAGGCATTCTTTCGAGCCAGCTGTTAAGCAACTGAAGTAGTGATTGATTGCTTTCTGCCTTTTTAATAAGTTCCACCTGCTGTGGCCGCAATTGTGCAGTATAGTATTCTTTACCGTGGCGGTGCTCAAATTTCAATCCGAGTTTTGCTTCCAGTTCTTTGAACTGCCAGCTTTGAAAACCGGAAGCGGGGCGAAGCATATCCCTGAAATCAAGAAAATCCATTGAGGTCATGGTTTCCATTATATCTATCTGGTGAACCAGCACTCTTAAAATGGTAACACAACGGGTTAAGCGGTGTACTACGGTTTGTAATTCGGGAGAATTGTCATTCAGCGCCGGCTTGCTCATTATATCCACAATGGAATCGGCTTCATGGTGCAATTGTTTAAACCATAATTCATAGGCCTGGTGAATAACGATAAAAAGCATTTCATCATGTGCCGGCAATTGATGCTTATCGCTTTCCGGGGCTTGTGCGTTGAGAATTTTATCTAATTGCAGATAGTCGTGATAATGAACCTCGCTGGCCATACAAAGTATTTATGCAAATGTAGCCTTCCCCGGTTATAGTTATTCAAACTCGTAGCCGATATCGCTGCGGTATTCCATGCCGGTAAAAGAAACCTTTTCCAGTTCTTCTTTTGAAATTTCCACAGCATCAAAAATGGAGCGGCCATAAGAAGAAATGCAAAACACCCGGCCACCGGTTGTAACTACTTCTTCATTTTCAACAGCTGTGCCCATATGAAAGAGCAGGCTGTCTTCGGGATTAATATCGTTCAGTCCCTTTATTTCATACCCCTTTTTATAATCGCCAGGATAGCCACCGCTTACTGCTACTATCGTGCAAACTGTTCGGGGGTCGGTTTCAATCTTTACCCGGTCCAATTGTTGGTCAGATGCTGCTTTCAATAATTCCACCAGGTCATTTTTCAACCGGGGTATTACTACTTCCGTCTCCGGATCGCCCATCCGGCAATTGTATTCTATCATATAAGGCTCATTCTCTTCGATCATTAAACCGAAGAAGATAAAGCCCCTGTATTCCAGTCCTTCTTTAATTAGTCCGCTAACAGTAGGTTTGATCACCTTTTCTTCTATCTTTTTCATCAGTACATCATCGGCAAAAGGCACGGGGCTTATAGCACCCATGCCCCCGGTATTGGGGCCGGTATCACCTTCTCCTATTCGTTTGTAATCTTTTGCTTCAGGTAAGATCACATAATTCTTTCCATCCATTAATACAAAGACCGAGATCTCAATCCCTTTCAGAAATTGCTCCACCACTACTTTCTTACTGGCTTCACCAAATTTGGCCCGTTGTATCATCAGCTCAAATTCAGCAATAGCTTCCAGGTAATGTTCGCAAATAACCACTCCTTTGCCTGCTGCCAATCCGTCGGCTTTCAGAACAATGGGCAGAGAATGTTTTTGCAGGTATTGCACGCCTTCCTGGTAATTTTCCAGGGTAAACTCTTTGTAGGCAGCAGTGGGTATATTGTGCCGCATCATAAAAGCTTTGGCAAATGCCTTGCTGCCTTCAAGCTGCGCACCTGTTTTATCGGGGCCAATAACGTCGAGGTTTTTTAATACAGGATCAGCGATCAGAAAATCAGTTATACCCTTCACTAATGGTTCTTCCGGCCCTACAATAACGAGCTCTATCTTATTATCAATACAAGCTTTTTTTACCGATTCAAAGTCAGTGGTTTGGAAAGAAAGGTTGGTGCCACAGCCAGCGGTGCCGGCATTTCCGGGAGCAATAAAAAGGGCTTCGCAAAGGGGGCTTTGCGAAAGTTTCCATGCGAGGGCATGTTCTCTGCCCCCGGAGCCTAATAGTAAGATTCGCATAGTTGGTTTGGTTGCTGGATTTTAATGCGTTGCGAATAATCGGTACATCCGTTAAAGATAAACGGAAAAAATTTTTTGATGGCCAAATTTCTGTATTTTGTTGCGTTATGTTTAAGGATTCTGATTACTATTAAAAAAAATCTGTATGAATCAACCTGCAAAAACCGGCAAACACCCCAAAGGTTTATATGTATTATTCTTTACAGAAATGTGGGAGCGATTTGGATATTACCTGATGGTAGGTATCCTGCTGCTGTTTCTCACAGACGGCTCAGGAAAAGGATTACCAAGGGCGATGGGCACGGATGTAGTAGGAACGTTTATTGCACTGGTATATTTAACTCCTTTCATCGGTGGTCTGCTGGCCGATCGCTACCTGGGATATATTAAATCTATTTTCATTGGGGGTACACTAATGGCTGCCGGGTACCTCACCATTGCGTTGCCGGGGGAATATACTGCGTATATATCGATGGGGCTGATCATTATCGGGAATGGGTTTTTCAAACCTAATATTTCCACCCTGTTGGGTAATATGTATAACAGGGAAGATCTGAGACCATTAAAAGATAATGCCTATAATATCTTTTATATGGGTATTAATATCGGCGCCTTCTTCTGCAATTTTATAGCGGCCATCCTGCGGAATAAGATCGGGTGGCAGGCTGCTTTCTCCGCAGCAGGTGTTGGTTTGATCATCGGTTTGATCGCATTGGCTTTTAGTTTAAAGCATGTAAAAGAGCATGATGTAAAAAGACCCATGCAACCGGGCGATATGCCTACATCAAAGATATTGGGATCTGTATTCGCTCCAATGATCGTATTTGCAGCATTGGGCTGGATCATCCCGGGTAATATCTTCGGCAGCGATTCTTCTGATGCTTTCATTTTAGCCTGTGTTCCGGTCATTTTCTTCTATGTTAATCTCTGGAGAAAAGAAAAATCGGATGATAAAAAAGGTATAGGCGCTTTATTATTTGTATTCGCCGTTTCTGTAATATTCTGGACAATTTATAATCAGAACTCAACAGGTTTAACGATCTGGGCTGAGTCTCATACGGACCGATCCATTCCGCAATTCATGGAAGCACCCGCTGATGCAGTTTATACTCTGCAGACGCTGGAGACCAAACCCCAGCAAGTTGATAGCATGGATAGCTATATGCGGGTAGTAAGGGACGATTCAGGCAACGCTGTAAAAACAATGGGCCCTGATCCTTATTTCGCCAACATGCCGAAGGACAAATGGCCTCCCGGTGGTGTGGTGAAAGTGGGCAATACCGAATTGTTCCAATCCATCAATCCATTCTTTATCGTGGCATTCACCCCACTGCTGATCCTATTTTTTGCCTGGAGGGCCCGACGGGGAAAACCAGTGAGTACCGCCAGCAAATTTGCCTGGGCACTTATCATCGCGGGTTTGAGTGCATTAGTAATGGTGTTTGCGGTAATGTCCGTTCCAAGTATCTACACACATAAGACCAGCTCCATGTGGTTGTTCCTTACCTATGGCGTGTTCACCGTTAGTGAGATCTGCTTAAGCCCTATCGGTTTATCATTCGTTTCCAAACTGGCTCCGCAGCGATTAACGGCCCTGATGATGGGTGGATGGTTTATTTCCACCTCTCTTGGCGGAAAGGTAGCCGGGGTAATGGCCAGCTCCTGGGATAGTATGCATGACAAAAAAATATTTTTCGGCATTATTGCCATTGCGGCACTACTGGGCGGACTGTTGATATTCTCCCGTGTAAAATCATTGGATAAGATCGTAAAGGATAAAACAGGTTCTGCCGTATAATATTTTAAACCATTTATACGAAAGGTGGCTCGAACGGCCACCTTTTTCATTATCTCTGTTAAAGGTTTTATTATCTTACTTACTTAAATAATTTGCCATGTGGAAGAAACATCCCAAAGCATTGCCCTTCTTATTCTTTTCAGAAATGTGGGAGCGGTTTGGCTATTACCTGATGATCGGCATCTTTACGTTGTACCTCAAAGATTCTGTTGACGGATTCAACATGGATGAAAAGGATTCAGCCAGCCTGTACGGCACTTTCATTGCGCTGGTGTTCTTCACACCCTTTTTGGGTGGCTTGATTGCCGACAGGTACCTGGGATATCGCCGTTCTATCATTCTCGGTGGCTTACTGATGGGTGTTGGTTATTGTACTATGGGCATTCATAATGAAACGATGCTGTATGTTTCTATGGCGCTGGTAATAGTAGGGAATGGTTTTTTCAAACCGAATATTTCAACACTGTTGGGAAATGTATATTCTACTCCCACTCATATGGCACAAAAGGATGAGGGCTATAATATCTTCTACATGGGTATCAATATCGGTGCCTTTATCTGCAACTTTTTTGGTGCAGCCTTATATACTATGATCGGGTGGGGAGCTGCTTTTGCTGCTGCCGGTGTGGGAATGTTTATCGGGGTGGCCACTTTTATCAGTGGTACCAGGCACTACAAAGAATATGATGTGAGAAAACCATTGCAACCTGGTGATATGCCGCTATGGAAGATATTGGCATTGGTAATTGTCCCTTCTATCATATTTGGAATTATTGGCTGGTTCATAAAAGGGCCGGAGGGTTATGTTTTCGATTCCAATTCTACAGACGCTTTTATTTTTGCCTGCGTCCCGGTGCTTATTTTTTATACTGTCTTATTATTAAGAAGTAATAAAACAGAGCGGCCCGCCATGGGAGCTATGCTGGCCATCTTTGCAGTAGTAATATTGTTCTGGGCCATCTTTAAACAAAATGGCTCTGCATTGAATACCTGGGCCAGCCGCTATACAGACCGGCAGGTAAGCGGAGTAATGGGTGGTGTACTGCATTCATTAAAGCAAACAGATAAACCTGCAAATACTACCTACAAGCTCGACAGTGTGGTGAAACTGGATAATCAATTCAGAAAAATAAAAAAGGATGGGAGAGAAGTAAAAGAATGGGGCTATCCTTCTTATTTTAAAAATGTGCCACCGGATAAATTGCCAAAGGAAGGTGAAACAGTTAAAGCATGGTTGCCCAGCCTCAGCCAGTCCATCAATCCATTTTGGGTGGTGGCGCTGACACCGCTGGTCGTAGCTTTTTTTACCTGGCTGCGCCGGAAAGGAAAAGAACCTTCCACTCCCACCAAGATCGCTTTCGGGTTGCTACTGTCTGCCCTGTCTGTTTTAGTAATGGTAGCTGCTGTAAAAGCGGGCAACAATGGCGCTGAAAAAGTAAGCGTATGGTGGCTGATCGGCAGCTATGGTGTGATCACCATTGGTGAATTATTTTTAAGCCCGATGGGCTTATCATTGGTTTCCAAACTCAGCCCTGTCCGCATCACCTCACTGATGATGGGTGGCTGGTTCCTCTCCACTTCTATAGGCAATAAACTCAGTGGCATATTGGCCAGTAAATGGGATGAGTATGATAATAAGGCCAGTTATTTCTGGCTCAACTTTATTTTGTTGGGGGCGGCCGCCATATTTCTTTTCATCTTGTTGCGATGGCTGAATAAAGTGATGAAGGAGAAAGGAGTAAACTGAGCAACGAAGCCGGAGATCAGAGGCCCGACAGCGTTTTTATACCTGGGTGTTCCTTCTGACCTCATACCTCCGACTTCCGGCTTCTTTCCTTATCTTCCCTGTAACAAAAACTATTGCTATGTCTGAGCAAACCCAGTTTAAGCCGTTTGTACCAGCTGAGTCAAAAATGGCAGAGCTTACGGTCAAGTCAATAATTACAGGCGCTATTTTCGGTATCATCTTTGGGGCCTCCACCGTTTACCTGGCGCTGAAAGCCGGCCTGACAGTTTCTGCTTCCATTCCCATAGCTGTAATAGCCATTACATTAGGCAGAAGGTTTTTGAAAACCACTATTCTTGAAAACAACATCATACAAACAACCGGTTCTGCGGGTGAGAGTATTGCTGCCGGTGTCGTATTTACATTGCCCGGTTTTTTGTTTTTAAGTGATCCCCTCAGCGGTAATTTCTTTAACTACTTTACGATACTCGTCCTCGCCATCTTTGGCGGCATACTGGGAACATTAATGATGATCCCGCTGCGTCGTTCCCTGATCGTACAGGAACATGGTACGTTACCTTATCCCGAAGGCACAGCCTGTGCATCTGTATTAAAAGCGGGGGAAAAGGGTGGTGATTTTGCCAAAACCGCTTTTATGGGATTAGGCTTTGCTTTTGCCTATGCCATGCTGCAAAAAATATTTCATGTGGTGGCTGAAACGCCGGCATTTTTTACCAGGCAAACCAACAAGATATTTCCTTCAGCAAAAATTAGTGGTGAGATCACTCCTGAGTACATGGGTGTTGGTTACATCATAGGGCCAAAGATCGCAGGAGTATTAGTGGCAGGTGGTGTATTAAGCTGGTTTGTTTTAATTCCGTTGCTGTCCTCATTAATAAGCGCTGATGTTATCGCTGGTCAATTACATAAATTGGGATACATAGCAGACCTTACCAAGCCGGGCCCGGGCAATGCGGGTTCGTGGGATCCTGCAACACATAATTTTGGAGACTGGACCTCTGCCATTTACCGGGCTTATATCCGCCAGATAGGTGCAGGCGCTGTAGCAGCAGGCGGATTTATTACATTGATAAAAACTATCCCGACCATTATCTCTTCTTTCAAAGGAAGCATGGGCTCATTGAAGAAAGGAGGCGCTGCTGCTGAAACCGTGGTTCCAAGAACAGAAAGAGACCTTTCTATAAAAGTAGTTGGCATCGGCAGTCTTGTTTTATTATTGGTGATCGCACTAATGCCCAACACATTGATTCCCGGAACTAATATTGGCAGTAAGTTATTATTGGGATTGCTCGTTATCATTTTTGGTGCCTTCTTTGTAACTGTTGCATCAAGAATTGTTGGCCTGATCGGTTCCTCCAATAGCCCTATCAGTGGTATGACCATTGCCACATTGATGGGAACCTGTTTGATATTTATTGCCGTTAAATGGACCGGTCATGTATATGAGCCTATGGCACTGGTAGTAGGAGGCATGATCTGTATTGCAGCAGCGAATGCCGGTGCTACTTCACAGGATCTTAAAACCGGCTATCTCGTTGGCGCCACACCAAGGAATCAACAGATCGCATTATTTGTGGGAGCGATTGTTTCATCACTGGCTATTGGTGCTACTATTAAAATACTGGACACCCCAACAGCTGCGATGGCGGCACAGGGTATAAAACACGCCATAGGCACAGACACCTACCCTGCTCCACAAGGAACACTGATGGCCACATTGATAAAAGGTATTCTTTCTTTTAATCTTGACTGGCAGTTTGTGTTAGTAGGCGTATTCATCGCTGTGGTGATGGAACTTTGCGGTATTAAAGCTTTGAGTTTTGCTATAGGTATCTACCTGCCCTTATCCACCACTCTTCCCATCTTTATTGGCGGTGCAATAAGAGGTATTGTTGAATGGAGACAGAAAAAGAAGAATATTAAAATATCTGCAGAGGAGGAAGACCTGGGGAAAGGCAACTTGTTTGCAACGGGGCTTGTGGCAGGGGGCGCATTAGCGGGAGTACTGGTTGCTATCTTGTCATCTATCCCAAGTATCAACAGCGGCCTTGGAAAAGTAAATGCAGAGCATAGCCTCACCAGTTCATTAGGAGGGGATGGATACAAATGGCTTGGTGTTGCCTTCTTTGGTCTGATGGGCTATATTTTATATAAGATTGCGATAGCAAGGAAAAAAGAGTAATGAAAAGCTCTCTGCTGACCTGATCTGAATATTTTGAGTTCTGCAACCATCTGGCATAATTTTTTATAGATTAAAAACAAAAACTATGGATGGAACTACCATTTTAATTATCCTGGCTATTGGAGCTATTGCCGGATGGATTGCCGGGCTGGTATTTAAGGGACAAGGCTTTGGCCTGCTTGGAAACATTGTGATCGGTATTCTTGGCGGTGTGATTGGCGGATGGCTGATGCCAAAACTGGGCATTCATCTTGGCGGAGGTATCGGTGGCACTATTTTAATTGCGGTGCTGGGTGCTTTGGCCTTATTGCTCGTGGTAAACATATTAAAGAAAGCCTGACACCAATTTTAGCCGGGCATTCTTTCAATTACGTTTTAAATAAGAAGCACCCTGCTTTCCCGCAAGGTGCTTCTTTGTTTTCGGAAACGGATCTCCATTATTTATATAAAATTCATATACTCATACTGCTTTGTGAGTATCGCCTTATCATCTGCTTTCAGCCATTTATTTAAAATGGTGGCATACACGTTTTTAAAATCAACATTGTACTTCAGGTCTCCTTCATTCAGATCGCTGAGGTCGGGCATTGCATTTAAAACACCTTTTTGTTTCAATCCACCGCTTATTAAGAACATATTATTCGCTGTGCCATGGTCTGTACCATTGCTGGCATTTTGTTCCACTCTTCTTCCAAACTCTGAGAAAGTGAACAGCATCACATCTTCAAAGCGGTGCTGGGTCTTCAGGTCTTTTACAAAAACCTTTACGGCATCATTCATTTCGGTAAACAACCGCTGCTGCTGTGCATCCTGGTTGATATGTGTATCAAAGCTGCCAAGTGAAACATAATATACTTTTGTATTGATCTCTGAAAATATCAGCGATGCAATTGTCTTCAAACTGTTGCCCAGGTCTGTCTTGGGATATTCTGCATTGGTAGGATGCAGCTTGCTTTGCTGAAAGATATAATCGGCACTCGACAATGTTTCGGCCATTGTTTTATATAAATAATCCACCGGCTGTTCCCCTGTTTCATCCTTATGGTTCTTTAATACATCCCGGAAGAATTTCTCATTGGCCGTACCGTACAAACGTCTCGGGTCTTTTACAGCTATACCTTTTATATCTTCACCTTTCAAGGCAAGGCTTAATACATCATCAATCTCAATAGCCTGTGTTGGTCTATCACCCGCAGGGCCCTGTGGGCAACCTTTGCATTGTGCATCTAAATAGCGGCCCACCCAACCATTTGTCCAGTACTCACTGCTCTGGCTGGCTGTGTGCCAGATATCCATACTGCGAAAGTGGGAGCGGTCAGGGTTAGGATAACCCACATTATTTAAAATAGCCAGGCTGCCATCATCGTACAATTCTTTAAACCCTGTTAAGGCCGGATGGAGGCCCACTTCGTCTGTTACACCCAGTGCTTTATCTTTTGTAATGCCTAATCTTGGTCTTGCTTTATAATAAAGGTCGTTCCGGATGGGTATCACTGTATTGAGTCCGTCATTACCACCACTTAATTGCAGTATCACCACCACTTTATTTCCCAATGGAACCATTGCCCTTCCTTCAAAGGCTTTCAGGAATTTTGGCAACATCAGTGAAGCGGTAGCCAATGACCCGATCTGGATGAATTGTTTTCGCTTGATATACATAGAAAAAGCTTTGAGTTATTAGCTGCGAGCTGCGAGCAGAGTCATTAAACTCGTAGCTCGTAACTCACGGCTCGTTACTTGGTTTAACATAATTGGTATTCTGGTATGCTCATTATTTGCAAAGTCGCCGTCTTAATAAAATTTTCCCTTCCTGTTTGATCGGCGTATTGTTTGATCAGTTCCATACTTACTCCGGGTTTTACCTGCAGCAGTATACCTGAAATGGTATCACCCAGGTTTTCTCTCGGTGTGCTTTCATAATGTTTTACATATAACTTCCAGTCCACATCTGCATTGATCTGCTGACGGCGGGGCCCTGTATAGGCAGCTGCGCCACCTTGCTTTTTCAATGGCTTATTAGTATCCTTCATACCCATCATATTGTCGTCATCATCCTTGGGGCTTACGTTCATTTCATCCACATCATTGATCAGTTTGGGTATCCGCATTCGCATCATTAATGAGGAACTGTCGATCCAGGCTTTTCCGCCCGGCCAACCTGCCACATTAGGAGGGTAAAATAACAATTGACCCAATACTCTTTGTAATAGCATCAATGCTTCTTCATTTTCCAGTTTCATCGGCAGCATCCGTTGGATGCCCACCATCAATTCCACAGGCGATTTTATTTGTGCACCGATATTCTTTTCTTCAAAAAACCAATCACTGGTGAAGATGTCCTCCATCAGTTTACCTATGTCGTAGTCATTTTTATAAAAACGGTCGGCTAACCAGTTTACTTTATCTCCATCCACTTTTTCATTTACAAAAAACTTGTAGATCTTTTGGGTAATGTATTTGGCAGTTTGTTTTTGATCCAGCAAAATATCCAGCACTTCTACACCATCAAAATTGCCGGTTTTGCCTAAAACGGTTTTACTTCCAAAGTCATGCTGAAATTTGCGGAACTGGAATTCTCCCTTGATATTGGAACCCCAGCCGGTAAAGGCTCTTGCAGCTTCTTTGATATCGTTCTCGGTATAATTACCACGGCCCAATGTAAATAACTCCATTACTTCCCGGGCAAAATTTTCGTTGGGATGATCTTTCCTGTTTTGCTGATTGTTTAAGAAATTCAGCATGGCTGCTGATTTAGATACTTCTTTCAGCATAGTACCAAAATTGCCCAGCGCATTTCTGCGGATCACATCTAATAATCCCTGCTGGTAAAATACATTGAGGTTGCGGCAGGCAAAATGTCCATGCCAGAAGAAAGCCATTTTTTCACGCAATTGCGAAGCAGTGTTCACCATTTCATGGATCCAGTACATATTCAGATTACGGACACCTTCCCTGTTCTTTTGTTGAATTTTTTTCTTTTCCTCAGGAGGTAATTCTTTTTTCTGCTGGCGGCCTACCTCTTCGATACCCATCAGAAGGCCTTTCAGGTAATCATCTGCCACATCGATATAGTCGGGCTTTTTATCAGACGCCTTTACCAGGGCTTTATAAAATTGGGTGGGGTTGTATTTAGACAGGTCTCCAAGCTGCTCAACGGCGGGGCCGAACCCCGCACGCCACATCAGGTGCTGGTTCTTTAACTGGTTACTCAATGGCATGGGCTGACATTTAGGTTTTCAGACTATTTTAAAGGGGGATAGTTTAATAACGTGACACCGGATTGAACTTTAAACGTCAAAACCGGCCGGTTATTTTTAAATTTGTCATATATCATTTTTATATGCAGGTCCGGGCACTTAAATATCTCATCCCGTTTATCTTCTTTGCGTCGGCTATCCGTTCATTCAATTCACAGGGCTGGGTGGTATGGATTCCGATGGTGATTGCCTGGGTACTCATCCCTTTGGTGGAATTACTGATAAAGCCCGATCCTTCCAATATGGAGGCAGCCGAGGAAGAACTGGCTAAGAAAAACAGAGCTTACGATATCTTATTATATCTCGTTGTCTTATTGCAGTTTGTTGCCCTGTATGAATTTTTAGATGGTATGAAGAACGACAGTCTGCCCTGGTATGATATCGCCGGAAGGGTTTCGGTTATGGGTTTGCTTTGCGGCACTTTCGGCATCAATGTGGGACATGAATTAGGCCACCGGGTAAATAAGCTGGAGCAAACATTGGCCAAAACCTTATTGCTTAGCTCACTCTACATGCACTTTTTTACAGAGCATAATAAAGGACATCATAAAAGAGTGGCCACGCCTGAGGATCCAAGCAGTGCCCGTTACGGGGAGCCGGTGTATACTTTTTATTTCCGTACCATTGTTTTCAGTTATCTGAGTGCCTGGCATATTTCCAACGAAGAGGTAAGAAAAAGAGGAAAACCTGTTCTTTCATTATATAATGAGATGATCCGGTTTCAGCTGGTACAGGCTGTATTTTTGGTAGCTATCTATTTTATATTTGGAGGATGGGCTATGTTATATTTTTTAATGGCTGCTGCCATGGGCATATTGCTTCTGGAAACGGTCAACTACATAGAGCATTATGGATTGCAGCGCAAAGCCACCGGCGAAGGAAGATATGAACGGGCCATGCCGGCACACAGCTGGAATAGTGACCATGTATTAGGAAGATTGTTTTTGTTTGAACTAAGCCGCCATTCCGATCATCATTATATGGCCAGCCGCAAATATCAATTGTTGCGTCATCATGATGATGCTCCGCAAATGCCAACCGGCTATCCGGGAATGATGTTGTTGTCGCTGTTACCGCCAGCATGGTTTTATGTGATGAATAACCTGATAAAGCAACAAGCTGCAGCAACTACTTAGCTGCATTGGCCAGCACATAAGCTCTTACATGCACAGCATTTTCTTTATCTATCCTTGCACGGGGAATCATTAATTCTAAGATACTTTCCCATCTTACAGCATTGAACTGAGCGGGGTCTGGTAATCCATGACAACGACTGCATCGGGCCATAAAAACAGTTTTACCTTCCACAGTATCCGGAACAATAGTTCCTGCTGGTGGATAAGGACTACTGATCTTCGTTGGTGGTCCTGTCTTCCTTTCTGTTATTACGGGCACCGATTTCTTTTGGCAGGCGACAACCAGTAGGGAAATGAACAGGCAAATTGTAGCTAAGGGTTTCATATTAGAAAGATATAAACTGACCGGATGCGTTACGAAGAATTATTCCTTTTTAGCTCCTTTCGACACGGTGTTGCAATAATAGTTTAACTGTGATACCTGCGAAGCTGAAATTTTAAAATAAATTGTTCAATCATATATTTTTATCACCAAACCAAAAATTTTTATGAAGAAATCACTTGTAGTGCTTGCGGGCGGCTTCCTTTTAATAATGGGATGTAACAAATCTTCTTCCAACGAAAGAGACCTGCCAAATGAAGAAGAATCTGTAACTGCCACTCAACGTCAATGTTCTTCGCATGAAGTGCTGGAAGAACAGATGAAAGCAGATCCCACATTGCGCCAGCGCATGAACGACATTGAAGAGTTTACTCAACGGGTCATCGCCAATCCACAAGCATACCGCTTACTGGCAAATGGAACCATTGAGATCCCTGTTGTATTTAATGTGTTGTACAAAACAACAGCACAAAATGTATCACTGGCACAATTGCAATCACAAATTGATGTATTGAATGAAGATTTTGCCGGCACAAACGCTGATCATAATCTTACTTCTACTTATAATGCGGTAAAAGCAGGAAGCATCGGGGTAACTTTTGTACTGGACCAGGTAAATCGCAGAAGTACTACCAAAACAAGCTGGAGTACTAACGATGCTATGAAGAAAAGTGCACAGGGTATTGCCCCCACAAGCCCTACCACCAAATTGAATATCTGGGTTTGCAATATGGGTGGTGGTATCTTAGGTTATGCCCAATTTCCCGGAGGCGCTTCTGCTACTGATGGCGTTGTATTAGATGACAATGCTACCGGCAGAACAGGAACAGCGGCTGCTCCTTTTCATAAAGGAAGAACAGCCACACATGAAGTGGGCCATTGGATGAACCTTCGCCATATTTGGGGTGATGCTACCTGCGGAAACGACCAGGTTGGTGATACTCCCACTCACAACACTGCTAATTATGGTTGCCCTGCTGCCGGTCACTTAAGTACTTGCTCTGGTACTCCTGTAGAAATGACAATGAACTACATGGATTATTCAGATGATGCCTGCATGTATATGTTCAGCAACGGACAAAGATCAAGAATGCTGGCTGTGTTTGCTGTAGGCGGTGCAAGAAATAGTTTTGCCCAACCTTAATAGTTATTATATCTCTCATAAAAAGGTCCCGGTATGCATACCGGGACCTTTTTTATGACATGAACAGAATATTAGTCAATTATTTTACCTCCAAAATAACTGCGAATTGCTGCAGGTAGCTTAATGCCTTCTGCTGACTGATTATTTTCCAACAGGCAGGCAATGATCCTTGGCAAGGCCAAAGAGCTGCCGTTCAATGTATGTACCAATTGAGATTTACCGGTAGCATCTTTAAAACGGATCTTCATCCGGTTGCTCTGGTAAGATTCAAAATTAGAAACAGAACTTACTTCCAGCCACTTTTCCTGCGCGGCGCTGTACACTTCAAAATCGTAGGTAAGGGCAGAAGCAAAACTCATGTCTCCCCCGCACAACCGGAGAATGCGATAAGGCAATTCCAGGCTGATCAGCAATTTCTCCACATGGTTCACCATCTCATCAAGTGTCTCATAGCTTTTATCAGGATGGACCAACTGAACAAGTTCTACTTTTTCAAATTGATGGACCCTGTTCAATCCCCGCACATCTTTACCAAAGCTTCCCGCTTCCCGCCTGAAGCAGGGAGAGTAAGCCGTCATCCTGATAGGCAAACTATCTTCTTTTACAATTTCATCTCTGTAGATATTCGTCACCGGCACTTCTGAAGTTGGGATCATGTAAAATTTATCTTCCGGCATAAAGTACATCTGGCCTTCTTTATCTGGCAGCTGACCAGTGCCAAAAGCAGATGCTTCATTTACCATAAATGGCGGATGATATTCTGTGTAACCGGCAGCGGTATTAAAATCCAGGAAATACTGTATCAATGCCCGCTGCAGCTTGGCACCTTTGCCTTTGAATAATGCAAAGCCGCTACCGGTGATCTTTGCGCCGGTTTCAAAATCAATGATATCGTATTGCTTTATCAGGTCCCAATGCGGAACAGCACCAGCAGGCAACTGTGGTTTTACACCACCTTCCCTTACCACTACATTATCTGCCGGTGTTTTACCTACAGGCACTAGTGCAGAAGGAAGATTTGGAAGTTTTACCAGAATATTATCTCTTTGCTCCTTTAATAATTTTACACTTTCTGACAGCACAACAGAATTGTGATTTTTGAGCTTAACCTCTTCTTTTATTTTCTCAATTTCTGCCTGATTGCCATGCTTAATCAACTCGCCAATTTTTTTTGACGAAGCGTTTGTTTCAGCGGTTATTCTTTCAAATTCTGCTTGGGCTTTTCTAATCTTTTCATCTAAAAGAATGATTTCATCCACCAATTGGGGTTCCGCAAAATGCTTTACCGCCAGCCTTTCCTTTACTCCCTGCGGATCTTGCCGTAATACCTGTAATTGCAACATCGTAATTTCAATTTGCCGCAAAGGTAATGCTTAGGCCAGCAAGAGACAAGCGAATAAAGATCAATATCCTGTTAGTTTCAGCCGCTTATATCACACTCATTATCTTTGCCCCATGCAAATAAAAGATGACCTGCAGCAACGCTGGTGGAACCTGGAGACTAAACTGGTAGAACGGTTTGGAAAAAAACCTGATTTGGAAACAGTACTCTTCCTTATAGGAGTGCAGGAGTTTGGCGACATTAAAGAAAAGTTTACCAAAGAACAAAAACAGGACCTGATGCATATAGCCGTATGCCAGTTGTTATCACCCAGCGGCTACTATGAATTGGAACGGGTGGATGAGGAGGGCTGGCCGCATTTCAAGCAATTAAAGCCCATGCCGGATATGAATGCGATAGAGCAGGAGTACTTTATAAAAGATCATGTGTTGCTTTATTTCGAAACAAATGACCTGTAAAAAAATTGATACCATTTATTAATTGATCATGAGAAAAATCACTCTTTTTGCACTTAGCCTGTTGGTGACCTTAATAGGAGCTGCTCAAACTGATTCTGTTGTTACTAAAAAAGACAGAACTAAAAAGGATGTGCTGCTGCAAACCAGCCAGGGCGATATTATCATTCGTTTGTCAGACTCCACCCCCTTGCACCGGGATAATTTTTTGAAACTGGTGAAAACCGGCTATTATGACAGTGTGCTTTTTCATCGTGTCATTAAGAATTTTATGATACAAGGTGGCGATCCAAACAGCAGATCCGCCAAACCCGGAGAACAATTGGGTAATGGCGGACCATCATACAGAATTCCGGCGGAGTTCAACCCTTCTTTATTTCATAGAAAAGGAGTGATTGCTGCTGCCAGGGATAATAACCCGGAGAAGGCCAGCAGCGGCAGCCAGTTCTATATAGTGCAGGGAAAAACATTTACTGATGCAGA
The DNA here is from genome assembly GCA_964443345.1 of uncultured Chitinophaga sp. Classification (GTDB taxonomy): domain Bacteria; phylum Bacteroidota; class Bacteroidia; order Chitinophagales; family Chitinophagaceae; genus JJ008. The sequence continues at coordinate 47,345 of CAYUCU010000004.1, forward strand.
ACTGGATAACCTGGAAGTACAACGACTACAGGGAAGAAAGATACCAGCAGAACAGCGGGAAGTATATAAAACGATTGGCGGCACACCGCATCTCGATATGGGATACACGGTTTTTGGGGAAGTCGTTTTCGGAATTGAAGTAGTGGATAAGATCGCTGCTGTTGCTACCAGCAAAAGAACTGTAGCAGACAGACCATTGGAAGATGTAAGGATTATTAAAGCCAGGCTTATTAAACGAAAGAAAAAATACGAGCAGGGGAAAAGGTAAATGCAAGAATATTTTTTTAAATCCGTTCACTGATAAGTCCCCTCAGTACTAATCATTTAGCTACAACCATCGTATTATTACTACAGTAAATACGGTAATTTTTACGAAAAAATCCGTGAAAAACTTGCAGGGTAAAATACTGCGTATTATGTTTGTGCCAGAATCGAACAAATCCTAAGAAAGCTACGTAATCCGACCATGAAACAAACTTCCATCCAAAAGGGTAATACAGCCCGGTAAGTTTTTCAAACATATAAGTCGGTTTTCAAAGCGATCTGAAGGATAAAACACTTAGCCCTAAACATAACCGTACTAAACGAACAACGATGAAAACTGTATTAACCACCCGAATCACTTCTTTAAAGGCGTTATTATTTATCCTGGCGATAAATGTTTCAGCAGTTGCAATTGCTCAGTCCGGTGGTGCTGGTTTAAACAACGGATTGAAGTTTGAAAATCCGGTTCTGCAAACCGCTCCTTCCACCGATTTAAAAGTAGGTGCTAAGTACCTGTTTTCAAATGTGGAAACTGATGTAGATGCACTGGTAACGATTGACAGTCTTATTAACGGAGCCACCATTAATAAGATAGATGATAACAGTAACGGATCTGGTTATAAAGAAGCTTTTCAGCCTGCCATTCAAAGCGGTTCTGTAATTGGAATGTCATATGCAGTGTTCACCATTAGATTTGTGAAGCATGCGGATACTACTGTGCCGGCTAAATTGCCAGTGGTAAATGCCACAGCCCTTGATCTCGATGGAAATAATAACCTTAAGGAATTTGCAAGGATTAACATGGGCACTGGCGGAATTATGAATTATATGATAGCCACACCGGATATAAGTGTAAGCCTGTTAAGTGCTGGCGATTTTATTGGCCAGAATATTTTAGGTATTGAGAGAAACGGCATAGATACTTCTTCTTTGGCCAATATGTTCACAGCAAGCAACACGGATATTTCTTCATTTAAATTAAAATATGGGTCGGTCAACAGTAACACAAGCAGCCCCGTTCGGCAGTACAGTTTGTACATGAAAAGGTTTGACTATCCAGGAAATGTGTTGCCGGTAAAACTGCTTTCCTTTTCTGCTATGCTGAACAATAACAACAGGGTAGATCTGAAATGGAGCACAGTAACAGAGATCAACCTCAACTATTTCACTGTAGAAAAAAGCCTCGACGGTATCAACTTTAACGATGCAGGAATGGTTTTCGCTTATGGCAATCAAACAGATCAAACTAACTACAGCCTTTCTGATAATGTAAGTTCTATTCAATCAGGTGTGGTTTACTACAGGCTTCGTTCTGTAGATAATGATGGCAAAAGCCAGTTGTCTGCCACACGAATGATCCGGATCAGTAAAACAAACAGTAATGTAATAAGCATCGTAGCCTATCCCAACCCGGTAAGTAATGAGCTTAGAGTTACGGTACCGGCCAACTGGCAGAATAAGAAAGTGATGTATGAATTGGTTACCATGAACGGACAAACTGTTAAAAGAATGGAATCAGCTAACAGCAGCCAGACAGAAGCTTTAAGTGTGTTGTCCCTTGCACCAGGTGTTTATTTTGTAAGAGTAAGTTGTGAAGGACAAACAGCACAACAAAAGATCATTAAACAATAAACTTGTTTTTCATAGGGGTTCCAGCCGTTTAGCATTGTGCTAGACGGTTTTTTTATTTGGAGAAACAAAACAAAACAAGAAATCGTATTTGTACTATGATGATAAAGTTTTTTTACGAAATAGACAATGAAAAACTTGCAAGTAAAATAACTGCGTAGTATGTTTGTATCACAATCGAACAAATCCTAAGAAAGCTACGTAATCCGACCATGAAACAAACTGCCATCTAAAGGGAGATATCAGTTCCCGGTAAGTCTTCAAATCAACAAGTCGGTTTTCAAAGCATTCTCCAGGATCAACTCGGTTGAAGTACTAATTAATTCCGAACCCTAATCTTCCGAGCATGAAAACTATTTTACACACCATCAGGTTTTATAGGAACCTTTCTCTCGTTTGCTTTGCTTTTTTAATTGGCAGATCTGCCGGTGCACAAACGATTCCAGAGTTAGTATTTCAAAACCCCGTGTTGCAAACAGGAACAGCCGGTGCAGATGGCGCCACTTATCTTTTTCAAAATGTAGGACCCAACCTGGATGCGGTAGTAACTATAATCAGCCGCTCTGGTGCTGGCGTGATATTGGGAAATATTGACACGGTAGGTGCAGGTATGGGATTTGATAAATCGTTTCAGCCCGTTATTGGAATGCCAGGTACCGCACCGGCTAATACCAATTGGTGGATGAAGTTTAATATCGCTTTTTTTGAAGCAGGCACCAATAAGAAGGCCAAAATGAGTGAGTTTAATATTACAGTGCTGGATATCGACGGCGATGGTAATGAGCTATATGAGTGGGCAGAAATGGATAAAATTTCGAAAGTAGATTCGGCACAGGTAAACAGTCTCACTTTTTCAGTGTTGGCGAATTATGGTCCGGAGAAAGATTATAAGATAGCAGGAATAGTGGCCAACTCTCCGGGGATTGATACCACCGCATTAAATGTAATGGCGACATACACCTACAAGAATAAGGATAACTTTGATTTTACTATCGGTGCACAAACCAACTCTGGCACTACAACCGCAGGTATGCGGTTAAATTCACTCTGGTTCAAACAATTCAGCTGGTCCAACCTGCCTGTTAAGCTTGTTTCTTTTTCAGCGGTATTAAACAAGAACAAAGCAGATCTTACCTGGAAAACAGTGTTTGAATCAAACTTCAGTCATTTTGTGATAGAGAAAAGTTTGGACGGCCAAAATTTCAATGATGCAGGAATTGTTTTTGGAAAGGGTAATGAAACAGATGTTACCAACTACAGTTTTTCAGACAATGTAAATCCAGACCAGGATGCGGTTATCTATTACAGGCTTCGTTCCGTTGATATTGATGGAAGAACAGAACTTTCTCAAACAAAACTGATACGGGTAAGCACAAAGGTGCAAAACACTATTTCATTAGTAACCTATCCCAATCCTGCGGCAAACGAAATTCGTGTTACCATTCCTGCCAATTGGCAAAGAAAGAAAATGATGTATGAAGTAATTACGATGAACGGACAAACTGTTACGAGAACTGAATCAGCCAGCAGCAGTCAGACGGAAGTAATGAATATAGCCAGCCTGGCACCGGGAATTTATTTTGTGAGAGTAAATTGTGATGGGCAAACAGCGCAACAGAAGATCATTAAGCAATAAAATAAAGAGTTCCAGGGAGTTCTGATCGTCTCGCCATTGGCGGGACTTTTTTTATTAAAAATAATTTGGTTTATTTTATAAACTACTTTATGTTTGTATTCAAATTTGAATGTTTATGAGACTTTTCAGAAAAGCATTGCTGTTTTTTATACTAATGAATCTACTGCAAAATGCTTTTGCACAAGTAGTTATAAAAGGAGTGGTAAAGGATAACAAGAACAATCCTGTTAGCGGCGTCAGTATCTCCATCAAAGACAGTTATGATGGGGCCACTTCCGATTCTACCGGAAAGTACTCATTTAAGACAACAGAAAAAGGGACACAAACGCTGGTCTTTTCCAGTATCGGGTATAAAACGATAGAGCAATCCATTAAACTGGAAAGCGGCACACTTACAATTGATGTTTCATTAAAGCAGGAGATCAGTGAACTAACTGCCGTGGTGCTTTCGGCCGGTACGTTTGAAGCCAGCGACAGAAAAAGAGCTGCTGCCGTACTTGATCCGATTGATATTGTAACTACAGCCAGCGCCAACGGAGATATTACCGGGGCTTTAAAAACATTGCCCGGTGCCCAACAGGTAGGAGAAAGCGAAGGCCTTTTTGTAAGAGGTGGTACTGCAGCGGAAACAAAAACATTTATTGACGGTACTTTAGTAAATAATTTTTTCTTCAGCAGCGTTCCGAATGTTGCCCAGTTTGGAAGGTTTTCTCCTTTTATCTTTAAAGGAACTGTTTTCAGCACCGGCGGGTATTCTGCTTTATATGGACAGGCATTGTCTTCGGCATTGATCTTAGAGTCCATTGACCTGCCGGAACAAACATCTGCCAATTTGGGTATCTCTGTATTAAGTGGCAGCCTGGGCTATCAGCACCTTTTAAAAAATAAACAATCATCTTTTGGGGCCAGCTATAGTTATACTGACCTGGGTCTTGCTTTTGCAGTGATCAAACAGAAGCAGGATTATACTAAAGCACCTGCTTATCATAATGCGGATGCCAACTTTCGAATTAAAACTTCCAAAACAGGTATGCTGAAATACTATGGCTACTTCAGCAGTAACAGGCTGGCTTTTACCACCAATAGTATCGACTCATTAGGATACCTTGACAAATTCGGGATCGGTAATACCAACCATTATCATAACCTGGCGTGGAAAGAGAATTTACCTAAAAGATGGAAAGTAAACCTGGGTGTATCCTACACAAACAATAAGGATGATATTAATAGTGCCATGCAGGATATGAATAAAAATGATGTGGTGCTCGGAGGCCTGGAGGGTAAAAATTTCGGATTGGACCTGCAGGGGAATTACTTCAATGCCAAAGCTGTTTTTGAAAAGAAGATGAAAGGGTTGAGTGCCTTTCGCTTCGGATCAGAGTATAATTATACGAACGACAAATCTGTTTATACCGATTATAATAATAACAAGTACCCGGGTGGGTTGAAGGAACATATCAACTCTTTATTTGCAGAAGGAGATGTGTATGCCACTAATGACCTGGCTGTAAAGGGAGGGGTGCGGTTTGAATATTCTTCCTTGCTGGAGGAGACCAATATTGCGCCCCGGCTCTCTGTTGCTTATAAATTAGGCAAAGGCAGCCAGGCCTCTGTGGCGTACGGTATTTTCTATCAAAATCCGGAGAGAAGGTACTTGCCCTCTTCTTCCGATCTCACCTTTATGAAAGCCACGCATTACATTGCACAGTATCAGAAGTCCATCAACCAGCAAACATTCCGGGCAGAGATATTTTATAAAAAGTATGATAACCTTGTGAAAACTGATTTCACCGGGTTTACTGAAGCAGCTGTCAGCAACAATGGTTTTGGAGATGCGAAAGGGTTTGAGTTTTTCTGGAGGGATAAGAAGACCATCAAAAACTTTGACTACTGGATCTCTTATTCTTACCTCGACACCAAAAGAGATTTTCTGAATTTTCCCTTTGCCATCACTCCTAATTTTGCAGCAAAGCATACGGCATCATTGGTCACAAAGAAGTTTGTGCAAAAATGGAAAATGAACCTGAATGCGTCTTACAATTACAGCAGCGGCCGGCCATATTATAATATCCGGTACGACGGGTCATCGTATAAGTTTAACGACAGGGGAACCATTCCTGATTACCATAATGTAAGTTTCTCTATCAATTACCTGCCGTCAATTGGCAAGAAGGATGCTAAATCATTTGCTGTATATGTATTCCAGGTAAGTAATATTTTCAATATCAAACAAACCTACGGATACCAGTATTCTTATAACGGATTGCGCAAAGAAGCCATTGTGCCCACTTCCAGGATGTTTGTATTTATCGGGGCCTTTATCAGCTTTGGAATAGACCGCAGTGAGGAAGTGATCAATAACGGGCTTTAATCAGGGTAGTGTTATGAATTATTATCTTATTCTTAAAACAATTCATTTGCTGGCGGTAGTTGCTTTTTTAGGCAATATCACCACCGGTCTGTTCTGGATGCGTTTTGCGGTACGAACAAATGATGTGAAAATATTGCATCATACAACTGCCGGGATCATTGCTTCCGACAGATTGTTTACGCTTCCGGGAGTGATTATAATAACAGCAGGCGGCATATTCACCGCAACATACGGCGGGATATCATTACTTAAAACCGGGTGGATCTTCTGGCCGCTGGTATTATTTTCCCTGTCGGGAATATTTTTTACAACCAAAGTTGGCCCGCTGCAGTCAAAAATGAAACGATACCTTCAGGCAGGTATCAGTAATGATAATTACAGTAAGGAAGGATTTACCAGGCTTTTAAAGCAATGGGAGTTTTGGGGTTTCCTGGCATTGATCACACCTGTTATTGCTTTTTTTATGATGGTACTTAAATGGCCGGCTACAAGTCCGCTGGCCCCTTAATAAAATTTAAAACAACCAGATATGGAACAACATTCACAAAACCCGGAAGAAAAAGATCCCAAACTTTGGGCGATCGCCAAAAAAAGGGCCGCTTTCAAGAGAGACATGGTTACTTACGTTGTGATCAATGCTTTCTTGTGGCTGATATGGTTGCTTACCAGTGAAGGTAAATACACGGGAGGCATACCCTGGCCGGTATGGCCAACAGCAGGTTGGGGCATTGCCATGGTCATCCAATACTTTGAAGCCTTCAAATACCCAAAAGAAGATATAACTGAAAAGGAATATCAAAAACTGAAAAAGAAACAACAGCAATAAACAATCACACATTAATCAACAATAAAAACTACAACAATGAAAAAAGTTCTTTTTATGTTGCTCGGATCGCTGGTAGTGACGGCAACATTTGCTCAAAGTGAAAAGTATGTAAAAGCCATGGAAGCTAATGTGGCCCTGCTCGATTCTGCTAAATCGCCAGATGCCCTGAAAGACCTGGCCAACTCGTTTGAACGGATAGCTGCTGCTGAAAAAACCCAGTGGCTTCCTTTTTACTATGCGGCTTATTGTAATGTAATGGCAGGCACTTTTTCTTTGCCAATGGACGGCAGCTTTGGTGACAACTCAGCCATCGTAGATCCATATGCAGATAAAGCAGAAAAGCTGCTGAATTCGGCAATCGAACTTACCAAGGGGAATACAGAAATATATTGTGTGCAAAAAATGATTCATAGTTTGCGCCTGATGGGAAATGCCATGGGCCGGTATATGACGGAAGGACCTTTGGCAGAAGCAGCGCTGGCAAAAGCAAAAGAAGCCAATGCCGGTAACCCGAGGATATATATCCTGGAAGCACAGGATAAGTTTTATACACCAGAACAGTTTGGTGGCAGCAAAACAGAAGCAAAGGTATTGTTTGAAAAAGCCCAGAGCCTTTTTGAAACGTATAAACCAGAAAGTTCTATTGCTCCAAACTGGGGAAAAGGACAGATTGAGTATTTTCTTTCACAGCTGAAATAGCCTGCTGCTCCGGCAACCATGCTTGCGTTAATCTTTTTGTTATGACAGAAGAAAAATTTTCACCAGAACAAAGCCTCCGGCTTATTCAATCAATGATAAGCAAGACCAGGCAGGATATGTCCAATAACAGTATCTATTTCCTTGTCTGGGGATGGATTACGTTTATAGCCTGTACCGGGCAGTATGTGCTGAAGAGCCTGGTGCATTATGAGCAGCATTACCAGGTATGGTGGCTGGTAGTGCCGGGTATTATTTTCAGCATTTGGAATGGCATTAAGGAAGGTAAAAAACAGAAAGCTAAAACGTATATCGGTGACAGCATGAAATACCTGTGGATGGGAATGGGAATCAGTTTTTTTGTTTTGAGCATGATCCTTACAAAACTGGGCTGGGGTACGGTAGTGTTTCCTTTTTTTATTCTCCTGTACGGGCTTGGCACTTTTATTTCAGGAAATTTTCTCCGGTTCAGGCCATTAATTATCGGCGGCATCATTGCCTGGGTGCTGGCCATCATCTCTGTGTATGTGAGTTATGATTACCAGATGCTTTTTGGCGCAGCTGCCATCTTATTCAGTTATATCATCCCGGCATATATGCTTCGAAACAGGAATCAATCTGTTAACGGTTAATTTTTTTATTATGGAACAACCAGAAAAACGACTTACCGAAAAAGAAAGCCTTGAACTGATCACACAAATGATCAATAAAGCCAAAGATGCCTGTCATGATACAGGCATCTCCGCAATTATGTGGGGTGCTGTGGTAGCCATTTGCTCATTGCTACGACTGTCCGAAATTCAATTTGAATACAAACTGCCCTTTAATGTTTACTGGCTTACGTTTGCAGCTGTTATCCCGCAGATCTATTTTGCAATACAGTCAGCCAAGAAAAGAAAGGTAAAAGCATACGGGGATGAATTTATGGATTACCTGTGGCTCGGATTCGGAATTTGCATTTTTCTGATGATCTTTATTACCGGTACTATGTTTGGTGAATGGAAACCGGTGCTGAAGGAATATGAGCAACTGGCAGGGCACACCGCCTCTTTCCGTTTTTATGAATTTAATTCATCCCTCTTCCTTTTATTATATGGGCTGCCCACTTTTGTTACCGGGGTAAGTATGAAATTCAGGCCCATGTTGTGGGGTGGGTTATTTTGCTGGGTTTGCTGTATCACTGCACTTTACACGCCGATAAAAGTGGATCTTATTTTAGTTGCTGTTTCTTCTGTGTTTGCCTGGTTCATTCCCGGCATCATCATGGAAAAAGAGTATAGAAAAGCCAAAAAAGAATTAGCTGATACCCATGTTTAAAGAACTGGACCCCATATTGCATTCGCAACTCCGGTTGGCCATCATGTCACTTCTTATCAGTGTAAAGGAGGCGGAATTTACTTTTATCAGGGAGAAGACCAATGCCAGTGCCGGTAACCTGAGTGTGCAGGTACAAAAACTAAAAGATGCCGGGTATATTGATGTGACCAAGCAGTTCAAAGACAATTATCCGCAAACCATTTGTAAAATAACAAAACAGGGGATACAGGCTTTTGAGGATTATGTGACCAGCCTGCAATCTTATCTTGGAAAAGGATAAAATGGAGAAAGCCCTTTAGAAAAAGGGCTTCACTCTCTTTTGGTACTCTAAGTGTATGAAATAGTTATTATAGATCAGTTGGACGGGAAATTCTTTTTATCTCTTACCGGTTGCAGTACCAGGGAAGGGAACGACTGATTCTTTTTGGGTTTCAATAGTTTTTCCAGCACTTTCTTCAGCCGGTTATATTCTTCCCTGATCCCTTTTTTAACAGATTTTGCCATAACATTTTTATTTAAGCAGTTGGATGTAATTCCACAACAGGGGAATATTCCGTTTTTTGGTCCTTATTGATAATCTTGATCCGGTAGATCATTTTCTTTTTCCCGGCCCTTTCATAAAACTCATATGTCTCACTCACGGGCTTGTCTGTGCCAAATACAAGTGCTGCCATAGTAAAGTGGATGCCATCGGTGCTTTTTTCTACTTCAAAAAAGTTGGCTGTCTCATTATCATCAACCACCCAGTGGAGCACTACTTTATTGTTTTTGATCATTCCTGAAAAGTTGATCAGTTTGACAGACCCTGTAGTTACCGTGGTAAGAGCAGGTTTCATCGGCAAATTTGAAAATGGAGCGACGGATGATGTTGTATTAGCGGGCTGATAAAATAACCGCATTGCCAGGATAGCTATAAAGAGAATGTACTTTATCATTTCTTAGGGTTTTGATCCGATGCGCTGATAGTATCAGAAGTACCGGGTGATCACTTTCAAATGGCCCACAGAAATATTGGATGTTCTTTCGGAAAAATCAATTCAGCAATGAAGGCTGACCTGATAAAGTGCCGTACCAATTTCAGCATAAATGTCAGAAGACGGGGTACGGGTGTTTATCGTAGTTTTACCAGGGTAATTGGGGTTTTCGAATTCAAACAAACCTACTATTTGAGTGCCAGATATACAAGTGTTTTGAGAAAAATATTTCTTAAAGGTTGTAATGAATGTACATTCCATACAAACCTTTAATACATTTGCCCGTTATTATCAAAATGAGTGCCATCATCCAGGTTAAGAACCTCACCAAAGATTTTAAAGAGACCAAAGCTGTTGATGATCTTTCTTTCTCCGTATCTGAAGGACAGGTATATGGTTTTTTAGGACAAAACGGGGCAGGTAAATCTACGACCATCCGGATGCTGCTCACCCTTGTTCAACCCACAGCAGGTGAGATCGAGATATTTGGAATGAATTTGCAAAAACACCGCAGTGAGATACTCCGTCAAATAGGAGCTATTATTGAAAAGCCGGACCTGTATAAATATTTGACGGCCCTGGAGAACATCCGGATATTCTCAAGACTCAGCGGTGTGAAGCCCACTGAAAAGAGATTGATGGAACAGCTTTCCATGGTGGGCCTGGCCGACCGGGCAAAGAGCAGGGTAAAAACCTATTCACAAGGAATGAAACAGCGGTTAGGCCTGGCCTGTGCCCTTATTCATGATCCCCGACTGATCATCCTGGATGAACCTACTAACGGGCTGGACCCGCAGGGGATAGCCGATATGCGTAACATGATCATTCATTTGAGCAAGGACCTGGGGAAAACATTGGTCGTATCATCCCACCTGCTGAGTGAAATGGAAATGGTGGCCGACCATATGCTTATCATTAATAAAGGAAGAAAAGTGGTGGAAGGAAAAGTAAGCGACCTGCTGAATCCTTCCCGCTGTGTGATCGAGCTAATTCCTTCTGATGTAGCTGCTGCAATGCGGTACCTTGAACATTCTGCCTGGAAATCCTTATTGAAAAAACCTGTAAACGGAACCATACGGCTGGAATTTGATAAGGCCCGTGTACCGGAATTGACAAAAGAGCTGGTAGCACAGGGCATTGACATACAAAGCATCCGCCCGGTGAATTCATTAGAAGATCATTTCTTATCTCTAACAAAAGAATAAATGTTCCTGGCAGTACTCCGCATTGAGCTTTACAAGATATGTAAACGTCCCCGGAGATTTATTTCTTTTGGCGCTATCGCTTTGATCGTTTTACTGGTCCAGTTTGCATTGAAAGTGAACGGTAAAGATTTTGTTCAGTTGTACACAGACAGCCAGGCTGATACTTTTGATATACCGTATGAAAAGATACAGAACGGGTATTTTGTATGTGTGGCTGTATTGCATATGATCCTGATCCATGTGCCGCTGCTGGTGGCATTAATAGCCGGTGATATGATATCCGGCGAAGCCAGCCTTGGCACATTACGTTTACTGGCCGGCAAACCTGTAACCCGGACCCAGCTGCTACTGGCGAAATTTTCTGCCAGCACCGTATATGTTTTCTTACTGCTGATATGGATGGCCCTGTTTGCATTGCTGGGCAGCATGCTGCTTTTTGGTAAAGAGGACCTGGTGGTGTTCAAAGAGAATGACCTGCATATCATACAGCAGGCGGATGTGCTGTGGCGTTTCTTCGCAGCATTCGTTTATGCGGCGCTGGCATTAACTACGATTGCAGCAATGGCACTGATGTTCTCTGTATTTTCTGAAAATTCACTGGGGCCGATAGTGGCAACCGTTTGCGTGGTGATCGTGTTTACTATTATACAGCAATTGAAAGTGCCCGTATTTGAGGATACCATCAACCCCTGGTCTTTTACCACACATATGCTGGGGTGGAAAGGTTTCTTTTATGTGGAAAAAACGGCTGAAGGCGCCACGATCAACGGGTCTATCGAAAATCCTGCAGCGCTTATCAAGAGCGGGTTGGTATTAGCCGGCTATATCGTCCTGTTCCTTTTTATCAGCATCCGGTATTTTAATAAGAAAGATATTTTAAGCTAAAACTTTGTACGATGAAAAAATGGATCGTTCTTTTGACAGTTATGCTTGGCGGACTTCAGTTGCAGGCACAAGACATAAAAGAACTGCTGAAAAAAGTAAAAGCCAAGTATGATACGGTGAATGACTATACCGCTACCGGTAAAATGAAGACCAATGTGATCTTTATAAAAGCACCGGTGGCTACTGTTAAGATATATTACAAGAAGCCGGATAAGATCAGGATAAAGAATGAAAGCGGAATATCTTTCATTCCCAAAGGGTCGGTAAATATCAATATGAACAATGTGCTGGGGTTGAATAATTTTGAAGCCGTAGCAGCAGGTACGGAAAAAGTAAACGGGAAAGAGTGCAAGGTGGTAAAAATATTTCCACTTAGCGATGATGAAAGCATTACCCGTGCCACGTTGTATATTGATGAAACAGAACTGCTGGTACTAAAATCTGTTATCAGCACCAAAGAGAACGGCACCTATGAGCTGCTGATGAGTTACAAGAACTATGCAGCCTACGGATTACCTGATAAGGTGGAGCTGACCTTTAATACCAAAGATTATAAACTGCCCAAAGGGATCACTATTGATTATGATAATGGCACCAGTAAAGACAATGAAGAGAAGATGAAGAATAAAAAAGGTAAAGTGGAAATAGCTTACTCCGGCTATGTGATCAATAAAGGCGTTCCGGATGCGGTGTTTAATCAATAGAAGGCTTTCTACTTGGCATCAAAATCCACGACCACCTTTTCTGTTTTAGGATGGCTCTGGCAGGTAAGGATGTATCCTTTTTCCACTTCCTCTTCTTCCAGCCCCCAATGCACATCCATTGCTACCTCACCTTCCAGCAACTTTGCTTTGCAGGTGCAGCACATACCGCCTTTGCAGGCATAGGGCAGATCGGCGCCTTGTTTCAATGCAGCATCCAGTATGGTCATATCACTTGTAAACGGAAGATCAAAATCCAGGCTTCGGCCATCTATCCGTAAGGTGATCCGGCTTTGTGGTCCTGTATTTTCAGACTTCATACCTCCGGCTTCCGGCTTTTTCTTCTGTCCTTGTGTTGTGAACAGTTCAAAATGTATCTTCTTTTTATCAATGCCTTTTGTTTCTAAAAAATCTTTTACAGCAAAGATCATTTCTTCCGGTCCGCAGATAAAGAACTCATCTGTTCCGGTATAATTCACCAGTTTACCGAGGTCGTTAAGCTTTTCGGTGGTTATTCTTCCAAAGTTGAGTGTGGTGTCTGTCTTTTCCCTGCTTAATATGTGGATCAGGTTGAACCGTTGCATGTATTTATTTTTCAGCGCTTCCAGTTCTTCAAAAAAAATGACAGTGCTGCGGGTCTTGTTTCCATACACCAGTGTGAAGGTGCTGCGGGGTTCTGTGACCAGCGTGGTTTTGATAAGTGAGAGAACAGGAGTGATGCCACTTCCTGCGGCAAATGCCACATAATTTTTTTGCTGGTTGGGATGAAGCGGTGTATAAAATTTTCCTACCGGTGGCATTACTTCCAGTATTGTCCCTTTTTTCAGTTGCGAATTGGCAAAGCTGGAAAACAAACCACCGTCCACTTTTTTGATGGCCACTTTCAGTTGATCTTCCAGCGGGGAAGAGCAGATGGAATAGGTGCGGCGCACTTCTTCTCCGGAAAGGATGGTTCGCATGGTGAGGCTTTGTCCCTGTGAGAACTGAAATTCTTTTTTCAGTGCATCCGGTACTTCAAACAGTACGGATATGCAATCGGGTGTTTCCTGTTTTATTTCCTGTATGGCCAGGCGGTGAAAATGAATGGACATAGGTCAGGGGTGTTTTCGTAAGCCATCAATCATGATCATTACCATATTGTCTTCCAGTTCCTGTGCATTGATCTTGGCTTTGCTGCGGTGCCAGCTTTCAATACCGCTGATGGCATGCAGGATGATGAGCACGGCGGTGGGGGCATCTATTTTGCGGATCTCATTTTTGGCAATGCCTTCTTCTATGATGGCTGCAAATTTTTTACGGTAGCTGCGCCGCTGTGTCTGGAAGTTGGATAAATAGGGTTCATCCAAATGTTTCCATTCCCGGTCGCTTACGTATACTTCTTCATAATTCTCTATCATTTGCCGGATATGAAAACGAAGCAGGTTGTCGATCTTTGTAATTGACTTCTGACTGCTGGCGTCAATAGTTTCAATATTGGTGTTGAAGATATTGGCCACCTCAAAACAGATGGCTTCCAGTATCTCATTTTTGGAACGGATATGATTGTATAAGCTGGCGGCTTCTATACCGACTGCTTCGGCAAGGTCACGCATGGAAGTGGCGGCAAAGCCTTTTTCCCGGAACATGGCCGAAGCTTTGCGCAATATCAATCCTTTCTTGGATGCTTTCTTTCGTTGAGATTTTGCCATGCCCAAAGATAACGAACACTATTATACTGGCTGCATGACCGTGGTCACTTAGTTTTTTGGCTTGACCGCCGGTTTTTGTGATGCAGCTGGTTGGGGCGGGGGCAGCAGTTCTACTTTCTCCACTTTTGCAGGAATGATGATGGACGGGCTGATATCGGGTTTGATCATCCGTACGGCAATGCTGTCATTTTGTGAATCAAAGAATGTCCAGAAGAGGCCACCATCCCAAGACTGTCCGATCATACAGGCGGTGGAAGTGATCCGCTGGCCCTGGTATTCGAGTATGGAATGCATTTCTATAACGGCCTGCAGTTCTTCCGGCATTTTTATTATTTGCAACACCTTGCCGGGTTGATACAATTTCCAGGCGGAATCGGGTATGCCGGCAAATGTTTGCGAGATATAATTAATGTATTCTTCTTTGCCACCCATAGAACCGATGATGGCCGGATTGCTGTACAAAGCGAATTGCTCCCAGTTGCGGGACTTAAATCCTTTTACCAGGCTGTCGGCGCAGCGAAGGATATTTTGTTTTACAAAGCTGGTGTCGAACTGTGACTGAGCCTGGTATGCCAGTACTATCAATAAGGGAAGAAGGAGAAGACGTTTTAACATGTAACGGATGATTATTTCAAAGATACAGAACCTTCAGGGAGGTTGTGTACCAGGGTGAAATAAATTTGAACAAGCTATTTCTTGTTTTTTTGCACACGGATGACACGGGTTGGACGGATGAACACGGATTAATACAGCGAAGCTGTATTAAGGATTAGCTTAAATCCCATTTGTCTGTCCTATAGCCTTAGGCTATCCTGTTTATGCTGCGAAGCAGTGTAAAAGATCGGTGTTCATCCGTCCAACCCGTGTCATCTCCCGCATAAGACGGGACAAGCTGTGTGCCTGAATTATTTCCAGCTACATTATGATTGCTTTTTACCGGTTTGTAAATTTCATGTAGGTTTGCACGCCTTTTGGCAGTTAGTTAAGTCAAACGAAGTGACAGAGGTCATAAAGCGGGAATCCGTTGCATTTGACCTTTTTCACCCTTTTGACCCTTCTGACCTTTTTGACTTATTGGACATCATTCATCAATAATATTTTTAGCTTATGTCTTTAATCACAGTTGGTACCATGGCTTTTGATGCCATTGAAACACCGTTTGGAAAAACAGAAAGGATAACCGGTGGCTCTGCTTTGTATGTGGCCTATGCTGCCAGTTTTTTTGTAAAGCCCGTACAACAGATATCCATAGTGGGAGATGATTTTCCTGAGGAAGAAATGACGGAACTGAAACACCGTGGTGTGCAACTGGATGGTGTGGAGATCGTACCGGGAAAGAAATCTTTTTTCTGGAGTGGCCGCTATCATGAAGACATGAACAGCAGGGACACTTTAATTACAGACCTGAATGTGCTGGCTGATTTTGATCCAAAAGTTCCGGACAGCTACCAGGGCGCTGAATTTTTAATGCTGGGCAACCTGGCCCCGTCCATTCAACTGAGTGTGATCAAACAATTGAAAACAAGACCTAAGTTCATTGTAATGGACACAATGAACTTCTGGATGGAAATTGCGATGGCGGACCTGGAGGAAACATTGAAGCATGTGGACATGCTGATGGTGAATGATGCAGAGGCCCGTCAACTGACCGGCCAGTTCTCTTTAGTAAAAGCGGCCCGGACCATATTATCAATGGGGCCTAAATTTTTAATTATTAAGAAGGGGGAACACGGGGCATTGTTATTTGATCATGACAGTGTGTTCTTTGCACCGGCCTTACCGCTGGAAGATGTGTTTGACCCAACGGGTGCCGGTGATACATTTGCCGGCGGATTTATCGGGCACCTGGCCAAGACGGGTGATATTTCTTTTGAGAATATGAAAAGAGGGATCATTGTTGGTTCTGCGATGGCCAGCTTTTGTGTAGAAAAATTTGGCGCTACCCGGTTAAAAGAGATCAACAACGCTGATATTAATAATAGGATCCAGGTGTTTAAGGACCTGGTGAGTTTTGAGATTGAGTTGGAGTAGGGGAGTGGGGTTTGGCGAGTGGGGAGTGGGAGGTTGGAAGTCGGAAGTCCATAGTCGATAGTCCATAGTCGATAGTTGGGAGTCCCTCCTTCGCTATATGGCTACGTTAAAACTTAGGCAGTCAAGAAGGCTATGGAGGACAAGGGGGTGTTTGTTATTAGATTTCGTGATATAGTTATAAAAGGAAATCCCGCATTTTGCGGGATTTATCTTTTTGTAACGGACATTCTTGTTTGTTTATAAATGATTCAATTCCATGTTCTCGACTCTTGACTTGCCAAGGACAATATCAATTATCAATTCAGGAATACGATGATATGCTTTGTGAGCAAAGCTTAACTGGTAGGTACCGGCAACTGGTGTATCAATGCTGTACTTTCCTTTAAGGTCTGTTGTAGCCGTAAAGGGCTTTTCATTGATAACCGCAGTAACGATAACACCTGCCAATGGTTTTTTGCTCTCTGCATCTGTAACAACACCTTTCAATTGGGTCTTTGAACTTTTTGGGTCCACTATAACCCTGTTGTAGGTGTAGGTCCTGTAAAAATCCGGATGATTCTTTTTGAATTTTACTGCGATCTTATCCAGGGAATTTTTCAGGAGCGAATCGATCTCCTTTATCTGCTCCGCAATCACGGTTTTGTAATTGCGGCGGTTGGTGATGGCTGTTCTGGGCCCGGTGGTAGTAGCCTGATAATTATCAAAGGTAGCATCCATTGAATCGATCAGGGCCTGATCCACACCGTAATCCGCCAAAGCCACCAGGTTGTCCCAGGCTGCTTTGCGAATGTTGGCACAGACCTTTGTGATCTCATCATCCTTCATCCGGTTCAGATCAGTGTATGAAAAATTCACCGCTTCTTTCAGCGTGTTGTTTTTTGCGTTAAATCCAAACGCAT
Source organism: uncultured Chitinophaga sp. (assembly GCA_964443345.1). GTDB lineage: Bacteria > Bacteroidota > Bacteroidia > Chitinophagales > Chitinophagaceae > JJ008. Next base: position 64,467 of record CAYUCU010000004.1, read on the forward strand.
ACACCAGCGCTGCCACATCTGCAAACTGGGTAGCCAGTAATTGCTTTGCCTGCTTTTTGTCCATAGCTATACCTTTTATAGCCTGGGCCTCCAGCTCGAATGAGGTAACCAACGCTGATTTTTTGGCCCTGAAGGTGTTAAAAATAGCCTGGAAGGCAGGTGATGTTGCCACGATGGCGTTTCTTTCTGTGCAATAGTCTTCAACCGTATTATACGCATTGAGCTTTGCTTCTTGTTTTACATTCATTTGTATGCTTTTAAGTTTTTAAAAAAGTGAATAATCCGTTACAATCTTTCACTAAAAACTCAAAGCCGGATCTGGCGGCCCCGGATGGGGGATGCGAGTGTGTCCCGATCAAAGGTTGGATACGCATAGCCTTTAGTGTTCTGGTTAAGAAATAAGCTATGATGG